>CBCSOX010000316.1:0-1569 GCA_965141735.1 uncultured Oscillospiraceae bacterium | reverse complement strand
GGCATTCTCACCGTCGGCGTTGTCACCAAGCCGTTTCTCTTTGAGGGAGCGCGCAGGATGAAGCAGGCCGAGGCGGGCATTGCACAGCTTCGCCAGAACGTCGACTCGCTCGTCGTTGTCCCGAACGAGCGCCTGAAACTGCTTGCCAATCAGAAGATCACCCTGGCAACCGCATTTGAGGCGGCGGACAATGTGCTCAAGCAGGGCGTGCAGAGCATCTCTGAGCTCATCAACACCCCCGGCTTCATCAACCTCGATTTCGCCGATGTCAGCGCGATTATGCGCGACGCAGGCTACGCGCACATGGGCGTGGGCTATGGCGAGGGCAAGGACAAGGCGACCGCGGCTGCGGAAATGGCGATTTCGAGCCCCCTGCTCGAGACCTCGATTGAGGGAGCAAAGGGCCTGATCATCAACGTCACCGCATCCCCGTCGATCGAGTTCGACGAGGTGGACGCAGCGTCCAACCGCATCAGCGAGGCGGTGGATCCTGATGCGAGCATCATCTTCGGCGTTGCCTTTGACGAGAGCCTGGAGGATGAAATCAAGGTCACGGTCATCGCCACCGGCTTTGACACCGATTTTAAGGATAAGATTGAGAAAAAGACCATTTCGGACATCACCGGGGTGGACCTCAAGCAGGAGCCGGAAAAGGAGCCAGTCCCCCAGAAGGCGGAAGAGGATATCTTCAGCAGTGCGGAGGAAGACTTTGACAAGATCATGGCGATCTTCAAAAACAGAAAATAAAAAGTACGGCGGCGGGGAGCATCCCTGACCGCCTGCTTTTGATACAATCAAACCACGGGATCACTGCTCTATTCACAACGAGAGACGGGCATTTTCCGGTGGTTTTTTGTGTTGACATTCACCAGCTGTGTTTACACTGGGCAAGCAGCAGAGATGAAAATTGAATTGCCCTAAAAGCATGCTGGAACCACCCATTGACTTGGGTTGCTCTGCAGCAACTGCGGCTCTCTGTTAATTGGACCGATTGTCAAAATCAAACGGTGTAAAACAGGACATTCGTTCCGCTGGCGATGGCAGTGAGTTTCGGATTGGCTCTAGGGTTTGATCCGGGACCGAAAGGCCTTGTTGTGGCAGAACCCCTGAGCAGACACGCTCTCGTTTGCGTACGCCTGTAGCGGCTGGTTATAAAATGCACCCCTTCCGTCCTACCTGAGGACGAAAGGGGTGCATTTTATAGCCATGAAGAGAAAGTGAAAGGCACCAGCGAGAGAGCTGGTGCCTTTTAATACTCAGTCAGCAGGAGCTGATGGAACAAGTTTTGTCTGCGTCTTTTGAGGACGATCGCAGTACCTGCAAGCAGGAGTGCCGCAAAAGGATGAAAATTTTACTGCTTACCGTTCATCTGGCAGAGATGCAAACGATTTGGTTGCAACAGGCTGCTTGAGCTTGAAGCGGAGGATCCTCGTCGCGTTAATAACCGAGAGGATCGAGACGCCGACATCGGCAAAGACGGCGAGCCACATTGGAGCGAATCCCGTTGCCGCGAGCACAAGCACAACGGCTTTGACAAGCAGCGCAAAGGCGATGTTGAACCGGATGACC
>CBCSOX010000315.1:0-1610 GCA_965141735.1 uncultured Oscillospiraceae bacterium | reverse complement strand
AAAACAGGGCAAATAAAAACAGCCCCCGAGTAGGGGGCTACCACAGGAGTTTGGCTCTTATAAGGCCTGGTCATACCACCCGTTCAACGCGTGGTTTTGATTTTCTGTTTGACAAAACAAGACTGACGATCAGAAAAAACACGTTGTTTTTAAATCCCGAAAATCCTGCCCTGATGTCCGCATTGTTCGTGGACGGCGTGCAAGCTTCGTCTCTCATGTGAAGGGGAGCGACAAACGGGCGAAACAGCAGCCAACATTCTCGCTTTGCGGACACACTGCTGGTGTAAGGAGATATGAGAGAAGATGAACAAAGATGTTGTGGAACCGACAGGAGCTCTTCACCGTCGCGCCGGAGCGGAGGATAGCAGCGTACATTTTTTCAGCTTGTCAACTCAACAATACTCCTATAGAATAAAAAACGCAGCCTGGCAGTTGTCCTCCCAGGCTGCGTTTTGTCAGTCAGCGGGTGCTATTTTAAATACCGTTCCACAATAAACTTGGGGCGCTCCTTAGTTTCCATGTAAATCTTGCCGATGTATTCTCCGATGATGCCAGTCGCAAGGAGCTGGAGCCCTCCGATGGCCCAGACAGAAATGACGATGGTGGTCCAGCCTGCGACGGTGTGGCGCAGCAGATGGAGCACAAGGAAATAGATCAGCATCAGGATGCTGATGCTGAAAATGAGAATGCCGGCAGCCGTTACCATCCGGATCGGCTTGACGCTGAACGAGGTGATCCCGTCCATCGCAAAGCTGAGCATCTTTTTGAGCGGATATTTGGATTCTCCGGCAAACCGCTCATGCCGTTCGTAAGGGACGATCGCCGATTGGAAGCCAATGAGCGGCACAATACCGCGCAAAAAAAGGTTGACCTCCTTGAAATGCTCGAGTTCGTCGAGGGCGCGCTTGCTCATCAGGCGGTAGTCGGCGTGGTTGTAGACAATGTCTACCCCCAGCCCCTTCATGACTTTGTAAAATCCCTGGGCAGTGAATTTTTTGAAAAAGGTATCTGTTTTACGGGCACTGCGCACCCCGTAGACAACGTCGTTCCCCTCATAATACTTTTCCACAAACCGGTCGATTGCATCGATGTCATCCTGCAAATCAGCGTCGAGCGAAATCACCATGTCCGCGTGCTCCTTAACCGTCATCAGGCCGGCGAGCAGCGCATTCTGGTGGCCCTTGTTGCGGGAGAGATTGATCCCCTGCACAAGGGGGTTTTGATCGTGCAGCTCCTGAATGATCCTCCAGGTATTATCCTTGGAGCCGTCATTGACAAATACAATTTTGCTTTGGTTTGAAACCAGGCCACGGTCGATCATGCTGTTGATCTTGATGGTGAGCTGTTTTTCTGTTTCGTGAAGTACTTCCTGCTCGTTGTAGCAGGGGATGACAAGATAGAGAATTTCTTGCATGATGTACACTCCTGTTTTTAATAGACCGACGCCCCGAGGCACTCGGCGATCACCACTGCTTGCTCGAGGTCAATCTTTGTTTTGCGCATTCGGACCTGGCGAAAGTCCACACCGGCAAGTTTTGCTTCCCGCAGGTCCGCCTGAGCCAAGCGAGAGTTTTGCAACAGCGCTTGGGTCAGATTGCAGCGGCGCAGGT
>CBCSOX010000314.1:0-1620 GCA_965141735.1 uncultured Oscillospiraceae bacterium | reverse complement strand
CATCATCCAAAGCTGCTGATTCTCGACGAGCCGACGAGTGGGCTTGACCCAGTTGTCCGCAATGAGATTCTGGACATTTTTCTCGATTTTATTCAGGATGAAGAGCACGCGATCCTGTTTTCCTCCCACATTACGAGCGACCTGGAAAAGATTGCGGACTACATCACCTTCATCCATGAGGGGCAGGTTGTGTTCAGTGAGTCCAAAGATGAGCTGCTCTACCAATACGGCGTGCTCAAATGCGGGGAAGAGGAGTTTCGCAACCTCAGCCGAACAGACTATATTGGCTATCACCGCAACCGATTCGGTTATGAAGTGCTTGTCAAGGACAAAAGCCGAATTGCCCGGAAAAACCCCAATGTGGTGATCGACAACGTCACAGTAGAAGATATTATTTTGTATTACGTGAAAGGGGAAGCAAAATGAAAGGGCTTATTGTAAAGGATTTTTTGATTCTGCGGGGACAGGCGCGCATGTTCGTGGGAATTCTCCTCCTCTATGTGGTCATGGGCGTCTTCATGAAGGATTTTTCCTTTTTTGCGGCGATTATTCTGCTGGTTTCCGCAATGCTCGTGGTCACCACCTGTGCCTACGACGACAGCTATAAATGGAATATCTATGCGGGCACGCTGCCGATCAAGAAAAACCAGATCGTGCTGAGCAAATACATCTCCTCTCTTTTGTTTATCCTTACCGGGGTAGTTGTCAGCCTGTTGTTCAACTTTATTTCAGTTGCTTTTGGCAATTTGAATTTTGGCGACACGCTGCACACCTTTTATTTTACAGTTGTCGGTTCGCTGTTGTTCGTCTCGATCATGCTCCCGATCATTTTCCGATTCGGCACCGAGAAAAGCCGTCTGCTTCTGCCCGTCCTGGTCGCCCTGCTCATTGCCGGGGTGTTTGTGCTCAAAGAGCTTGGGGTGGAGCTTCCCGCGGGTGACAGGATCAACCAGTTGGCGGATTTCGCCATCCTTCCGGTTGCGGTTTTGTTTTTCCTCTCCTACCTCATCTCCTGCAAAGTTTTTCGCAGACGAGAGAATTAACAAAATTGAGAGTTTATTCACAATAATGTCATCTTCATAGATTATAGTGAAAGACACCATACAAGGGAGGTTTCACTCAATCTATGAACAACGCAACCACTCCAATCAGAAGCACACCCTCTTATACCCTCGGTGAAGAAATTGCAAACTCGGTCACTCATGGACTTGGCGCCGCGCTTTCCATTGCCGGATGCGTCCTGCTCATCGTCTTCTCTGCTTTTTCGGGGGACGCCTACAAAGTTGTCAGCGCAGCGGTCTACGGAACCAGCCTGATCATTCTGTTTACCATGTCGACTATTTATCATGCGATTACCAACAAGGCAGCAAAATTTGTGCTGCGTGTGTTCGACCATTCCTCCATTTTTATTTTGATTGCGGGCACCTATACGCCGCTTACCCTTGTCACACTGCGCGGGGCGCTCGGCTGGACAATTTTCGGGGTGGTGTGGGGCTGTGCCGCGATTGGGATTGTCCTCAATGCAATCAGCGTGGAGCGGTTTAAGCGGATTTCTATGGCGTGTTATGTTCTCAGCGGATGGTGCGTTGTGCTTGCCGTTGTTCCAATGGTTCGCGCCAT
>CBCSOX010000313.1:0-1620 GCA_965141735.1 uncultured Oscillospiraceae bacterium | reverse complement strand
CGCCTCTATCAGATCAATATAGACAACCCCTCCTGGGCTCCGATGGATCCCGGAGCACTCGAACTGTTCCAATACGTGCGGATGAATTACGCGGGGGAAACCGTTCCGCTCGTGGGGACACAGGAGCAGTACGGCTGGTATGAGGGAATTTCCAACCAGCGCCTTTCAAAGTTTCGCTTTTGGAACTACGAACTCAGCGAGGTTGTGGAGAGGATTCAGCAATGTGAGTATGCGGTTGTAATCAAAAACAACCAAAATGATCTGTACCAATATGCACCGGCATATTGGGAATCCCTTGACCGTATTTTTGAGAATTCCTCCGGGTATCTCGTCAGAATACAGCCTGAGGGGGAAGGACACCCATCCTGACCGCCCGAAAATGAGCGGTTCGACCGAAAGGAGCCGTCAATGCATGAGCCTGCGCAGTCTCTGTCTGCGCAGGCTCATCATAGCGTTAACCCACAGTTTTATTTGGAATAAGACTTGTTGAAAGCGAAAGACAACCCAATCATTTTAAAAGAGGGCTGCTGCAGAGATCGGCGGCAAACCGTGTAATGCTAGGACAATGCCACAGTTTTCTTTGAGAAGCTGTGCCAGCCGCAAGCTCTTTTCTATTGGTGCAGCCCACCACTTTTGTATGTGTTAAATTGAGTATACGTTGTTCACCATGTGAAAAGTGAATCTACTGCTTTGTGAATGAGACGCAGTTAAAATCAGCTGCTTGTTTTGCGCCATGTGCGGGAAAGCATCCGCTTTGCAGCCCTATGAGGGGATCTGATTCAGAGGGACACCGCCCGTTGCATTGATTCGAAAAGGGGCAGGGAGGTCAACAGGTTTTCCTTCCGGTTCAATAGTGCAGCCAGCTAGCGGAAGATGCGGACCCGGTCGTTGATATCAAGGAATTTTTTCTCCCCCGGTTTGAGAGTGGGGGCGCCGAACGGCATCTGAGCGATCAACTGCCAAGAGGGGGAAATTCCCCACTGACTGCGCACCTTCCCATCAATCAGCGGGTTGTAATGCTGCAATGAGGCGCCCAATCCCTGTTCTTCCAGTAGGTTCCACACAGCGAATTGCAGCATCCCATTGGCCTGCTGCGCCCAAATGGGGAAGTTGTCGCGGTAATCGCTGTATTTTGCAGCATACTGGCGTATGGTTTCGGTCTCTTCAAAAAAGAGGACGGTACCATAGCCCGCTTCAAACGACTGAATTTTTTTCTCGGTTGCACTGAACTGCCCTGCTGGGACGAGCTCGGCCAGTATGTCACGGGTGATCTCCCACAGCTTTTTGTGGTGGCTGCCAAACAGCAGGACTGCCCGCGCACTCTGCATGTGAAATGAGGATGGGGTGTGCAGCACCGCCTGTTTGACCAGCGTGCAGATTTCCTCCTGGGAGATGGGGCTTGCATCAGAAATTCCGTATACGCTTCTGCGCGTCTGCAGAACCTTGCAAAAATCTTTCATCGGTTTCCTCCTATATCCTGCGCCATTTCAAACAGCAGCAGATGGCTGTCGGTTTCCGCGCGTATGGTGAGCGATTCGCCTGCCGCCTCCGCTGCGTCTTTTTCTGTGAGCATCTTGCCGTTGACCGAGGAACTTCCCTCAATCTGCACAAGATAGACCT
>CBCSOX010000312.1:0-1629 GCA_965141735.1 uncultured Oscillospiraceae bacterium | reverse complement strand
GAAGATTTCCCGCACCTTACGGGTCGGGGTCTGCACCGTGTCATTCGTCAGGTTTTTGACCAGCTGCTGGGTGATGGTTGAACCGCCCTGATTGCTGTCCCAGAAATGCAGGATCATGTTGGCAAACGCGAGGAAGGTTCTTTTAAAGTCAACCCCCTCGTGCTCGTAAAAGCGTTTGTCCTCAATCGCGACAAAGGCGTTTTTCACATGGGGCGGCACATCGGTGATGTCGCACCAAATGCGCTTTGTACCGCCGGACATCTTGGCCAGGGCGATCCATTCGCCGTTCTGCTGCCCATAAATCGTCGTGATGCCGCTGGTCATAACAGCGTCTTTTTCCAGGCTGATGTCCGAATCGGTTTCGGTTGCTTTCATTACATAAACGGTCAACGCGGTCACCACGATGCTCCCGGTGATCACCCCGACCAAAAAGAGTGCGACGATCGCTTTCCCCAGGGCAATCATGACGCGCTTAAATGGACTTCTTTGTTTTTTAGGCTTTTTTCTCGATTTCTTGTCTGCTTTGGTGGAGCTGAAGATATCCTTGGTATCGAATTCCGAACCGCTGGATAGATCCCTGCTTTTCTTTCGCATCGAGTTATCGCCTCCTTCTTTAAATCCTTGACATTATATCATAAAACCATGCAGTTGTTAAGCTGATTCGCTAATTATTCATATTTTAAAGGGGTTTTCCGCGCTGTTTGTAACCGATTTGTGACGGTTGAGAGGGAGAATCTCACGATAGTGTATATTTTTTCCATTCCAGTGAACACTAAAGGCAGCGAGGAGGTGGATCCTATGAATATGAAAAAAACCGCTGTCCTGCTCGTGAGTATGTCGTCGGTCGTGCTGCTGTTGTCGGTCATCCTGTTTGTGACCACCTTCAATCAGGTCAGCCGCGCGTCGGACACCTCGGTGAGCGAGGCAGTCACCTATCAATACGTGGTCAAAGAGCACGACGGTAAAATCGGAATTTTCGCACCGGGAAACGCGGAGCCAGGGCAGGTGCTTGACATCGATACCTCGGTTCTTCCCGAACTCGACCGGCTCGCCTTGGAGCAGGGCATTGAAATCCGCTCGGATGCCGAGCTGCGCCGGCTGATTGAAGATTTCGACGGATAACACACACTTCAAAGGGGCGGAAAATCCAAGCAATCCGGCGCATATGCGCCGGATTGCTTTTTTCGTATTGAAAACTGCCCGGCGGAAAATTCCTGTCCGCTCTTGCCGCAGGCATGGGATAAAGCCTTTTAGAACATAGGGGCTGTTTCTGGGAGCAAAAAGCCGAAAGCCCCTCTGCTTATACCGGTTGCAGTTTCTCGCGAGTCGGCCATAGAGGCCCCGGCGAGCGAGAACAAACAGGGGGAACCTGCTCCAAATTGCTGTTACAGCAGCGCCGCCGTCAGCCGCCGGATCGATCACGAACACCGGCCCTGAACTTCAGCCCCTGCGCCCAGGAAACTGCCCGCACTGATGAGCGGGGCAAAAGCTTGGGCGCACGCGGCACAGGTTGATCAAATGACACCGCCCGCGGACACACGCCGGAACAGTTTTAGGCGCGCTGCCTGTGAGGATCAGAACCGCCTAGTCTTGCCGCTCCGGGCCGCCGCTTTCCCCAAGGTGCACTTC
>CBCSOX010000311.1:0-1683 GCA_965141735.1 uncultured Oscillospiraceae bacterium | reverse complement strand
TTTCACAGAAAAAGCAGATCAAAGCAACTGAAGTTGAAAAAGGCTGGCATTTTCAGAGAAATGCCGGCCTTTTATGACATCATTTTGTCTTTTTCACTTCATTTTTTTGTAAACCAATGCAATCTCCGTTTAGTTGACATCTGTCCATGATGCTGTTATGATAATTGTATAGTTTATATTGGAGGTACCTGTAGATGACAGGCGATTTAAAACGCTGTGAAAAATGCATGCGGGCGTTGGGGGCGACCAACATCTGCCCCGCCTGCGGCCACATCAATGGAAAAAATTCAACATTTTTGTCCTATCTGCCTCCCAAAACGGTGCTGAACGACCGCTACGTGCTCGGGATGCTGCTGCGCTCCAACGGGGAGAGCGGCGTGTACATTGCCTATGATACCGAGATCGATCTCGTCGTCGAAATCAAGGAGTTCATGCCCGGTACAGTGGCGCGCCGCCTCCCGGACGGTTCGCTCCAGGTGGATGACGGGAGCCGGCAGGTATTTGAGGAAATGCGGTCGGAGTTTACTCTTCTCAACAACACCCTGTCAAAAATTCGCACCCTGGCCAACATCATTCAGATCTACAGCACATTTGAACAAAACAATACGGTTTACGCCGTCATGGAGCACATCGAAGGGGAGAACCTAAGAGAATACCTCGCCGATCATTTCGGCGAGCTGAGCTGGGACGATGCGGCCGCGCTCTTCCTCCCCACCATGAAGACGCTCGGGGAACTGCACAAAATCGGCATTTTCCATTACGGCCTGAGTCCGGAAACGATTTATGTCACCGCGAAAAACCAGATGAAGATCAGCGGGTTTTCCATCCCCGAGCTGCACAACCGGCAGAGTGTGATCAACACCGAGCTGTTCAAAGGCTATGCTGCCCCCGAGCAGTATGAGACCCCGATGGACAGCTGCGGCGCCTGGACCGACGTCTACTCCCTTGCGGCCACGATCTATAAAACGCTCACCGGCACCATGCCGCCGGATTCCAAAACCCGCACCGGCAACGACAACCTTCTGCCGCCCGACTCCCTCAACGCCTCGGTGCCAAAATCGGTTTCCATCGCGCTGATGTCGGCGCTGACCATCTCCCCCAAACTGAGGACACAGACGATGTCCGAACTGAAAGGGGATATCACTTCTGCGCCGCGGGGCGCCAAGCCAAGCCAGTTCCAGCTCGACATTCCTGAGGAGAAACGGGAGCTCAGAGAGGAGCAGGAGGAGAAATCCTCCAAAAAATACATACTCATCGCCATGGGGGTAACGGGTGCTATTTTGATAGTCGTCTCAATCTTCATTCTGCTCTACCTCTTTGGCGGTCAAGGGGATGACACTCCTGCCAGCTCCTCGTCGAGTTCTTCCCTCTTCAGTTCCTCCTCGTCGGGTTCTTCGAGTGCGTCCGCCCCGAGTTCTTCAAAGCCTACGGGCAGCACTTCGATGCAGACGGAGTACCGGATGTTCAACCTCCTCGGCAAGGATGTTGACATTGTCACTTCGGACCCTGTTTACACCGACGTGGTTAAAATCACCATCGGGGATCAGATCTACAGCGACGAATACGCCAAAGGGGAGATCTGTACCCAGGATGTCGACCCTGACAAGCCGATTGAAAAGGGGCAGGTTGTCACCGTGCAGGTCAGCAAGGGAAGCCGCTATCCAACCGTACCCTCGTTTGCTG
>CBCSOX010000310.1:0-1706 GCA_965141735.1 uncultured Oscillospiraceae bacterium | reverse complement strand
TTGCAGGTGCCCGCTTCATCGTTGTAAAAACGCAGCATGTTTGGGCCCGCCTTGGGCACCTCCACGGCAAAGGTGGATTCCTGGAACCGTCCTCCCGACCCGGAGAAGGGGAATGCCATCTGTCCGCTGATCTCCAGCGCGCCGGTCTGGTTGTTGCTCCATTTCATGGTGTTCTGCGCGCCGGTGAAGTAGCGCATGGTGATTTCATAGGTTCCGGCAGCCGGGGCGTTAAAGTAGAATTCAAGCTCGCCGACGCCGCGGGGGAAAGTGCCCATTTCCTCGACTTCCTTGCCGTTGCTGTCCCCCGCGCGGGAATTGACCCGGGCGATACCAGTCGGAACGAGAAACTCCGCCTCCACCTCAACCGGCTCGGTGACCGAGAGCTGCACCGGATTTTGCGCGTTGTACTGCATGTCCTTGAGCGCTGCAAGGGCTGCGTTGAGTGCCGCGGCGGCAAGGTCCACTTCTTTTTGGCTGGCGTCTGAGTCTGCCTGCACCTGCTGTGCGGCAAGCTTCGCTTCAAGCAGCGCCGCCCAGCTGTCGGGGGAATAAAGCGGCTGCTGCCGTGCCTCCGCATCGGCAATCGCCGCGTCGAGCTCGGTTTTGTCAACTGGCTGGTCATTATCGCGTATCGTGATAACCGCAGTTGAAACAGACCCGACTACAGCATTCCCGGACGGGGTTTTGAGAAGTACGGAAAAGGCGGTGTCTCCCTCTGCTTCGCTGTTGTCCACCGTCTGGATCTGCACGGTTTGTTCGGTTTCACCCGGAACAAAGGTAAGCGTCTGGGTGATGTCGAGGTAATGCCGCCCATGCACCGCTGTTCCGGGCGCTGTCTCCACCTGCACGGTGACCGGCTCGGAGAGGTCCTCCTCGCTGCGGATGACCGTCACCTCTGCGACATCCCCTTCATACACCGTCTGCCGCGCCGGAGAAAGGTTCATGGTATTTTTTCCAGTGAGCTCAAACCAGTTGACGTTGAGCCCCGCGTTGAGACAGAGGTAAATGTCGTGATAGCCGGTGATTTCCCCGTCATAGGTGACGTCGGCTGAGGCTGTTTTGTAGCTGCTGTAGGATCCCGTCGAATTAGCGGTGAGCTGGGCGATGACCGGGCCGTCGAGGCTGTCGAGCCGCAGGGTGATCTGCGGATTACCCTCACCCGAATAGCGGAGGTTGAATTTGAGAGGGGTTTGGTCAAACCGAACGCCCTGGTAGAGCGCGTAGTCCCCATTTTGGACATAGCCGAGGTTCTTGGTGCCCTCAGGGCAGTTCTCAATGATGGTGCGGCCGTTGACCTTGGAGGCGTCCTCCGCCTCAATCTTGCCGGGGACAGCCTGCGCCGCCAGGGCGATTCGCTCGTCCGCCTTGTAAACACTGATGTTGTTGAGCAGCGGAACGGCGAGCGCATCGGTCACTGTGACGCGGATTTTTTCTGCGACAACCGGGTTGCCCTTGACCAGGCGCTTGTAGCCGATGGTCTTTCCGCTGCCATAGTCAACCCAATTGCCGTCGAGCATAACCTCGGTCTGGAAGGAAGAGATCCTCTGGCCGAGGGGGATGTATTCCTGAATTTCGATGACGTCCATCAGGGTTGGCTCCGGCAGATCGATGGTGACTGAACCGGTTGTCTGGCCGTCGTCCATGGTCCAATAGCTGTCGTAATCCCCGTCGAGGACGTTCTTCGCACCGTATTCTGCGTTGTTGCC
>CBCSOX010000309.1:0-1742 GCA_965141735.1 uncultured Oscillospiraceae bacterium | reverse complement strand
GCACCAATCCCATCCCGCCCGAAGGGGTTGACAAGACGATCCTCAACAAGGTCATCGACCGGGCGGAGCTTCTCAAGGCGGGTGGCGAATATGCCGGCGCGATTGAGAGCGTGCAGGCTAGTTTCGCTCTTGCGCTCGAAAGCGCGGTTCTCGTGCGGGACAACAACTACGCACAGCAGGCAGAGGTAGACCGGGCGTGGATTGCCCTGATGAACGAAATTCACAAGCTGGGCTTCCAGGCTGGTGATAAAACCGCACTCAACGAGCTGATCCGTTACGCAGAAGGATTGAATATGGACTTTTATGTGGATGGCGCTGCAAAACAGGCTGTTGCAGAGGCGCTCAAGGAGGCATACGCGGTTGTTGAGGACGGTGACGCGCTCCGCGGGGACGTTTCTCAGGCGCAGGACAACCTTCTTGAGGCGTTGATGAATCTTCGGTTTAAACCGGACAAGGCGATCTTGCAACAGCTCATAGAAAAGGCAAACAGCATCGACACAGCTGCCTACACACCGGCATCCGTGGAGACGTTTGCTGCTGCAAAGACAGTTGCTGAAGCTCTGCTGGCAGATGAAACTGCAAATCAAGAACAGATAAACGCAGCGGTTAGCGACCTGGAGCAGGCATTGGCCGGCCTTGTCAGCAGGGGCACTTTGGCAGGAGACTCCACTGCACAGATATCTTCGGGCGCTCCCAAGACGGGGGACTCTGCGTCCATCGCCCTGGCCGTGGCACTGCTCATCCTGTCGAGCACAGCTGTGTGGAAAAAGCGTAGGTTTTACATTTCCCAGTAGAAATGATCCAGAAACAATAGCCCGCTGCTCTTGATGTCCTTTGGCAGGGGAAAAATGAGGATCCGCCTGGGTTCGTTTCAAAACGAACCCAGGTGGATCCTCATTGTTTCTTAAAAAGAAAAAAACAGCACAGCCTTCAAAGCTGTGCTGTTGTATGTACATAGAAATGCATCTTATGATTGGTTCGGCTAAACTTTGCACTCAGAAAATGAGTCCAGTTTTCTGAGAGAGATACTCATGCCTGCTCCGTATTGTCTTTTTGTCCGCACAATCGCAACAGAAAGGGGATTGCCGCGCCGCCGACAAGATTGCCCAGCCCGACACCGACGATGTAGAGGACCGCATTGAGCTGCCACGTCCCGGCGATGGAAGAATAATAGAGATTAGCGACCACCTGTTCAAATCCGGAGAGGGTGAACACCATGACCCCGAAGATTACAGCCAAATACTTTCCGCTTCCAGGGAGACGGCGGTATCCGATTACAGCGATGCAGATCATAAAACCGCAGAAAATCCCCATGACAAACGCACTGAACAGATTGTCTGCTAGTTTTCCCTCGGCAATTGCCTGTGCCGTTGGAATTAAGCGGGAGAGCTTTGTATAGCGTTCCAGCAGCCCGATGCCGATTGCCCCCACCAGGTTTCCAGCAAAGACAAACCCCGCTTTTGCCCAGTAACTGAGGGGCTGGTGAGGAAGATCGCAGACCTTTCCGGTGAAAAGGTTGAGATCAAATAAAAAGATTGACAAAAGTCCAACCGAAAACAAAAATGCACCCACAATGTGGTTGTCAACCGAAAGGTAGACGGTTCCGCCAAAGGCAATACAGGCTCCCCCGAGGATGGATTTACAAAATTCTTTCACGGCAGTTCCTCTCTTATCTAAAATAGCCAGGCTCAGATACACAGAAAAAGCATTCTGCGGATTCAATGCAGGCCAAATTATTATAG
>CBCSOX010000308.1:0-1869 GCA_965141735.1 uncultured Oscillospiraceae bacterium | reverse complement strand
ATCAATTCCCCGCAGCCTTCAGTTGTCAGCTCCACCGATTCCTCAAATACCGCAGCGCGGACAAGCAGGTAGATTTCAGGAAGCCCAGTGGCTTTGTCGAGCGGCAGCAGAACGCCGCGCAGCTGTTTTGCAAGGTTTTTTGCCTCTTTTTCCACCAAATAATAATTGTCGCACAGCCACTGGTCAACCGGGCCGTCCCCTTCGCTGAGCGAACTCTGTTTATAGCGGCTGCGGACAGCCTGAAACTGCTTCCCGAGCTGACGGCGCAGCTGGTCCGCCCGGCCTGTCTTTTGTCCATTTAACCGCTCGGTGAGAGCTTGTATCCTCTGTGTAAAGCTTAGTTCCAAATTTTCGCTCATAACGACCTCCAGGTGAATCACATATAGGGTTATTATGGGCATTTTGGCGCAAACCATTCGCTGCAAAAAACAATTCGAGAAAATACCGCTTTCAAAACCATGCGCAGAATCCCTCATTTTTTCAAAAACATAGGACTGAACTGATACGGATAGCGGCTTTGTAATTTTTGTTTCGAGGCGATTCTCGACTTAGCTTTGAGCGTCTCGTGCAAATAAACCGGCAATCACTTGCTCCAAAAAACAGAATGAAACAAATCCATTTTCCCTGCGGCAGATACAGTAAACGTTCAAAACCATTGACAGCTGATCTGACCTGCAAATCACCGAATAATGCTCCACACAGGTTCTTCGTACTCCGATAGCGTTTTCATCAGATGCCTTGTGTTTCATCGAATCACTTCTATCGTCCTGATCCAGCTCAAAAGCTGGTACTTTTATCGCTTCATAAATAGGAACCCATCATGAGCTGGTGGTTCTTCCTATGCAGACAAAGTCCCATTGAACGGGTAGCGCCTCAAGGCGTATCTCACCAACGGCGCTCGCAAAGGTTCGCATCCGGTGGACAATTGTAAGCAGGTAGTCACGGTTCACGTCCTAATATCTCCTTCAGCGTCGCATACCTTCGCTATAGTCGTTTTTATGTAGCATATTTACTCGCGTACTGCCTTTCTTGAATTCCTGCTTTTTCATGTCAACACGAAAACTCTTTGGAACTCCCCGGTACAGCCGGAGGATTTCGTTTACAACAAAAGACACCGTTCCTCAAAGTAGGAACGGTGTCTTTTCAATCGATGCGGCGGTCTTTTAGGGTTCAATCAACTGCCCGACCAATTGCTTTTCTGCAATCTCAGCGGCTGTCTCGACAAATCGGGCACAGGGGCGTTTTGCATAGTATTTTGCATTGCGCTCCGATGGGTGCTCACTGACGATGCACTTGGCGTTGACGAGCAGCTCCCGGCAGTTGGTTGTGCCGAACTGTCCGGCAAACTCAGCGTCAAGGGCTTTGATCAAATCATAAAGCTCCTTTTTGGAAGGAGGGGATTCGGGATCATAGCCCCCCTTAGAAAGCCCGGCCAGCATGAAAAGCGCGGTCACAGTGCCGCATTTTTCCCGCAGGCCGCCCATTCCCCCGCCAAACCCCGAAGAAATGGCGAGTGCGGTGGATTCCTCCACCCCGAACAAATCGCTGTAGGCGGCAAAAACCGACTGGCAACAATTGTATCCATGATAAAAATACTCCAATGCTTTTTCTACTCTGTCCATCTTTTACTACCTTTCTGTATGAAATCGCTCCCGGACCTCGGCAAGCGTTGGGATTGACGGCGCAGCTCCCGGACGGGAAACGGTGATGGAGGATGCCTGGGAAGCCAAGCACAGCGCGTCCTGCGGGGGCTGCCACTAATCACTTTTTAGAAAAGGCGCGGGAAGGCAGACTCCTTCCCGCGTCCTAAAAAATTTTGAAGGGAGAAAAACAATCATGGCTGAGCTGTCGCCAATGATGCAGCAATAT
>CBCSOX010000307.1:0-1897 GCA_965141735.1 uncultured Oscillospiraceae bacterium | reverse complement strand
ACCGCCCCGGCGTCACCCGCGGCAAGCAGTGGGTGCACATTGACAACGACATTGACCTGCTCGACATGCCGGGCGTCCTCTGGCCCAAGTTTGAAGACCCGCAGGTCGGGGTGCACCTCGCCTGGACAGGGGCGGTCAAGGACGACGTCGTCGACGTGGAGCTGCTTGCGATGAACCTGCTCGCGTATTTGAGTGAAAACTACCCCAAGCTGCTGACCGAGCGGTTCAAGCTGGGCGACACTTCCGGTATGGAACCGTTTGAACGGCTCGAGGAGGTCGGCCGCAAGCGGGGCATGCTCATTTCAGGCGGCGAGGTCAACACCGAACGGGCGGCAATTGTAGTGCTCGACGAGTACCGCGGCGGCAAGCTCGGCAAGCTTACTTTGGAGCGCCCGCCCCATTCCGTAGCACAGGGGGAGAGCGAATGACCCTCTACGAATACGACCGGGAAGCTGGGGCAGAAGTCCTCTGCGGGGTGGATGAGGCGGGCCGCGGCCCGCTGGCTGGCCCTGTCTATGCGGCTGCCTGCATCCTCCCGCTTGACGCAGAGATCGAGGGGATCAATGACAGCAAAAAGCTCACCGAAAAAAAACGAGAGGCGCTCTATGAGCAGATCCGGGAAAGAGCGCTCGACTACTGCGTCGCGACCGCTTCGGTTGAGGAGATTGACCGCATCAACATCCTCCAGGCCACCTTTCTCGCGATGCGGCGGGCGGTGGAGGGGCTGCGGCTGCGGCCCGGCCTCGTGCTCATTGACGGCAACAAAAACCCCGATGTCGGGGTACACAGCCGGTGCGTCATCAAAGGGGACGCGACCTCAGCGAGCATCGCGGCTGCGTCCATCCTCGCCAAGGTGGAGCGGGACCGGTGCATGCAGGCGCTCGACGCCGAGTACCCCGAGTACTGCTTTGCCAAGCACAAGGGCTACGGCACCAAGCTGCACACCGAGCGCATCCTCGAATACGGTATCTCCCCGGTGCACCGCCGCAGCTTTCTCGTCAAGCTCGCTGCAAAGGAGCCTTCCCTCAGCCTGCGCCGCGGGGAGTATGGGGAGAAGGTCGCCTATTCTTACTTGAAGCGGAAGGGATATGAGGTGATCGGGCGCAACTACCGCTCTGACTACGGGGAGATCGACCTCATCGCCCGCAAGGACGGCGTCCTCTCGTTTGTCGAAGTCAAGCTGCGGGACAAAACCTGTCTCTACTCCGGCGCGGAGGCGGTCACAAAACAAAAGCAGGAAAAAATCATTCAAACCGCGCTGCATTTTTTGCAGCAGCATCCGAGCGGCTTGCAGCCGCGGTTTGACGTCGTGCAAATCACCTTGCTGGAAGGTGACCAGCTCAACATCCATTTGATTGAAAATGCTTTTTGTGCGGAGGGTGACCATGCGTCTTTTTGATTTACACTGCGATACCATTTATGAATGCCTGCGGCTCGAGCAGCAGCTCGGCGCCAACTGTCTGGCAATCGACCTCGAGCGGGGCTGCGCCTATGACGGATGGGTGCAGACGTTTGCCTGCTGGATTTCCGACGACCTGCGCGGAGAGGACGCCTGGAACGACTTCCTGCGTCAGAGCGCTTTTTTTGAACAGCAGCTGCAGACACAGGAGAAGCTGGTCCGCTACAACGGGCAGCTGGTTCCTGGAAAATGCAACGCCATCCTCTCGGTGGAGGGGGGCGCGGTGCTCGGCGGAAAACTCGAGCGGATAGGGGAGCTCGCCAAACGCGGGGTCAAGATGCTCACCCTCTGCTGGAACGACAAAAACGGGCTCGCGTCGGGCGCGCTCGCCAAGGGCGGATTTACAGAGTTCGGCCGGCAGTGCATCCCAGAGCTCGAGCGCAGTGGGATCGTCGTCGATGTCTCCCACCTCAACGAGCAGGGGTTCTGGGAGCTCTG
>CBCSOX010000306.1:0-1958 GCA_965141735.1 uncultured Oscillospiraceae bacterium | reverse complement strand
CATCGATTTTGAACACAGCGACCCGCAGAATTACCAGCGGGAACTCAACCTGAGTGAGGGCGTCGCGAGCGTCGCCTACGATTCGGGCGGCGTCCGGTATGAGCGTCAGTATTTCACCGATTACCCCGACAAGGTGATGGTTATCCGGCTCAGCGCCTCGGAGGCGGGCAAGCTCTCGTTTACCCTGCGCCCGACCATCCCCTATCTCTGCGACTACCACGTTGAACCGGGTGACAACCGGGGCAAGCACGGCACCGTCAAGGCGGAGGGGGACACCATCACCCTCGCCGGCGCAATGGAGTACTACAACGTCGAATTTGAGGGGCAGTACAAAGTGCTTCCCACCGGCGGAACTCTGACAGCGCACAACGACGAAAACGGAGACAACGGCACCATCTCGGTGCAAAATGCGGACAGCGCGGTCATCCTCATCGGCATTGGCACCAACTACGAGCTCAAAAGCAGCGTCTTCACCGCAAACAACCGGCTTGACAAGCTCAAAGGCAACGCCCATCCCCACGCCAAAGTGACCAAGATTATAGAAGATGCCGCAGCAAAGAGCTACGACGAGCTGCTCGCCTCCCACCAGGCGGATTACAAGGGGTTGTTTGACCGGGTCAGCGTCGACTTGGGCGGACAGATGCCTGCGATCACCACCGACGAGCTGCTCAAAAACTACCAGAACGGGCAGAGCGACCCCTATCTTGAGGAGCTGTTCTATCAGTTCGGGCGGTACATGCTCATCTGTTCCTCACGCAAAGGGGCGCTGCCGCCCAACCTGCAGGGGGTGTGGAACGTCTTCAACGACCCGCCGTGGCGCTCCGGTTACTGGCACAACATCAACCTGCAGATGAACTACTGGCCCGCCTTCACCGGGAACCTGCCCGAGCTGTTTGAAGCTTACGCCGACTATCAGAAGGCCTACCTCAAAAAAGCGGAGCAGTACGCGGTGAGCAACATCCAGAAAAACAACCCCTCCGCGCTTGACAAGAACAATACCAAGGAAAACGGGTGGGCGCTCGGCAACTCGACCTGGCCGTACAACATCAGCGGCTCGGCCTCCCACTCCGGGTTTGGAACCGGCGCGTTTACATCCATTCTATTCTGGGATTACTACGACTACACCCGGGACGCGTCGGTGCTCGAGGAGACCGCCTATCCCGCAGTTTCGGGTATGGCGAAATTCCTCTCCAAAATTGTCCAGCCAATCGACGGTTATCTGCTCGCCTCCCCCTCCTACTCCCCCGAAAACCAGCACAACGGCGGGAGCTACAAAACAGTGGGCTGTGCGTTTGATCAGCAGATGATTTATGAAAACCACCTCGACACCCTCAAGGCAGCTGAAGCCCTCGGCTTGACGGCAGAGGATGAACCCGCGCTCTCCACCCTGGAGCAGCAGCTTCCGCTGCTCGACCCGGTTCAGGTGGGCGCGTCGGGTCAGATCAAGGAATACCGCGAGGAAAAATTCTACGGCGACATCGGCGAGTATGAGCACCGCCACATCTCCCAACTCGTCGGGGCGTATCCCGGCACCATGATCAACTCCTCCACCCCGGCGTGGCAGGACGCGGTCAAGGTGTCGATGCAAAACCGCGGCGACGGCTCCAAGGGATGGAGCAAGGCACACCGCACCGCAGTGTGGGCGCGGGTATTCGAGGGAGACGAGGCCTACCGCACGTACCAGCTCCAGCTGAAAAACCACACGATGAACAACCTGTTCAACGACCACAACGGCTCGAAAAACTCCTCGAGCAAGCTGTTCCAGTGCGACGGTAACTTCGGCGCCACAGCCGGCGTTTCAGAAATGCTGCTGCAGAGCCATGAGGGCTTCCTCGCCCCGCTTCCGGCAATGCCGCAGGCGTGGGACACCGGAAGCTACCGCGGCCTGCTCGCACGGGGCAACTTTGAAGTATCCGCAGACTGGGCAGAGGGACAGGCAACCAAGTTTGAAATCCTCT
>CBCSOX010000305.1:0-1982 GCA_965141735.1 uncultured Oscillospiraceae bacterium | reverse complement strand
CGTCATGTTGCACACCCCCTTACCGGATGCCGCTGAACCACATCACAGCGGCACCCACGAAGAACATCAGCGCCACAGGGGCGACACAAGAAAATTGATAAGCGGTGTAACCAAACATTGAAAATCCCTCTTCTTTCTGCTAAAATGAGGGCGGGAAACATTACTGCAATGCGTTGTCCCGCCATTTGCCGCCCGTCCCTGTTGGCGCAGGGAAAGGCGGCTTTCTGTTTGTCGGCGGTCTTGGGCTTACTGCTGGGGCAGGTCGCTCACCCTGACAGACAGAACCGGCACGCCTTCAGCGTTCACCATCGGAACAATCTTCAGCTCTGCGCTGGGTTCTTTGGCGTTAGACTTGTCATGGAACAGCAGAACAACGCCCTCGCTAGGGTCGCACCCATCTTCTTCATGCAGCGGCTTCAGCAGGCCGAAGTAGTTGGGCAGCATCGAAGAAATAGAATCGGTGTCAAGATCAACGTCCGGGTTAAAGCCAGGCGTATAGTTGATGTCGGGCAGTCCCAGTGCTGCACGCACCATCACAGGGTAACGCGTAGCCAAACGATAGGCATTCAGCTGCGCCGCGTCTGCACACTTCCGTGCCAGCTCTGCCAGAGTAACCACCGCCTGCCCATCAACTGCCAGCAGTTCCGCTGCGTCCAAGAAGTCGGCGTATGCACGGTGAAACTCTGCACTGTTCTCATAGCGGATAAGATCGTCCATTCACAGCGGTGAAATTCTTCATTCAGCAAAGCGCACACGCAACTTGTGAAATGGTTGATACATTTAGTCCACCTCTTTTAATTCGTCCAGCGGCACGCCCAGTGCGGCAGCGAGCCGCTTCGCGTTCAACGGATTCATGGAGCCGCCGCTGCGTGCTTTATTGACGATAGAGCGAGAAATGGTTCCGCGCTCGCACACATCAGCAATACGCAAATCAAGCTGCGCCATACGGGCAATCACTTTCACACGATTCAATCGCATTGTAAAAGACTCCTTTCGTACTATCGCTTACTGTTCGGACTAGGTTCTAAGTTGCTGAGAAACTTTTGTTTCTGTCTGTATTATAGCAGAGCTAAAAGTTACTGTCAAGATGATTGCAGAAATTTTTATTGCTGTTCAAACCGAATCGTGGTACACTATATAAAAAGGGGGGGCATTGGGGATGGAGCAAACCATCGGCGCAAAAATTAGAGAACTCCGAAAAGCGCGAGGCTTGACGCAAAAGGAACTCGGAGAAAGGGCTGGAATTGCCGAACCAACGATACGCCGTTATGAACTCGGAAAATTAAACCCGAAATTTGAAACTGTACAGAAAATTGCAAAGGCGTTAAATGTACCGGAAGCGTTCTTTTATCCGATTGACGAACAGATAGAAACAGCCAAAAGGGAAGCTAAAAGCGAACTTTGGGCAGCTGAAACACTTGCAAGGGACAACGGGAAGCCGTGGGACGTTCCGACTTATAATCAAGAGCGAGAGCGTGTCATTCTAGATATGTCGCGGCGTTATTCTGTTGCTCCTGAGATTCTTTTTGCCTTTATCCCACAGCGTACAGATGATGAATATAGCAAAGGTGCGATATATATTGACTCCACCCATGAGGGAAGCGCCAAAAGTAAAGCCCGGAACTTGTTCAACTCGCTGCAATCCGATGTCCAAAAGAAAGCCGCCGTGCAGATTGCAATAGATGATCTGTGGAACCGTTACGGAGAAAAGCCGCTGCCCGTATTTGAAGCAATCCTATCAAAGTGCTACGAAGAAAATGATGCTCACACGCTGAAGCTGGTTGAAGATTTGGAAGCGCTCGTATATGCTCCCGATAAAAAATAAAGCCCACTGCGCAGAGCACAGCAGGCGGGGGGTGTCGCGTTTCACGACACCCACTGACGGGCAATCATTGACATAGAAAGAAGGTGAACCAATGGAATTGACCATAGAGAACCTGCGCACACTGGCTCAGGGCGGGCAAATCTTTCTAACAGCCCAT
>CBCSOX010000304.1:0-2081 GCA_965141735.1 uncultured Oscillospiraceae bacterium | reverse complement strand
TTTTATTATAAAAAACAGGGGGGAGAAAGTAAATTGTAAAAAGCGGAAATGAGCATAAAAAACGTAGTGAAAAAAGGAATGTTTTTTACTTTGTGCATAAATGGAAGCGCAAAAAAGCTTGACGAAACGGGCCGCAGTTTTTATAATGAAAGGAAGGAATGGGGGAATGGACGATGAAAGACGCACTGGAAAAGATGCGCGAACTGCTGATCAGCTACGCCAGACACGAGGCGGAAACGCTGGAGGATTTTTTGAGCGAGGGGAATTTCGGGGTGCTCTCCCCCAAACAAATCAAAGATTCCTCCAAGACGCTTTTGGTTTCTGAAATTGAGGACACGCTGGAAAACACCGAGATCAATGTTCTGATGCACCCGTTTAAGCGGCAGAAAGACGGTGCTTCCCCGCTGCACCGCCACACCTACTTTGAAATGGGATTTGTGTTTGCAGGGGAGTGCATCTCGATTAGCGACGGGGAGGAGACCCACCTGCGGGAGGGGGACCTCTTCATCGTCAGTTTGCAGGCGCTTCACCAGATGAAAACTTTCTCCCTTGAAGATTACGTGTTCAACATCATGATACGGACTTCGCTGTTTGATCAGCAGTTTTTTCAGATGATCGCGGGCTACGACCTGTTCTCCCAGTTTTTTATGAACTCGATTCTCAACATTAAGTCGGATTCCTGCCTGATCTTCCGCTCAAACGACCACGCGGATTTCACCTACTACGTGTACAAGCTGCTCTGTGAAAGCTTGTTTGAGAACAAGCCGGATCAAAACTACATCCGCTTGCTTCTCGCCTGCATCTTCCGGGAGCTGAGCCGGCAATACCAGCAGGAGATGGAGGACAAGAGCCGTCGGGAAAACGAAGGGCTGTCGATTTCAGCAGTGCTGCGCTATTTGGCTGAGCATTACGCCAATGCAACGCTGCAGTCCACTGCGGAGCACTTCCACTACACCGCCCGCTTTATGAGCGGTTTTATCGCCAAATACACCGGGAGCTCATTTGTGGGCATCCTGCGGGAGCTCAAGCTGCAAAACGCGAGCCACCTTGTGGCGCACACCACAATGCCTTTTTCAGACATTGCCCAAACCGTCGGCTACAACGAACGGGGGTACCTGGACCGAGTGTTCAAAAAACGGTTTGGAAAGACGATGAAGGAGTATCGGAATGGGTGTGAAAAATAAGAATAACTCTTATTTTTCAGTCGGATTTCCACAAAAGTAAGTGACTGCTAACTACTGGGCTGATCACTTTTCTAATTTTTCTTTTTCTTCCAAATTTATGATTGACAAATGGAGTTAGCAGGTGTAAACTGTTAGCAGGTGGTTAGCGGAGACTAATCATGAGGAAAAAGTTTTTGATCAGCAAGGAGTGGTGATCGATGGCAATTCAAAGTGCCAGCATATACGGTTCGACAGGGACCGCCAGACAGGTTTTTCCAACAGCCGCCCAGATGCCGCTGGCAATGGTTCAGGCAGGGGAAACAGTTCACATCCTCTCGATCCGCGGCAAGGACGAAACCCGCCGGTTTTTAAACAACTTGGGGTTTGTAGAGGGGACAGAGGTGGTCGTGGTATCTGAACTGAGCGGCAATATGATTGTAAGTGTAAAGGGGACGCGGGTTGCGATCAGCAAATCAATGGCCAACCGGGTTCTCACACAGGAATAGATGCAGGGAGGAATCAACATGAAAACACTTAGAGAGGTTAAGTGCGGAGAGACGGTTCGGGTGCAGCGGCTCAACGGTTCGGGGGCACTCAAACGCAGAATTATGGACATGGGCATCACCAAGGGCGCGGAGATTTTTGTCCGCAAAGTGGCGCCGTTCGGCGACCCGGTGGAAATCAACATCCGCGGGTACGAGCTGTCCATCCGCAAAAATGAAGCGGAAAGCATCGAGGTCATCTGAGCGGGCGGAAGCCTATTTTTTTATACATTGAGGTTAGCTTTTGCTAATTGGAGGAGGAGCGCAGAATGAGTATCAAAATCGCACTTGCGGGCAATCCCAACTGCGGCAAGACTACCATGTTCAACGACTTGACCGGCTCGAGCCAATACGTTGGCAACTGGCCGGGCGTAAC
>CBCSOX010000303.1:0-2090 GCA_965141735.1 uncultured Oscillospiraceae bacterium | reverse complement strand
AGTGGAGCCCTACCGCGGCAAAGCGGTGGTCAAGCCGAACGACTTTGTGCGCAAGGGGTCGATCCTCGTCAGCGGAGTGGTGGAGGATGCGTTTGAAAAAACCCACTATTACCACGCGACCGCCCAGGTCATCGCCCAGGTTGAGCACACGCTGACTTTTGAGCAGCCGTTCGACGCCTCGGTGACGATCAAGACAGGGGAGGTGCAGAAAAGAAACTACCTCACTCTCTTCGGGCTGCGTATCCCCCTCTTCATCGGGGGAGTGGAGGGAGAGTATGACGCGTCGGATTCTTACAGCTGGCTGAATCTGTTT
This sequence comes from uncultured Oscillospiraceae bacterium, assembly GCA_965141735.1. Classification (GTDB taxonomy): domain Bacteria; phylum Bacillota; class Clostridia; order Oscillospirales; family Ruminococcaceae; genus Massilioclostridium. Next base: position 1,777 of record CBCSOX010000303.1, on the reverse strand, counting down.
GGCAAGGAGCTCCCATTTGGGATCACCGAGCGTACCTTCACCATGAAGCAGACCGACCACCTGACGCTTGACGAGGCGGGCGCCAAGCGGCTGCTCACCGAGCAGGCGCAGCAAAAGGAGGCGGAGGAATTCGCCGACTGCAAGATTCTCGCCCGGGAATACAACTTCACAACCACCGAAACCGGGGTCACATTATCCGCGGATTACACCGTCGAACAGGACATTGCGGAGCAGCAGCAGATCTACCTCTCGCAGCAGCCGGAGGAAAATCCGACCGAATCCGAATGATTTTACCTGCAAATTTCCCTTACCCCACCAATTTTTCGGGGCCGCTTTTGTAAAAAATGCAGAAAATCGAAGATTCATAAAAATTTCAGATACTTTTTTGTACAATTGTGTTATAATGAGATTGTGTAGAATATCACTAAAACATTTTTTGTATTTTATTTAGTATAAACAAATTAAGTGAGGCCTCGAACAATCTATGTTTGAACAGATCATCAACATTGACCGGATGGAGCACACGCTCGCACTTTTCGGCAGCTTCGATGAGAACATCAAGCTGCTTCAGGACGAATACGACGTCTCCATCGTCAGCAGGGGAAGCAACATCAAAATCACCGGAGACCTGGAACAGGTGGCCCGGGCGCAGAAGGCGATTGAGGGGATGCTTTCCATACTCAACAAAGGCGAAAACCTGAACGAGCAGAATGTGCGCTACATCATGTCGCTCGTGAAAGAGGGCAAGTCGGAGCAGGTGGAAACTCTGGCAACCGACTGCATCTGTATCACGGCCAAGGGAAAGCCGGTAAAATCCAAGACCCTTGGCCAGAAAAATTATATCGAAGCGATCAAGAACAACACCATCGTCCTCGGCGTCGGCCCCGCGGGCACCGGCAAGACCTACCTTGCGGTCGCCATGGCGGTGCGGGCGTTCCGCGCCCACGAAGTCAACCGCATTATCCTCACACGGCCTGCAGTTGAGGCGGGGGAAAAGCTCGGCTTTCTTCCGGGCGATCTCCAAAACAAGGTGGACCCGTATCTGCGCCCCCTTTACGACGCGCTGTTTGACATGCTCGGCGCGGAGAATTTTCAAAAGTATCTCGAACGGGGCAACATAGAGGTCGCGCCGCTCGCCTATATGCGCGGGCGCACCCTGGACGACAGCTTTATCATCCTGGACGAGGCGCAGAACACCACCCCGGAACAGATGAAGATGTTCCTCACCCGTTTGGGGTTTAATTCCAAAGCTGTTATCACAGGGGATATCACCCAGATCGACCTGCCCGACCGCAAACGGTCCGGTTTGATCGAGGCGACAAGGGTGCTCAAGCACATTGAGGACATTGTCACCATCCGGTTTACTGAAAAAGATGTCGTTCGGCACCGCCTGGTGCAGGACATCATCAAAGCATATGAAAAATACTATGAGGAGGACAAAAAACGTCATGCAAAAAATTAAAGTGTTGATCAGCAATAAACAGAATGTGGTGAAGATCCCGAGCGGCATCCGTCTGCTCGTGCGCCGTTGCTGCCACGCAGTCCTCAATCACGAAGGCTTCAGCCAGGACGCAGAGGTCAGCGTCTCGTTCGTCGACAACGCGGACATCCAAAAGCTCAATTCGGAATACCGCCAAAAGGATGCGCCGACCGATGTGCTCTCCTTCCCGCTCGGCGAAAACGGGGAATTTGACCTCAATGAGGAGACCGGCGCCGCCGTGCTGGGCGACATCGTCCTTTCGATGGAAAAAGCCTATGAGCAGGCGGACATTTACGG
>CBCSOX010000302.1:0-2139 GCA_965141735.1 uncultured Oscillospiraceae bacterium | reverse complement strand
ATCCACACTGTGGGTGGGTATTTTTCTTTGAGGGGGTCCGCCGATATGTACCTGGCGCTTTACCGGAAGTGGCGGCCGAAGAGCTTTGAGGACGTCCTTTCCCAGCCGCACATCACCACAACGCTGATCAACGAGATTAAGACCGGCCACATCGCGCATGCCTATCTGTTTACCGGCTCGCGCGGGACCGGAAAAACGACCTGCTCCAAAATCCTGGCCAAGGCGGTGAACTGCCTGCACCCAGTGGACGGGGAGCCCTGCCATGAGTGCGAGTGTTGCCGCGGGATTGAAGACGGTTCGATTCTCGATGTGGTGGAGATCGACGCAGCGAGCAACAACGGAGTGGACAACATCCGGGAACTGCGGGACGAGGCCAACTTCACCCCTGTTTCCTGCAAATACCGGGTTTACATCATCGACGAGGCGCATATGTTGAGCACCGGCGCGTTCAACGCCCTGCTCAAGATCATGGAGGAACCGCCGTCGCACGTCATCTTTATTCTCGCGACAACCGAGGTGCACAAGGTGCCCGCGACCATCCTCTCCCGCTGCCAGCGGTTTGACTTTCGTCGGATCAAGGCGGAGGACATTGTCGCCCAGCTGATGAAAATCACCGAGGCGGAGGAGTTCACCCTCACCCTGGAGGCGGCCGAGCTGATTGCGCGGCTTGCGGACGGGGGAATGCGTGACGCGCTTTCACTGCTCGACCAGTGCGTTGCGTTTTCGTCCGATATCACCGTCGAAGTGGTCAGTTCTGCCGCAGGGATTGCGGACAGGGAGTACCTGTTTGAATTCCACCAGGCGGTAATAGGGCGCGATCCTGCGAAAGCGCTTGCCCTCATTGATGAACTGTATGCCAAGTCCAAAGACCTGGAGCGGCTGTGTGAGGAGCTCATCAATTTTTACCGAAATTTGATGATCATTCAGACGACTGCCCGCTACAAGGAGATTGTGCTCGCTGTCCCAGAAGAGCTGGCCCGTCTTGAGCAGCTCGCGGGACAACTCAAGCTTTCCCAGGTGATTCACTGCCTGACCGTTTTGCAGGATTCAATTGAGCGGTTCAACAAGGTGAGCAACAAGCGGCTGGAATTTGAAATTTGCATGATTAAGCTCTGTTCGCCCAATCTCGACCAGAGCATGGACAGCATTCTCCGCCGGATCGACCGGTTAGAGGCACAGCTGCGGTCCAGCGCCGCTGTCCCCGCGGCAGCCCCATCCCCCGCAGCGGTTCAACAGCCTGATGCTGTGCAGGAACCGGCGGGGCAGGATTCGGCCCCGCCTCCTGCCGAGGAAGTGCCCGAACCTCCTTCCCCAAGCAGCCAAGAGGGAGAGCAGGAACAGCGTCCCGTCCCGCTTGCGGCATGGGGTGAGATTCTTGAGGATCTGGCAGATCAGTCCAAATCCCTCTACGGCATCCTCTGCAATTCCCAGGCGTTTGAGATGGGGCAAAAGTTGTTTATCCGATCGCCCAACACCGCGTTTGCCGGGATGGTGCAGGGAAAAACAGCGCTGCTGAGCAGAATTATCAGCGATCACACCGGAAAACAGTATCGCCTTTTAATGAAGGGCGCAAAACAGCAGGCCGCGCACAGCGCGGTGGATGAAGTCCTTGAACGCGCGAAGCAGTCGGGGATTGATGTAATTGAAGAATAACCCAACGATTTGAAAAATAGATTGTAAAATACGGAGGAAACAGACAATGAAATCAAGATTACCAAAAGGCTACGGCGGAAACAACATGAACGACATGGTCAAACGCGCGCAGGAGATGCAAAATGAGATGCAAAAGGCGCAGGAAGAGCTCGAGGCGATGACCTTTACCACCACAGTCGGCGGTGGTGCTGTCGAGGTGGTTGTCACCGGCAAAAAAGAGCTGCAGTCGCTCACCATCAAGCCCGAAGTGGTGGACCCTGAGGACATCGAAATGCTGCAGGATCTGATCATCAGCGCAGTCAACGAGGGAATGCGTCAGGTGGAGGAGAGATCCGACGAGGACATTCAGCGCATCACCGGCGGCATGTCAGTTCCGGGCCTCTTTTAATCGATGGCACACGAAGCGCTTCCCCTGAAAATACTGGCCGAGCAGTTCGCCTCCCTTCCGGGAATTGGGATGAAAACTGCCTGGCGGCTTGCCTTTTA
>CBCSOX010000301.1:0-2139 GCA_965141735.1 uncultured Oscillospiraceae bacterium | reverse complement strand
CAGACCCCACAACGATGTTGAAAAACTTCTGCCCGTACTCAAATAAGTTACTGAGGTGATGGCAATTGGATAAAGCAGTTGCGTTTTTAGAAGTACAGGCGATGGTTGCAGCAGTTGCAGGACTCGATGCAATGCTCAAGGCTGCTGATGTCCGGTTGATCCATGTGGAAAAACGCCTGGGAGGACGGCTGGTCACAGTCGTCGTCGACGGTGAAGTCTCCGCGGTCACCGCGGCGGCGGAAGCGGGCAGAGAAGCGGCGGCGCAGGTCGGCAAGGTCAAGCTGTGCGAGGTCATTCCAAGACTGCACGAGCAGGTGAGACCTTTCCTGTATTCTGACAAGGAGGTCATGTAATGGACGAAGAGAAAAAGCTCCCAGAGCAGACCTCTATGGAACAGCCCGCTGAGACCCCTGCAAAGGAAGAGGCGGCTGTAAAAGAAGCGCCCAAAGCGGCTAAACCCGCAGCGGCTCCCAAGGCGGAGAAAAAGGCGGCCCCAAAAACGGCAGCCCGCAAACGCCCTGCAGCCAAAGCGGCTTCTAAAAAAACAACGACAACCAAGGTTGTCGCGAAAGAAAAACCAGTCGAAAACAAACCGAATGAGAGTTCAGTGAATAAAAAGACCATTAGGGAGGATTTCAAGATGGAAGCATTAGGTATGATCGAAACAAGAGGTCTCGTAGCAGCGATTGAAGCAGCAGACGCAATGTGCAAAGCAGCAAACGTTGTTCTCGTTGGTTCCGAGAAAATCGGTTCCGGACTCGTGAGCATCATGGTCCGCGGCGATGTCGGAGCAGTGAAATCCGCAGTTGAGGCAGGCGGCGCAGCAGCTTCCCGTCTCGGCGAAGTGATCGCTACCCACGTCATCCCCAGACCCCACAACGATGTTGAGAAACTTCTGCCGGTTCTTGCGTAGTTTGAATTGACCCGGCGCGCCTAGCAGGTATCGTCCCGTTGGGCCACCGGTGCGGAGTGTTGGGCGGGAGTTTCCCGCCCGAACCCGTATCTTGGGCTGTAGTTTGCTGCGGCCCGCACACTAATTACGATAAGGATGGCGTTTATGATGAATGTGAATCCAGCTGTCGTTGCCGAGATTGTCAAACAGGTCATTGCGGAGAGCGGACTGGCTGTTGCACAGCCGTCGGGCGGCATTAAGCCGGTTCCGGTGGGCATCTCCAACCGCCACATCCACCTTTCCCGGGAAGACCTCAACACACTGTTCGGCGAGGGCTATGAGCTGAATCAACTCAAAGACCTGTCCCAGCCCGGCCAATATGCCTGCAAGGAGTGCGTCACGATTATCGGGCCCTCCCTCAAGCCGATTGAAAAGGTTCGGGTACTCGGTCCCCTGAGAAAACAAACCCAGATTGAAATTTCGCGTACCGACAGCTTTTTGCTCAAGGTAAAACCGCCTGTACGTGAATCCGGTTCTCTGGTCGGCTCCGCTCCGATCATGGTTGTCGGTCCCAAAGGGGTCATCAGCCTGAGCGAGGGCTGCATCATCGCCAACCGCCACATCCACATGAGCCCGGCTGACGGCGCCGCTTACGGCGTTGCGGACGGCGAATATGTCGACGTGGAAGTGGGCGGCGAAAGAAGAACCAAATTCTACGACGTTCAGGTCCGTGTAAACAAGGCGTTCTCTCTCGAAATGCATGTTGACACAGACGACGCGAATGCTGCCGGGCTGAAAAACGGCGACACCGTCACCGTTGTTACCAAGAAATAGATTCCTGTTGAGACCGCCTGAACCCGATTCGGGCCAGGCGGCTTCAATTTTTTGAAATGGAGAATTGTACCATGTACATGGGAAAAGTTGTGGGAAATATTGTGTCCACCAGGAAACATGAAAGCCTGGTCGGATCAAAAATTCTCGGGATCAAAATCATCAATAACGGCGTGGAGACCGACGAGATGCTCATCGCAATCGACAACATCGGCGCCGGCATTGGGGACAGAGTTCTGGTAACGACAGGCAGCGGAGCGCGCCTTGCGCTCAACAACCCAAAGACTGCGGTTGATGCAGTGGTTGTGGGGATCATCGATGAATAATCGATGAGGACCGCAGCTATCTGCTACATAGACACGAAACTTTTTGGAGCGGAGGGAAACTTGTTTTGAAAATGGAAGAACTGAAAAGTT
>CBCSOX010000300.1:0-2141 GCA_965141735.1 uncultured Oscillospiraceae bacterium | reverse complement strand
CAGCTGCGCTATCTTGCCCCGTTCGGTGGTGATAAATTTGAGGCGTATCTTTCTCAGTTGGGGGAGTGGGCTGAATCTGAGTTTTCCCACCCCACTGTGCAGGCGGTTTTTACCTATATCAAGGGTGGAACTATCTTGAGGGATTTGGCGGATGCTGATTTGATTGTGTTGGATGAATTCGGAATCCCAAGCGATGGGAAGATCGAGGGGACCGAGTACGCAAAATGCCTGGTTCGCTGGCGGGTGATCCCCGACCACCCCTCTGCCTGCTGGCAGAATCCCGCCCTATTTGACTGTTTCGCCCGCCTGTATGCCGCCAAATGTCAGGAGGAGCCCAAAGATCTCTGCTTCATTTCAGGGCAGATGGACATGGCCTGTGAGATGCACCCCAAAGGGGTTGTGGCGCTCAACTATGGGGCAAAGCTGGTTTCGGCGAATGATAAATCCGGCTTCACTTACCGGGGCCGTTTTACAAATGCCCAGCAGGCGAGCAGCGTCGGGTACACTGCTTCCCAAAAGGCGCACAGCGCCCTGCGCTGGCTGTCGGTCAACCACGGCGTCATCTGGGGCGGCCGCACCTTTCTCTGCTGGAACCCGGAGGGCAAGCCGGTTCCAAGCGTCAACGCCCTGTGGACTCGGGCAGAGAATGAAGAGAAGCGGACGTTTACCAGCTATCAAAACGAGCTGAAAAAGACGCTGGGCGGCTATGAGAACCAGCTCAAACCGGAGGATGACGTGGTCGTCGCCGCTCTCGACGCAGCCACCACCGGCCGGTTGAGCGTCACCTATTACCAGGAGCTCAAGAGCTCGGATTTCCTCGCCCACATCGAGCGCTGGTACACAACCTGCTGCTGGGACTGCGCTTTCTACGGAATCCAATCCCCCCCTGTGCGCCGCATCGTCACCTTTGCCTACGGCACCGAGCGGGGCGACAGGATGGACGTGGAGGACAAGCTGCTGCGCGAGCACGCCCAGCGGGTACTCAGCTGCATGATTGACTGCCGCCCGATTCCCAAAGACTTGGTGCGGGCGCTGGTCACACGGGCAGGAAATCCGCTGGGTTACAATCACAGAAACCGGGAATCTCTTCTCACAATTGCCTGCGCGCTCATCCGCAAATACCGCAACGACGACGCCTGCAAGGCAGACCGAGAACACAACTGGAAAGAAAACGAGGAGGAATGGAAATTGGCACTGGATACAACAAACAACGACCGCAGCTATCTGTTTGGACGGTGGCTCGCAGTGATGGAACAGGTAGAACGGAACACCTATGACAAAAAAGAGGGCCGGGAGCCCAACGCCATCCGAATGCAGTCTGTCTTTGTCCGGCGACCGCTGTATGCATCCCGCATCATCACAGAGCAACTCAAACCTTATTTTGAAAAATTGCATCCTAACAAGCGCATTCGTTATAGAAGAATCATCGAGGAAATTGTTGACATGCTCGACAGCAAGGATTTAAAGCTCAAAGAGAGTCTGGAGGACGTTTATCTGCTGGGATATTATCACCAGCGCAGCGCGCTGTACCGCGAAGAAGACAAGGAGGAAAACTAAAATGGGAACACTCAAACATAAAATTGACTTTGTGGTGCTGGTCTCGGTCACCATGGCCAACCCCAACGGCGACCCGCTCAACGGCAACCGCCCCCGCACCAACTACGAGGGCTTCGGCGAAATCTCCGACGTGTGCATCAAGCGCAAGATCCGTAACCGGATGCAGGACCTCGGCAACCCCATCTTTGTGCAGTCGGACGACCGCAATGACGACGGGTGCAAGAGCCTGAGCGACCGCGCCAAAACGATGGAAAAAACCAAGGACAAGGAGGTTTACGCCCGCACAGCCTGTGAAAAATGGCTGGATGTGCGCAGTTTTGGGCAGGTGTTCGCCTTTAAACAGGACAGTGTCTCGGTCGGCGTCCGCGGCCCGGTGTCGATTCATCAGGCAATCAGCCTCTCCCCAGTAGAGATCCAGTCGATGCAGATCACCAAGAGCGTCAACAGCGAGACGTCGGATAAGCGCGGCTCGGACACCATGGGCACCAAACACTTTATCCGCTACGGTCTGTACAAAGTCAAAGGCTCCATCAACGTCCAGCTCGCTGAAAAAACCGGATTCAGCGAGGAGGACGCGCAGATTG
>CBCSOX010000299.1:0-2143 GCA_965141735.1 uncultured Oscillospiraceae bacterium | reverse complement strand
GGTGCTGTGCGCGTCGAAGTACTCCATAAATCCGTCGTAGATTTCCTGATAGCCCGGTTCCCCCTCTGGGATTCCCGAGGCGCGTTCGATAAGCTTTGGAATTCCGTTGCCGACAAAGGTGTAATAGCTCTTGACCGGATGGGTGGGAAGGCCTCTGCGGGCAAGGGCGTAATTGGTGCTGTCCGCGAGGTCCTCCACCGAGTCGATGAGGGTACCGTCCAGGTCAAAAATACAGAGTTTGATCAATCAAACCACCAGCTTTCTTCTATGGGTTGGCATCCCGGAGAATACCGGGATGCCTTATCATTTTGCAGGCAGGCCCAATACTGTTTTCAGCAGAAAATCCGGCTGGAAATCCAGCCGGATTGGGCGTTTCAGCTTTGTCGCCACTTTTGGGGTGGGGGAACGCCCCTTCCCAAACCTTTTCTCAGCAAATGCGTAACATCAGCATTTGCGAAAGCGGAATCCAGCGCATTGCTGCTGCCTCCCCGTCTTTGTTCAAGACAAGCCTCTGTTCCTTGCGCGTGGGATTAGCCGATAAACGCGTCGTGGATGGCGTTCATCGCCTTTTCGCTGTCCTTGCGGTCAATGAGGACGGAAATTTTGATTTCACTGGTGGAAATCATGTGGATGTTGATGTGGTTTTCATACAGCGCTTCAAACATCTTGGCTGCGACACCGGGGTTGGACTGCATGCCCGCCCCGACAATCGACACTTTGGAGACGTTGTCCGCGATCTCAATTTTTTCCGCCTTGAGCACATCGAGCTGGGATTCCAGGGCTTCTTTCGCGATGTCCACCTGATCGAGCGGCACGGTAAAGCTGATGTCCTTGGTGTTGTGGCGGCCGATCGACTGCAGAATAATGTCGACGTTGATGCTCTTTTTCGCCATCAGGGTGAAGATTTTAAACGCAATACCCGGCTCATCGGGGAGGCCAATTACCGCAACGCGCGCGACGTTGTCATCTCTTGCGACACCTCTAACCAGCATTTTTTCCATTTTGACTACCTCCTTAACCTTTGTTCCAGGTTTTCTTTCCAAGCTTGAGACTACTTCCATGTTTACGCCGTATTTCTTTGCCATTTCAACCGAACGGTTGTGCAGGACCTGCGCGCCGAGCGATGCGAGTTCAAGCATCTCGTCAAACGAAATCTCGTCGAGCTTGATCGCGTTTTTGACAATGCGGGGGTCGGCGGTGTAGATGCCGTCGACGTCGGTGTAGATCTGGCAGAGGTCTGCGCCGAGTTCCGCCGCAAGGGCGACTGCGCTTGTATCCGAGCCGCCGCGCCCGAGGGTGGTGATGTCATCAAAGCGGTTCAGGCCCTGGAAGCCGGCGACAACGACGATGCGGTGCTTGTCGAGCTCACGGTGCAGCCGGTGGCTGTCAATGCTCTTGATCCGGGCATTCCCGTAATTGGTCTGGGTCACAAAGCCCGCCTGGCGGCCAGTCAATGAGATGACTGGGAAACCGAGCTTCTCAATCGCCATCGCGAGAAGGGAGATCGAAATCTGCTCGCCGGTGGAAAGCAGGACGTCCATCTCCCGCTTAGAGGGGTTCGGATTGATTTCAGCAGCTTTTGCAATCAGATCGTCAGTCGTATCGCCTTGTGCGGACACAACGACAACCACATCATTGCCAGCGGAATAGGTATCGGTGACGATTTTTGCGACATTAAAGATGCGCTCTGCGTCTTTGACCGAGGTTCCGCCGAATTTTTGAACAATTAAGCCCATAATGTTCCTCCAATATCCAAAAGATTTTTAATCTGTGTACACCTGTGTCCCGCAGTTGTCAATCGACAGCTGCATGATTTTATATCCACAAAGACCGGCAGCGTCGAGAAGCTCCCGCATCTTCATTGCAAAAAACTGATCCTTTTCGCTTGTAATCGTCATGATCGTCGGGCCGGCGCCGCTGATGTAGGCGGCGTAGGCGCCGAGACTGTAGGCCGCGTCAATGATCTCCTGGCCGGATTTGATCATCGGCAGCCGGTAGGGCTGCTGAAGACGGTCCTGTGAAGCGACCCGCAGGTTTTCGTATTTTCCCTGCAGCAGCGAGGCGGAGAACAGCGCGGCGCGGGAGAGGTTGAACACCCCGTCGCGGAAGTCGATCGTCTTGGGCAGCGCGCCCCGCGCCACCT
>CBCSOX010000298.1:0-2152 GCA_965141735.1 uncultured Oscillospiraceae bacterium | reverse complement strand
GCCGCGTACTGTAATGGTCAGGGTATCATTTTCAAGGTGAAATCTGGCAAGCACAAATTCATTTTGTTTTGTTTAAAAACCGCACTGCGTCAAACGCATGTTTTCAAAATGAAATTTCTGCATATCCAATGCCGATCTGTTTACAATAACAGCATGAGGGAGGTACTGCAGATGAAAAATGATGAATTCAATCCAAATGAAAATAACGACCAGGAAAACCAGGAAGAAACCCAAAACACCAGCGAGCAGCAGCTCAACGAAATTGTCGAAACCGGTTCGATTACGACAAAGGGCAAGCATTTAATCCACTGCCTGACGATCATTGGCCAGGTGGAGGGGCATTACATCCTGCCGCCCCAGAACAAAACGACAAAATACGAACACGTCATCCCCGCCCTTGTTGCAATCGAGCAATCGCCGGACATCAAAGGGCTGGTTGTCATCCTCAACACAGTTGGCGGAGACGTCGAGGCAGGACTTGCCATCGCCGAACTGATCGCCGGGATCAACAAGCCGACCGTTTCGCTCGTCCTCGGCGGCGGGCATTCGATTGGAGTCCCGCTCGCTGTTTCCGCCAAAAAATCCTTTATCGTGCCGTCTGCGAGCATGACGGTGCACCCTGTGCGGATGAGCGGCCTTGTGCTCGGGGTTCCGCAGACGCTGTCCTACTTTGACCGGATGCAGGAGCGCATCGTGCGTTTTGTCACCGACAACTCCAACATCGAAGCAGACCGGTTCAAACAGCTGATGATGACCACTGGAGAGCTTGTGATGGATGTCGGGACCGTGCTCGACGGTCAGAAGGCGGTAGAGGAAGGCCTCATCGATTCGATGGGCGGCATCTCGGATGCGATCGCCTGCCTCAACGAGATGATCGATGAGGAAGAGGCGAAGCGGGTGGAAACCGAGCCTGAAGGCAAGTCCGAAGGAGGCGATGCGGAGTGATTCTGCACACGATCATCGACCTGAATGAAGTGATGGATCCCAACTATATGAAGAATTTTCAGGCATGCGACTCAAAAAGACTTGAAAACTGCATTGTGTATGGTGTAAAATGTAAGGAGGGCTTTCAGGTCAACGGAATTTTCAGCACCAATCCCGCGGACTATCTGAACCCCAACTATGAATCGGGAAAATATTTGAAATAAAAGAGAGAACGCCGGCAACGCATTCCCTGCGCTTGGAGCATGGGGGCGTTGCCCTCGTTGTTCGTATACAGATTGAACGGAGGAACTTTCATGCCAGCCAAGACCACACGCAGGAAGCCTGCCAAATCCAAACCGGCGGCGTCCAAACCCAAATCACCTGCCAAACCCCGTTCCAACGCGGCGCGCAGCAAGCAGAAGCTTGAGGAAGAGGACAAGCGCAAAAAACAGGTGTGGACCATCATTGTCTTCGCCGTGGGGCTGCTCCTCACCGCGCTCACCCTGGTGCAGGGGCAGAATGTCTGGAGCTTTTTACATAACTTCCTGTTTGGATTTTTCAGCCTTCCCGCGTTTTTTATCGGCCCTGTCATCCTAGTGATGACGGTGCTGTACGCCAAGGAAAAGCTGCCCGGTTCGCTGCGCAGCAAGGTGCTGCAGCTCTGCGCCATCTTTGTGTTTTGGTGCGCGGAAATGCAGATTCTGAGCAGCCAGGTCATCGAAGGGGCGCACCTTTGGGACAAGATCTGTGCCATCTACGACAACGGCATTCACCTGCACGGGGGCGGGCTTGCCGGAGGATTGCTCGGCGCCCCGCTGCAGGCTGCGTTCGGCAAAAATGGGGCGGCTATTTTGGTCGCCATTGTGCTGTTTTGCTTTGCGCTGATTTTCACAGGCTCCACCCTGCTCGGCTTTTTGCGAGGTGTCTCCAAGCCGGTGAAAAAGCTCAACGCGGGCATTGACCAGCACCGCGGAAAGCGCAAGGGAAAGATTGACATTGATTTAGGACCCGACGGAATGCCGCAGCACCCCGTCGCCTCGCCGAAAAAATTTCATGTCCCCGACTTGCCGGAGGAACCAGAGCCCGAACCGGAACCGCCCTTTGTCCCTGATATCCCTGACACTCCCGCAGACCTTGACGACCTGGACACAATAGCGGTGGGCAGGGAAGGGCAGCAGCTCTCCCTCGTCGAGCCCAAGGAGCCGACTAAGGGGAGTGACAACTCCAT
>CBCSOX010000297.1:0-2155 GCA_965141735.1 uncultured Oscillospiraceae bacterium | reverse complement strand
GGAGCCCCGACGAAGGGGGGGCGCAGATCAAGGAAGCGATTCGGCCCACCGAGCTCATTAAGCTGCGCGTGCTCGAAACGGCGATGCTCACCGCGCGGGAAGCGGCGCAGAGCATTGCCGAAGCGACCGGGGCGGAGATCGTCCAGGTCATCGGCACCCGTTTTGTACTTTATCAGCCAAATCCGGAAGCCCCAGTTATCGAGCTTTAACGGGATGGGGAGGATCGGAATTTTCGGCGGCACCTTTAATCCGGTGCACCTCGGGCACGTCAGCCTCGCCTGTCAGGTCAAGCAGCTCAAGCAGCTCGACAGGGTGCTGATCATCCCGACCAACCAGCCGCCGCACAAAAATTGCACCGACCTCGCCGACAACGCCGACCGGTTTGCCATGTGCTCTCTCGCGTTCGGCGATCTCGACGGATTTGAAGTCAGCGACCTGGAATTCGAGCTGGGCGGGAGTTCCTACACCATCATTACCCTGCTTGAGCTCAAACGGCGTTTCCCCGACGATGAGCTCTACCTCATTGTGGGAGGGGACATGATTCTGAGCTTTGACAGCTGGAAGGATTACCAGCAAATACTCAAACTCGCTGTTGTGCTCGCCGGCGCCCGCAGCCAAAGCGAGCACGACGAGATGTGCGAAAAGGCAGAACAACTCATGCAGCAGGGGGGCGGAAGGGTCGAGGTAATCGACATCAGCGTCACCGAGATGTCCTCCACCCAGGTGCGGGCGCGGCTGCAAAACAACTCCGACTGCGCCGGTTATCTTGACGAGCGGGTGCTCGCCTACATTCAGGACAAACAGCTCTACCGGGGAGACCGGTTCACCAGTGTGCGGCCGCTCGTCAAAAAGCTGCTCTCCCCCAACCGCTATTACCACTCGGAGTGCGTGGCGCGCCGGGCGGAGGAACTCGCCGAGCGGTTTGGCGCGAACCCGGAAAAGGCAAAGCTCGCAGGTCTTTTGCACGATGTGATGAAAAACAGGACGGACAACTATTTGTTGCAATATTTCGACAGGAATGCTATAATATTATCCGATATTGAAAAAAACAGCCCTCCATTGTGGCACTCGATCGCAGGGGCGTTCTTTGTGCGGCAGGAGCTCGGGATCGGCGACGCGGACATCTTCCGCGCCATCCGCTACCACACCACCGCGCGGGCGAACATGTCGGTATTGGAAAAGGTGATCTACATCGCCGACTGCATCAGTGAGGACAGAAAGTTCGACGGCGTCGAAGAGGAGAGAAAGCTCGCCAAAAAGAGCCTGGACAAGGCGCTGCTCCACAGCCTGCGGCACAACATCGCATGGCTTGCGCAGGCCAAGCGCCCGCTCCATCCCGACAGCATCGACGCCTATAATCAATTGATTATGGAGGGTTAAGCCAAGATGGGAAAAGATATCTACAGCAGCTCGTCCAAGTCGAGGCGGCAGCAGGCGCAGCCGCCCCGCCGCAAAAAAAAGAAAAAGAGCAAGGCCCCGGTTGTGATCAGCGTGATGCTCATCGTCCTGTCGGTTCTCGCAATCGCAGTGGTGGGGCTTTGGAATTCCCGCTTCTTTGTCAACGAGACCGACGGCTCGGCCGCCGGCCTTGATGACGCAATCGGAAACGAAAACGACAAGGTGATCAATTTCCTGGTCGTCGGCATTGACAGCGACCAGGGAAGGGAGAGCAACCAGCTCACCGACACCATCCTCGTCGCAAGCTTTGACGTCCCTGAAAACAGAGTGAGCGTCTTGCAGATTCCCCGCGATACCTACATTGGATCCGATCTGACCTCGACTGGTAAAATCAATGCGCTCTACGCCTCCGGGCCGAACGAATACAAGGGCATCGACGGGCTCGCGCAGTATGTCTACGACAACTTCCGCATCCCGATCGACCACTATGCGACCATCACGATGGAGGGCTTCCGCAATGCGATTGACGGCATCGGTGGCGTCACCGTCGACGTGCCCAAGGCGATTGACCTTGACGGTGTCATCCTCGAGCCGGGTGTGCAAACGCTCGACGGCAACCAGGCGGAGAAATTTGTCCGCCAGAGAAAGGGCGCGGGGTATTCCCGCGGCGACATCGACCGTCTCGAGATGCAGCGGGTGTTTATGGCCTCGTTTGTCAAACAGTTCCTCGGAACCAGCAAGGCGAAAATCGCCTCCA
>CBCSOX010000296.1:0-2157 GCA_965141735.1 uncultured Oscillospiraceae bacterium | reverse complement strand
CTGAATGCAAAAGCGAAGGAGCTTGTTATGAAGAAAACCATCTTTCAGGGTGCAGGCGTTGCCATCGTCACCCCGATGAACGAAGATTTTTCCATCCACTACCGCCTATTCGGCGCGCTTATCGATGATCAGATTGAACGGGGATCGGATGCGATTGTCGTCGCGGGAACAACGGGTGAGGCGTCAACCCTGTCCGACGCCGAACACCTCGAGCTCATCGAGTACGCTGTGAAGAGGGCAGCTGGGCGCGTGCCGGTGATCGCCGGCGCTGGGGGGAACAACACGGCCCACGCAGTGTGGTTCTCCAAAGAGTGCGAGCGAGTGGGCGCGGACGCACTGCTCCACGTCACCCCTTACTATAACAAGGCGTCCCAGCAGGGATTGTACGAGCATTTCCGGGCTTGCGCCTCGGCGACCGGACTGCCTGTGATCCTTTACAATGTGCCCTCCCGCACCGGGGTAAATATTCTCCCTGAAACTTTCTGCAGGCTCAGCGAAATCGATTCGATTGTCGCGGCTAAGGAGGCGAGTGGAAATATTGCTCAGTTTGCGAAAACCGCCTCGCTGTGCGGGGATCGGCTCGACCTCTACACCGGAAACGACGATCAGATTGTACCCGCTCTGTCCCTCGGAGCCAAGGGAGTGATTTCGGTGCTGTCCAACATCCTGCCTGAGCGCACCCATGAAATCTGTGCGAGTTGGTTTGCAGGGGACACTGCCCAGAGTGCGCGGCTCCAGCTGGAGTATTTGGATTTGATTGAGGCGCTGTTCAGCGATGTCAGTCCGATTCCCGTCAAGCAGGCGCTGAACTTCATGGGGTGGAACGTCGGAAGCTGCCGTCTTCCCCTCTGCGGGATGGATGGCGCTGCAGCCGGCCGCCTGCTTGCGACACTCAAACGGCATCATCTGATCCAGTATGGGGAGGTTGGTTCCACCCTGCTCACCCGCTCGTTTCAGAGGAGATATAAAAGGCTGAAAACTTCTTAATTCATTCAAATATTCTTCAAGCTGCCAACACATATTTCCAGTATACTGAAATCAGAAACAGATTTTAAGCAAGAAGAGTTTAAGATCATATTCACTGTTTCGCAGCCGGATGGTCGGAATACCGGTCCGGCGGGCGAACAGACCATAAAAGACCTGTCAATTGACATTCCTATAAAAAGATACCCGGGAGAAGTCTCCCGGGGCTTTTGTTTTTGTGCGCTTTCACTTGATATAATTTTCGGTTCTGCCGTGGAAAAAAGGGAGTTTTCGCAAGGCAAAAGCAGAATTAAAGGGATCTGGATCGATATCAGTTTTCATGGCACTGAGTATGACCGATATACGGGTTGCCATGCGTCTGATGCGATACCCCTTGAGGGGCCAGGTCATTCGCTCTACTTGGGCTTGTGCAAACCACCAGTTCATGGGCGGGTTTGATTTAAAGGTTTGGGACAGAGCGCTGGGCACAGATCGTTTTTTGGGGACACCGTTGGAACTTGTCATTTGGAGAGGGAAAAGTCAACAGCAGGGGAGGGAATACCGGGATCGGGTCTGTTATAGACATTTACGAAGACTGCACTGTGGCTCTTCATAAGAAGAAAACGAATCCGCGCAGGAACGGGAGAGGAACGGCGGGGGTGATCTTGAAAAAACAGCGGTGCAAAGCTGTTGAGGACGGTACGGCGTTTCCCCATTCAGCCAAAAGCAGTTTTGAATCAGGAACTCTGCCCGACCAGCGTGCGCTCTTTTTTTCGGAATGGTAAAACGGTGAGAAGCATTCCCAAGGACACCAGGCAAAACAGGACGAGCAGATAGACGGCGCGCCCACACCGGTGAAACAGGGGGATGAGCGGCGTGCCGGGGGGAGGCTCAAGCAAAAACATATAGTTTTCACCGAACAGCACATCCACGGTCCCTGCAACAAGCGCGACGAAAACGAGAAGGCCAAGCACCCTGCAAAAACGGCTGAGCTGAGGCCGGAACCCCTGCCCGAGCACCATCACGAGCGGTACGAAAATAAGGATGCTGTGCAGGGCGATGGTCTGAAGGGTTTGAAAGTGAAAAAAGGGATAGGTCCCCGCGACACCGGCGGGAAACAGAATTGCTACGATGCCGCCGAGCAGCGAGGTCGTATAGACAAATTCCTTGACGGTCCGGTTGCTGGTACACACG
>CBCSOX010000295.1:0-2198 GCA_965141735.1 uncultured Oscillospiraceae bacterium | reverse complement strand
TCCGCGCAACCGGAAAAATAAGGAAAATGCATGCAACTGCCTAAACCCGAAAAAATACATGACTAAACACAAAACACCGACTTGACGAAATACAACTTGGAGTCGACCTTGAAACATGGCGTCGATCCTGCGCCTTGCCTCGAGCGCAACGCTGGCCGCAGACGCCGCCTTGGCGCCGCCGCCGGCGATCTTCACGATTTGGGCGAAGTAGCGGCGCACGTGGACGAGGCACGCCGTGTTGGCGATGTTGGGGTTGCCGAGATTGAAGTAGGGTTTGTAGCCGTCGGTGGTAAGCGTGCCGGACCAGCCCGCAAGAAACTCCTGGGCAACGCCCTTCCTGCGGGTCTCGTGGTATTCGAATACATACACGGGCACGTCGCAGCGCGCCGAGCAGAACAGCCACATCCTCGATTTCTTCTTCGCCTCGCGGTTCGGCTCTTTCAGGACCTGAACCGTGGTCTCATCGGCATGAATCCTGACATGCGACAGCAGCTCGACCTTCATTCTCTCATGGACCTTCGCCAGCCAGCGCGCGTGCACGTTCATCATCCAGTTCGCCATGTCCTGGCGCGATATCGTCGTGCCGCACGCCTTGAGGTCTGCCTCTATGCGGTAGAGCGGCAGCGACATGACGTACTTGCCGTTGACGATCCAGGCAAGCAGCGACGGCGTCGCAAACGAGCCTGGTATCGGCGGCTCAGGCTGCGGTGCTCGCACGATGACGCCCTTGCGCTCCTATTGAGTTTCACTTGAGTTTCAGGGGCGTTTTTGGGGTGGTGGGACAAACTACTGGGACAGTTCACTCTTCGAAAAAATCCTTTACTCTTCGTCCGCTGCGTGTCGCCATGTCCGTGGTGTACGCGCTTTTAGAGTAAAAATGACTGAAACTGCAGGTCAAAAGGCATAAAGAGACCCCCTGAAAACGTTGTTTCCAGAGGGTCTCAATAGTTTTTACTCACCCCAAATCACAGGTGGCTTTACGCTTTTTCGTACGTGGCGGCACACTGCGACACTCTACGGACGGAATTTCGATTGCGCAAAATCCGCTCCAGTTTACTCCCACTCGCCAAAGTAAAACTGGTTCTAAACAATACTGTTTAGGGGATTTGACTCTTAGTTGCTCAATTTGATACCAATTATCCAACTTATACGGCGTTGTCGGACTCCTGTTATCAAAAAAATATCAAGCCCAATGTTATCAGCAGAAAAGCAATGGTTTGGATTATCTGTATTATACCACAAGCAGAGTGCTATTTCAATCAAATAAGGGACTGCTTCAACTGTAGAATCCGTTTTTCAATCTCTCGAATGATCTCGACAAAGACTTGATCTTCGCTTCCGGTCGGATCTTCTAATCCCCAGTTATCGTCAAATGCTCTACCAATGAAAGGACAGCCCACATTGCACCCCATGGAGATTGCAATATCAGGGGCAGGAATATCCGAGATCAGTTTGGAATACTGGGTTTTCTCCATGTCAATCCCGTACAGTTCTTTCATAATGCGGACAGCATCCTGATTGATTTGCGGTTTTGTTTCCGTTCCTGCGGAATAGCTTTCAAACACATCGGAAGCCAAGTGCTTTCCCAAGGCCTCGGCAATCTGACTGCGGCAGGAATTATGGACGCAGATAAATGCCACCTTTTTCTTACTCATATTTGAACCAGTCTTTCGTTTTATTTGCGTTTTTTTACAAGGAACAGCATCACGGGAACTTCTGTCAGCACACCCACAGTCGTTGCCAGTGCCGCAGGGGAAGTCGTTCCAAACAAGGCGATTGCAACAGCAACAGCCAGTTCAAAGAAGTTGGAAGCACAAATCATTCCGGCGGGAGCAGCAATCTTGTAGGGCAGCTTCAAAACCCGGCAAGCGATATACGCAATCGCAAAAATCAGGAAGGTCTGTAAAATCAGCGGTACCGCAATCAAAACAATGTGCAGAGGTTTTTCCAGAATGGTATTGCCTTGGAACGAGAAAATCATCACCAGCGTCAGCAATAAGCCAATGGTAGTTACACTGTCAAACATATGGATGAAAGTCTCCTCAAAGTACACTGCCCCTTCCGCTTGATGACAGCCGAACGGGTCAGCATACCGCCAGCCAGAGGAAACACCACAAACAGTACCACAGAGAGAATCAGGGTATCCCACGGAACGGGAACATTGGAACGCCCAGCAAAAAATGCCCGTTGAGTTCGAT
>CBCSOX010000294.1:0-2201 GCA_965141735.1 uncultured Oscillospiraceae bacterium | reverse complement strand
GACGTTCCTCTTTTTCTCTAGATAGATATAGCGAAAAGATGGCGGAAAAGCTTAAAATGGAGATTGGCACCGCCTGTGATCCTGACCCGACTGTGAGCTACAAGGTCAAGGGGCGCAACCTGCTCAACGGCCTGCCCGCCATGGTGGAGATCAACCAGCTCGAGGTGTTCGAGGCGGTGAGCGATCTGCTCGACGGAATCGTGCAGACGATTAAGGACGTGCTCGAAAAGACGCCCCCTGAGCTGTGTGACGACGTGCACACCAACGGAATTGTCGTCGCAGGCGGAGGCGCGCTGTTTGGCAACATGGCTGAGCTCATACGGCGTGCTACCCACATTGAGACGCGGATTGCGGACGAGCCGCTCCATTGCGTCGCCTATGGGACAGGGAAGTCGTTTGCCCACATCAGCGAATTCAACGACGGCTTTACCAGCGTGTCGACTCACAAGCACTGAGAATGCGGCCGGTTGAAACAACCGGCCGTTTTTATTGTAGCTTTAGAGAGTAACCACCGGCTGAGCTGGTGCGAGTAAAAAGCTTTTGCTTTCAGTGAGTTGACAATACTTGTTTCGCCCAGAGTGAAAAGGTAGAGGGAGAGAACACTTCATCTGTTGTCTGGGTTCTATCCGTGGAAATCACCGACTGCGTGTAGGGGGCGGGGGGACTGCTGGACCGGGAGGCCCGCTAAGGTAGGAGTAACATCAGTATACGGGCTATATTTATAGCGCTCCTTTTTACTGTTTCCAGCTGAATCAGCCTATCACACCTGGAGGAAGATGCGGTGAAGGTACCCCAACAGGGGATGTCGCGGAGTTTCATGGTGCTGTAGCCGTCGGTATCCGGCTGGTGAAACAGTTTCTGAAACAAAACAGGGCGCTCAAATGGAATCTGTTTTTTGATCCTCTCAACTCCTGTTGTGACCTGTGCCATGTTTAACACACAATTCCCAATCATTGGTCAGCCTCGTTGTAGCATAGAGTATAAAAAAGCAAATGAATTGAATCAAAAACAAGTGTTTTGTTCACTGTTTTCCGAATCGAACGACAAGACAAGAGAGAATCAGACAATAAAGGAAAAATATGAGAGTTTTTAAAACCAAAAAAATTTAAAAAAGCCTTGACAACGCTTTACAAAAGCAGTATAGTTAATTCAAAGAACAAATGCAACGACGGGACTGGAATACAACCCGCCTTTTTTCAGAGAGCTGCCGGGCGCTGTGAGGCAGCAAAAGGCCTGTGTTCGATCATCCCTGAGCAGGCAGCTGAACCCAGTGTGGCAGTAGGTGCGCCCGGTTTCCCACCGTTAGCGAGGGAGTACATTGTTGGATGTACACAAGCGGCTGCGGACGCAGCAAGTAGAGTGGTACCGCGGAAGTTCAGGCTTTCGTCTCTAGTTTTGGAGACGAAGGTCTTTTTATTTACTCAAAAAAGGGGAAAATTGCTATGTTAACACTCGATAAAATCTATCACGCCTCCTATGTGCTCAAGGATGTTATCCGGCCGACCGACTTGATCGCAGCGCCCAACATCAATCCGGAAGCGCAGGTTTATCTCAAAACCGAGAATCTGCAAATCACAGGTTCCTTTAAAGTGCGCGGCGCATACTATAAGATTTCCCAGCTCACCGATGAGGAAAAGGAAAAAGGAGTTATCGCCTGTTCAGCGGGCAACCACGCGCAGGGGGTTGCGCTCGCAGCGGCGAAAAATGGAATTAAATCGGTAATCTGCATCCCCGACAGCGCGCCGATCTCCAAAGTGGAGGCGACCAAGCGCTACGGCGCAGAGGTTTGCCTAGTCGAAGGGGTGTACGACGACGCGCACAACCGCGCGGTGCAGCTCCAGGAGGAGACGGGCGCCACCTTCATCCACCCCTTTGACGATGAGGACGTCATCGCGGGACAGGGGACAATCGGGCTGGAACTGCTCAACCAGCTGCCCGATCTCGACGCGGTTATTGTCCCGGTCGGCGGCGGCGGCCTGATCTCGGGCGTTGCCTACGCGATCAAAAAGCTCAATCCAAACTGCAAGGTCTACGGCGTCCAGGCGAGCGGAGCCCCTTCGATGGTCAACTCGCTGCGGGACCGCAAGCAGGAATCGCTGCGCAGCGTCTCCACTATTGCGGACGGCATTGCGGTCAAGACACCGGGCGACCTCACCTATGAAATTTGCAGTGAATATGTCGACGAGGTGGTCACTGTGACC
>CBCSOX010000293.1:0-2267 GCA_965141735.1 uncultured Oscillospiraceae bacterium | reverse complement strand
CCGGAGATCAGCGGCACCGCCGTCTCCAGAAACCCCTCCATGCCGTGGGTGACGATCTGATTGAAATGGTATAACCATGCCATATTAGACTTCCTCGTGTTTCGTATCATAAACCGCCCTTTTCAGGGCGGGCAGGATGTGTTTGGATAAGATTAGTGTATCCGGTTTCCGGGGAAAAGTCAATTGAAGGAACAGCAAAAAAGTTGCCGTACAAACTTACAGGAGTGTACGGCAACTCGGATTTATTTTTTGCATTTATGTTTGGCGAAGGTAGCATTCGTATCATGCGCACGTTTTGCACAGGCCTCATTGTGCTCTGCTGCTTCGTAGTCTTTCCGTGCTGCGGCATAGTGAAAACCGCCTTGCCCGGATTTTGCCATTGACCAGTGACGATCCGCACTGCTTCTAAAACTCTTGGCGCGAGCAGTATACATTTCTTCCGGTGATTTGAAGAAAGCCATGAACAATTCCCCTTTCAAACAAAAATTAGGTTGATAGTCCTCTTTCACGGAAGATATTTTCGAGAGCGGTTATTTGAGGCTTCAGAATAGAGGCTTTCAAAAGGGAATCGTCATCTCTTGCTGGGCCGGATGCATAACTTCTGTATTTACAGATGATGGATTGATGTTCTCGCTTGAGTGCATGACTACTCATTTTTGAGTAGCGGCCTTGCCAATACTGCCGCTGGCGTTCGGCTTCCTGATTCGAGATAACGATACCCCGTGCGACGCATTCCTGCTCTAAAGCTGAATTTCGCGCAATTCCATTCAGAATGCCGACGTTATATGGATGTGCTCTCATCTCTCGGTAGAGCTGCTTTAACTGATAATCACTCATCCCTTCAAAGCCCTCTGCATAATCCTGCTGCTTATCCAGCAGTTCAGAACCGGCATCGCAGACGGCATTGAAGATTGACTTGAAAAAGGACATAATAACTCCTCTACTGATGAAAAGCAGCTGTTAAAAACCACCGAAATGTTTTTTCTTTGACTGGCTGGTATTTACAGATTTGGCAAAGTCACTGAAACCGGTATAGGCATCTTTTGCGCCCTCCAAAGGGCTGTCTGAGCCGAGACCGATACTTTGTTTATAAAAGTCCTCCGCAACGATCCAGCCAAGGGTCTCGGTCAATGCAACAGAAGTACCAGCGCTGATGACACCGCCCACAACGGTTCCGACACCGGGGATTCCCTTAATGATGTTGGAGAAAATTGCACGACCCGCCTGACTGGCCATCGTACCACCAAGAATGGATTGAGCGGCAGCCTGTGTCATGGGGATATCGAACACTTTGGCAAGACCCATGATCATGGTCATTTGAGCACCGGTGATGGGAATTGTATCAGCCATAGGAATCGGGATAACACCCGCAGCGGCGGCAGCTGTTGTGGCAGTGTGAATGACAGCGGCGCATTTGCTCTTCAGGTCATCCGGCATTGTAACTTTGGGTTTAGCCATTTTTTCCTCCTTTGAAGGTTGCGCCGCAGTTTGTGCAGCACTTCCTTCCACCTTGATTTTGTACAGTCAGTTTTCCACAGTTGGGGCAGCGTTCGCCGCGGCCCTTGCTTTGGATCGGAACGACCATTCTGTACCCGCATTTGGTGCACTCACGGTTTTCACCAACTGTTTTGAAAAATGTGAATTGTTTGCAGTTCGGGCAGAGCTTTCCGGCCATTGGCTTCACCTCCATGAAGCAGCAAAAGAGTGTCGAAACTCGATGAATTTTGTCTATAACCATTATATATATATATATCGTCAATTGTTGAAATCGACAAAATTTCAATTGAGAAATGTAAAAAATGACAAAAAACACCCGGAAAGCCTTCTCAATAAAGAAAAGACTCTCCGGGTGAAAAGCGCTTGAAAATATATCCTGCCGCTTCTGCTTACAGCAGGGTCTTGATGTAGGCGGCCAGCTGCTCGTCCTTGCAGGAGGCGAAGAACAGCTCACTGAACTTCTCACCTGCAATGGCTCCCTTGAGCAGGTCCTGGTCGATGCTCTGCAGGCACTCGATCAGGGGCTTGAAGGTAGCGGCGCGCACATCGTCCAGAATGGCCTTGTTCCGCATCTCAGGCACAACGCGCTCCTTGGGGTAGCCCTGACCGTGGCCAAAGCCGAACAGCTTCTCGAAGCAGTATTCGAGGTTCAGCTCGCCGCCCCAGCCAAAGCCCTTGGCAAAGGGCATGGAAACGGCGTTGCCGTCGTAGACGTGGGCAAAGGTGTAAGCGTCCCCGGGGACCTCAACATGGCCGCAGATCAAGCCGGG
>CBCSOX010000292.1:0-2269 GCA_965141735.1 uncultured Oscillospiraceae bacterium | reverse complement strand
CGCTGCTGGTGATTTGTGCGACGGGTGTTGTGGGAAAAATCGCCATAGCGGAGCCGGGGGAGAGCTCTTGCAGCCTAACCCTTGACATTGAGGAGACAGGCCGACCGCAAGGGACACACACCATCGGGGCCGCTTCTGCCGGGGAGGGCTCCCTGCTGCCAATCCCCCCGTCCGGAAATGCGCTGGAACTCGCCTGCGGCCAGTCTCTGCGCGCCCTCCTTCGCGATTTCGCACACAAATTCGGCGACAGGGCGGCGCAGTCGGTGCATCCCCTCTCCACCCTGGAGGTGAGGGGCATGTTTGATGCGGACCAAGTGTTTTGGCTGCGTCAAAACGCAAGCCGTTATGGCTGGATCTGTCTCGGCGAGGATTCCCTGCGGTATGTCGGAATTCCCCACGCGTTTGTCATGCGGGCCAAAAATTATGACTTGGAGCAGTATCTCGATTATCTGAGGTCAACTGGGGGGATCACGGTCCATCTCAACGGCCAGGCGTATGTGATCGGCTACTATCCGGCGGGCGAGCCGCTGCATGCGCCGGAGGGCGCCAGTTCAGTTTCTGGGGACGGCCAAAATGGATTCATCGTGACAACCCAGTGCCCTGCGCAGTCAGACAGCCGCTAAACCGCCTGATGGAGTCGTTTTTTACAGAGCAAAAAGACGCTTCGTCTGCAACGAGTGCAGCACATCCCTTTGCAGCGCGGAAAATAGTTTTGTCCGGCTGGAACCTGCCTACGCGGTCAGACGCCCCTCCCGCTATTATGCTGCGTATTTTCCGGGGCTGCCGCAGCCGCCGGGGTGGGCGCAGGCTGTCCGGAAGGACAGTTGAGTCCCCCCCACAGCGCAGAATCGCCTTTTAATCCATATTTAACTTTAAGTTTTGTAAAAAAAGGAGGCAGCAGATTTGATTTGTGTCTTGGCTGTGGCTGAGACTTGTTTCACAGAACTGCATTCCTTGATAGGAACCTGACGGAGTGCGGGCTTGCGTTTCCCACAGGGAGGTGCGCAAGTCCGGGAGATTCACCGGAAGAGCGGCTTGTTGCAGCAAAAAGGGGCCGGTGTCTTTCGGTGCAGGCTCCCTGCATGGCGATAACAATGTTCAGGATCACATTGCGGACAACAGAGTCAAGCCCGCCCGGCCGATTCTTTGGAGAAGGGATCCCTTCTGTTTGCGGCCGCACATAACGGCGAACCGCTTATTTTATCACTGGGGATTTTGAGTAGACGGAGAGCCAGCGCCTATTTGGCGCTGGCTCCTTTTGTGGTCACAAAAACCGGTATTACTGGGTTTCCCCGCTGTCCTTTCCCGTTCCATAGTCGTTGATATCCCGAAGGAGCTGTTCGCTGTCGGTGAGCACCTTGGTGTAGTTTTCGGGAACCCGCCCAACGACAATTGTCTCGGCGAGGACATAATCGGTGTCCACGGTCACCATGGTCGAATAGCCGGGCAGGATCGCCGCGATATCCACCGAGACCTTGACAACCAGGCGGTGCAGCGTCTGGTTGATCCCCGCGTCGGTAAAGCTGCTCACAATTTGGGTGTGGACATAGCCGCGGGGCATGAGCTTAATTTCAATCGACGGCCCGCGTGCTGAGAGCAGGGGGGAGCCGGTCAAATTGCCGATCGGTATGTATATTTTTGTTATGTCGAGCTGTGAGAGGGCGTCGTTGACCCGGTTGGTGATCCCGGTGTGGATGAGGTTGATGTTTTTGATGTTGGTGTCAATCGAGGTGACCTGCCCGTCAGCGTCCCGGCTGATTTCCGAGAGGTTTTCATAGGTGTAGCCGAACTGCTCCACCTGCTCGGTCACAGCCTCGTTGATCGTCTTAACCGCATAGACCTTTGCCTGGTATTCTTCCATCGCCAGAATCTGAGGACGGATCTGGTGGTCGATAAACAGCACCAGGCCAATCAGTACCAGCCCAACGGCAATCAGCCGGAGGGCTGCTTTTTTGTGTTTTCTCACTTTGCGCCGCGACTGGCGGTATCCCCTTGCAACCGGCATCGTTTCGCCCCCTCTCCAATATAACAGTTTATGAGCGAGGAGCGCAAAATGTGATTGGTTTGATCTTTTTTAGAAATTTCTTTTAAAATGCACTCATTTGTGGTAAAATAAATAAGATTACATCAACTGAACTGGAGAGAGTCTATTGAACAAAAAGGACGCACAGCTGCGCGTGGCCGAACTGACCAAACAGCTTCACTATCATTCCCATCGCTACTATGTGCTCGACGACCCTGAAATTTCTGACTTTGACTATGACGCCAT
>CBCSOX010000291.1:0-2274 GCA_965141735.1 uncultured Oscillospiraceae bacterium | reverse complement strand
GACAGATTGAAATCTTCGGCGAGATGGCGAAACGCGACTTTATCTACAAAGTGCTCACGCCGGTTTACTGGTGCCCCGAGTGTGACACTGCGCTTGCAGAAGCTGAGATTGAATACGCGGAAGACCCCTGCTACTCGATCTATGTCAAATTTGCCGTCACCGACGACAAGGGCTTTTTTGAGAAACAGGGCATCGACAAGAGTAAGGTTTTCTTTGTAATCTGGACCACCACAACCTGGACTCTGCCGGGCAACCTCGCGATCTGCCTCGGCCCCAACTACGACTACACCCTCGTTAAAAACGGGGAGGAATATTATGTCATGGCGCGCGAACTCGTTGCGCCTGCCATGGAGGCCGCCAAAATCGAAGGCTATGAGATGATCGGCAGCTTTGCAGGTTCTGAGTTCGAGTACATGAAGTGCGCTCATCCCTTCCTCGACCGCGAGTCGCTTGTCATTGTCGGCGACCACGTCACCCTGGAGAGCGGCACCGGCTGCGTCCACACCGCCCCCGGCCACGGCGTCGAGGACTTTGAGGTATGCAAACACTATTCCGAAATTCCGATCGTTGTCCCAGTCGACTCGAACGGCGTGCTGACCAAGGAGGCGGGGGAGTTCCAAGGCCTCAAGACCGACGATGCCAACAAGGCGATTGCCAAGAAACTTGAGGAAACCGGCAACCTTTTTGCTATCCAAAAGATCATCCACCAGTACCCGCACTGCTGGCGCTGCAAAAGCCCGATCATCTACCGCGCGACAGAGCAGTGGTTCTGTTCCATCGACGATTTCAAAGAGGACGCCATCAAGGCGATCACCGACGTCAACTGGATTCCCGGCTGGGGTGAGGAGCGCATCAAAGGGATGGTGCGCGACCGCAGCGACTGGTGTATTTCCCGCCAGCGCGTCTGGGGTGTCCCGATCCCGATCATTTACTGCAAAGAGTGCGGCAAACCGATCATCAACGATGACACCATCCACGCGATTGCCGATACCTTCCGCAAAGAGGGTTCTGACGCCTGGTTTGCAAAGGATATCAAGGAAATCATCCCCGAGGGAATCGAGTGTCCTGACTGTCACTGCCATGAGTTCCGCAAGGAAACCGATATCATGGACGTCTGGTTTGACAGCGGCGTCAGCCACGCCTCGGTGCTCGGGGACAACCCCGAGATGAGATGGCCGGCAGACCTCTATCTCGAGGGAAGCGACCAGTACCGCGGCTGGTTCCAGTCCTCGTTGCTCACCGCAGTGGCGACCAAGGGGACCGCGCCGTACAAAAACGTCTGCACCCACGGCTGGGTGGTCGACGGTGAAGGGCGCAAAATGTCCAAATCGATGCAGAACGGCGTTGCTCCTGAAAAGATCATCAGCCAGTACGGCACCGATATTCTGCGCCTGTGGGTCGCTTCCTCCGATTATCATGCGGACGTCCGCATTTCTCCGGAAATCCTCAAACAGCTTTCTGAGGCTTATCGCAAGATCCGCAATACCGCCCGCTTCATCCTCGGCAACATCAGCGACTTTGATCCCAACACCGACAAGGTGGCCAACAGCAGCCTGCACGAGATCGACAAATGGGCGCTCGTCAAGCTGGATGCGCTGATTAAAAAGGTCAATGAAGCGTACAATGCGTTTGACTTCCACATCATCTACCACGCGATTCACAACTTCTGCGTGGTCGACATGTCTAACTTCTATCTTGACATCATCAAAGACCGTCTCTACTGCGGCAACATGGAGGACAGGCGTGCGGCTCAGACGGCGATGTATGTCATCCTCGATTCGCTGACCCGGCTCATCGCACCGATCCTCGCCTTTACCTCGGAGGAGATCTGGTCGTTCCTGCCCCACACCGAGGGGGACAACACCGAGTCGGTGCTGCTCAACCCAATGCCCACCGAAACCGGTATCCAGGTGGATGAGGTGTTCACTGAAAAGTGGAACAAGATCTATGCCGTCCGGGAATGCGCCAAAAAGGCGCTCGAAACCAAGCGCGCGGCCAAGGAAATCGGCGGGTCGCTTGAGGCAAATCTCGTTCTTCACTGCAGGGAAGAGAATGCAGACTTCTTCACCAACCTCACCGAGACTCTTGAAGCGGTGTTTATCGTCTCTGACGTTTCGGTTTCCGTAGGCGGCATGGGAGAGTTTGACTTCCCCGAACAGGGCATCTCGATCGACGTCGTCAAAGCGGCGGGAGAGAAATGCGAGCGCTGCTGGATCTACAGCGACACAGTCGGCAAAAACGAAGAGCATCCAACCCTTTGCGCGCGCTGCGCTG
>CBCSOX010000290.1:0-2319 GCA_965141735.1 uncultured Oscillospiraceae bacterium | reverse complement strand
ACCGACGGGCCGAAGTTCGCTTTGAGGTCTTCGAGCACCTTGTAGAAATCGGCGTTTTCGGTGTCGAGCTTGCTGACAAAGAACATGGTGGGCTTGCCGCCTTTCTTGGCAAGCTTGTACGCTTTTTTCGCGCCGACTGTGACGCCCGATTTGCCCGAGATGGTGATACAGACGCTGTCCGCAGCGTTGATGCCCTCGTACATGCCTGCGGCGAAGTCGAACAGGCCGGGAGTGTCAAAGAGGTTGATTTTAGTATCTTTATATTCGAGTGGGAGAACCGAAAGGGTGAGGGAGGCTTTGCGCTTGATCTCTTCCGGATCGTAGTCGCTCACGGTGGTGCCGTCGGTGATTTTTCCGAGGCGGTCGGTGGCGCCTGCCCGATACAGCAGAGCCTCAACGAGCGAAGTTTTGCCCGAACCGCCGTGGCCGACGAGTGCAATGTTTTTAATTCTGTCTGCTGAATAAGTTTTCATGAGTTTCTCTCCATTCTTTGTTAAATTTGATTAGTTCATTTTATGCTGCATTGCAGACTAAAAAGACTAGATTCAACAGGCTTGTCTGAATGTGGTGAAGTTGAATAATATCAGCCTGTGATACTAATAAATTATATCATATTTCACCATCTTTGACAACAAAGAATACAGCTCAAAGATGCACAAAATTGGAAAGCATCGTTGTGCAAAATGCATAATACTATTTCAAAAGTTTATTCTTTCTTAACAGAAAGTATCAAATTAGAGTGCCGTTGGGTGCGTTCACTGTGGCAAAGGTGACCTCCTCCCCGGCCTTCTTTTCGCATAGTCCAGTTTTGCGGCGTTTGCTGCCGGGCGTCCATCCCATCTTCCAATTTTATGAGACAGGAGACAAAACCCGGAGGCTTGCACCCTGGCCCTGCCTCCGGATTCTATCTAAACTGCCTGCATGTTCACCTTGATCTGCATGCAGTCCCCACACGCCTGCTGTCCAACAAAGCAAAATCCGAATGATGATCGGTGGCTCCGGTCTATCTTCCCCCACACCAATCCCGGAAACAGCCGGCCTATGAAGGAGAGAAGCTGGGTGGGTTTTGTGATGATGTACGCCCCGCCCCGGATACCATCAGTCGGCATGGTGGAGCAGTTAGAGCAGTTGTGGGGATGTTTCACATCCTCTGTTTCGAATACCTCGGTGTAAGCTGTGCAGATGAGGAAAGCCGCTTCGAAGCGCGATATTGACAACAAAATTGTCCGGCCCGCGCAGAGTCATTCTCCGATTGCAAGCGCAGATCGAGTGGGATCACTCCTTTTTGACCGAAAGGATCAAGTTGACCCCGCATTTCATTCCCCGGGCGAACTGGTCCCGCCCGGTCAGCTCAATAAGGGCACGGCTGGAGCGCATGTATTTGAAAAAGGCGGCGTGCAGCCGCTCGTCCTCTCCGATGAGGCTACACATCTCAGTTTCCAGCCTGGACTCCTCTTCGCGCGCCTGGAACCATTCAGACGTCCCGTCATTGATGGGATACAAGGCGGATTGATATAAAGTTTTCAAAAATTTTTTCATAAAAATAACCTCTCTTTTAAATTCTATAATCGATCGATTTAATTCTAATATAACATTTTTAAGTTCTATTGTCAATCTAATAAATAGAACATTTGAGTTCTATTTTGAATTTTTTGAGTTTACTATCCTCACGAATTCGTGTAGAATAGACTTATATAAACAGAGGTGTAATTATGGGAATGACCGAAAAAATTAAGATTCTTTTAGTAAAAAAGCAAGTAACAGGTGCCCAGCTTGCAGAAAAGCTGGGTACATCCCCAACAAACTTATATAGTAAATTTAAACGGGATAATTTTTCCGAGAAAGATTTGCAAAAGATTGCAGAAGCGCTTGACTGCAAATATGAAGGCTTCTTTTTCCTCGACAACGGGGATCAGATCTGACCGCGCAGCTTTTTGCCCCATCAGCACAGAGTGGTTGGCATCATTGCCCCCTTCCCGCACCCGCCGGAGCGGACATGGCGCCGCCCAATCAAAGAGTTTCACAAGGCCCGCCCCAACCCGGTCACTGCCCTATTTCAGATCATCTCGCCCAAACAGTTTAGTGCGAAGTCCAAGCAAACAGAAATCCCCTAGGAGGTTCGCACCAAAAATGTGACATTAAGACTGCATCAAAACCAAATACCACCCCCCAGCCCCCAACAAAACTTCTAATTTTTTTGCAGGCCGCACAAGAATCACAACTTTTTCCACTCTCTTTTTGTGCCATCCTGCTGTCGGCACCCCCAAGGGTGCCGTGGATTGAAATTTGTGGCGCGTGCTGTTGGCACTACGATTATAT
>CBCSOX010000289.1:0-2339 GCA_965141735.1 uncultured Oscillospiraceae bacterium | reverse complement strand
GGACAACCCCTTGATTTCCCATTCGGTTTGTGTTATGATAAAAAACGACAAAATCGGAGGGGATGAGACGAAAATGAAGCAGGTCAATCTTTCACTTTTTGAGCTCGCCCAAACTATGTGGAAGCACAAGCTGCTCTGTGCGCTGCTGATTCTCAGCTGTATGGTGCTCTGCGCCTGCTACACCCTGTTCCTTTCTGCGCCGCAGTATGAAACCGAACTGAAATTTTCCCTGACCGCTGCAAAGGAAGAACAGAAGCAGGATTATTCCTATCCGCAAAAAGCTGCGGTCAATTACGCAAACATTTTTCAAGGGAACATCTTTCTTGAACAGGTGATTGCGCAAAGCGGAATTGCGGAGACTCCGGATCACCTGGGAAAGATGCTGCGGATTTCAACAGTTGGTAGCACCGGACTTGTGGATATTCGGGTAAAATCTGGGACTCCTGAGGATTCGCTGCTCCTTGCTCAAACAATTGCGGAACTGGCGGAGCAAGAGATCAGCGATGATTTAAATATGAAGATTTATCACGCCCCCCAGAAGGGAAGGCGGGTCACCCCCGGTTTGCTTCTGAGCCTGGCTACCGGCTTATTATCTGGCCTAGCGTTTAGCCTGTGCATCGCAGGCTTTCTGCTCGTAAAAGAAAAAAATAGTGCTTTACAAAATTGCTTGGATATGGTAAAATAATTTTTGTACTGCGCACATGGATTTTGGCGTATGCCCGTTTCTACTGGGAATTCATCCTGCCTTAACCTATGACGCAAGTAACGAATTTAAAGAGGTGAAGCGTACAAATGTTACGTAAAGAAGAAAAAACCGAAGTTATTGTAAACAATGCAACCCACGAAGGCGACACCGGTTCCCCAGAGGTACAGATCGCGATTCTCACCAGAAGAATCAACGACCTCAACGAGCACCTGAAGATTCACAAGCACGACAACCATTCCCGCAGAGGTCTGTTCAAAATGGTTGGCCGCCGCCGCAATCTGCTCAACTATCTGATGAAAAAAGATATCGAACGCTACCGCGCCACCATCGCGAAGCTGGGTATCCGTAAGTAATTTGTCCATCAAGGCAGGTGACATACGTCACTTGCCTTTTGGTATTTTTTATTTCATTCAAAGACTGGCGGCGGAGAGGGAATTAGCACTAAATCGTGTGTTCAATCAATGAAATTGAGCACAGGATTTAATGCTAAACCTGCCGCTGCCGGCAGGAGGAGTACTATGCTGAAAAACCACAGAACCTTTAAAACCATGTTCGCAGGCCGTGAGCTCATTGTTGAGACAGGCAAAACCAGCGAGCTTGCAAACGGCTCATGCTGGGTCCGTTATGGTGAGACGGTTGTCATGGCCAATGTCACCATGTCGGCAAAACCGCGCGAAGGGGTGGATTTTTTCCCTCTTTCGGTGGACTATGAGGAAAAGCTCTATGCAGTCGGCAAAATTCCCGGTTCATTCCTCAAAAGGGAGTCGCGTCCGAGCGAGCGGGCAATTCTGACCTCCCGTGTCATCGACCGGCCGATCCGCCCTCTTTTCCCCAAGGACATGCGCAACGATGTCTCGGTTGTCGCGACTGTCCTCGCAACCGATGTGGATAACTCTCCTGAAGTCGTTGCGATGACCGCAGTCGCCATTGCGATTTCCATCTCGGACATTCCCTGGACCGGGCCGGTTGCCAGTGTCAGCGTCGGCCTTGTGGACGGAAAGTTCGTCCTCAATCCAAACATTGAGGAGCGGGCGAAATCCGACCTTGATCTGACCGTCGCTTCGAGTGGCGAAAAAATCGTCATGATCGAAGCGGGGGCAAACGAAGTTGACGACAAAACCATGCTCGACGCGATCATGACTGGTCACGAGGAACTCAAGCATATCATCGACTTTATCAACGAGATCAAAGCCGAAGTAGGGAAGCCCAAGATTAAATTCGAATCGATGGAAGTCCCCACCGAGCTGTTCGAAGCGATTAAAGAGATGGCGATTGACCGGGTCAAAGAGGCTCTTGACACCGATGACAAGACGGTGCGCGACGAGCGCCTTCTTCCGATCATCGAAGATATCCACGCAAAGTTTGACGAGCTTTATCCCGAGCAAATCCCCGTCATTGACGAGTGTATCTATAAGCTGCAAAAATATGTGGTCCGCCGCTGGCTGCTCGATGAGCAGAAGCGTGTTGACGGGCGCGGTATGGATGAAATCCGTCCGCTCGCAGCCGAGGTGGGCCTGCTGCCCCGCGTGCACGGTTCCGGCCTCTTTACCCGCGGCCAGACACAGGTGCTTTCGATTGCAACCCTCGGCCCGGTCAGCGATGAACAGCGGCTTGACGGCATTGATGAAAACAC
>CBCSOX010000288.1:0-2438 GCA_965141735.1 uncultured Oscillospiraceae bacterium | reverse complement strand
TCTGTCATGCTGGTTACCTTCATTTCAATACACAAAGCCCCGGCCGCAGAGTCTAGTTCTGCGGCCGGGGCTTTGTGTATTGCTCAAACAGCTCGGATCATACATTCACCCGCTCAATCTCCTTTTTGAGCCGCTTGATGATCCGCTTTTCCAGTCTTGAGATATAGGACTGGGATATTCCAATTTTATCCGCCACCTCCTTTTGGGTATGCTCTTTGCCGTCGATCATCCCAAACCGCATCTGCATGATCGAGCGCTCCCTGTCCCCAAGCTTGTTCACACACGAGACGATCAAGTCCCGCTCCACCTGGTCCTCAATCCCACGGTTGACACAGTCGTTCTCGGTTCCGAGGACGTCGGAGAGGAGAAGTTCATTTCCATCCCAGTCAATTTTGAGCGGTTCGTCAATCGAGATCTCGCTTTTAATCGGGTTGCTCTTGCGCAGGTGCATCAAAATTTCATTTTCAATGCAGCGGGACGCATAGGTGGCGAGCTTGATGTTCTTTTCAGGAGAAAAGGTGTTGACCGCCTTGATTAGCCCGATTGTTCCGATTGAAATCAAGTCTTCCACGCCAATTCCGGTTGATTCAAATTTTTTTGCAATGTACACCACAAGGCGCAGGTTGTGAACAATCAGCTGATCCCGCGCCCAGGGGTCTTTCTCAGAGAGCTTTTGAAATACGACCCGTTCCTCGTCCTTGGTCAGCGGCGGGGGCAGCGTCTCCGGCCCGTTGATATAGTGGACTGGGCTGACAAACCCCATGTTCTCCAACAGCCTTCCCCACAGCTTTTTAAAAAATGCATTTGCCCGGTTGATACCTTGCATTGTCATCCTCCTCCTTCTCTGTTGCGCCGCTTGCGACCCGGCGAAACAATCTGATTGA
Organism: uncultured Oscillospiraceae bacterium; assembly: GCA_965141735.1. Classification (GTDB taxonomy): domain Bacteria; phylum Bacillota; class Clostridia; order Oscillospirales; family Ruminococcaceae; genus Massilioclostridium. The sequence continues at coordinate 1,554 of CBCSOX010000288.1, read as the reverse complement.
AACTGCTACCCGAGCAGGTCAGCATGTAAAATTGATTGAAACTCTCCCTGTGAAAGCTTGGTGGAGGTCACGCCGATGTAGACCTCACGCTGCTCTTCTCTTCCCCCAGGCAGCACCAGGGTAAATTTGTCCGGTTTAAAAGCGGCGATAACGCCACCTGCCCCCACCGCGCGGTAGGGCACAAGCCGGACGCGGGGCCGCCAGGGATGCCGTTCGAGCTTCTCAAGCCCCTCTGAGGAGGGGTACTCAAAAAAACCGTGCAACTCAGTTGGAATCAACGGCTCAACCGATGAGAGCTCGCACACCACAACGGGCGTCCCGCTGAACATCTCGACGAGATGGTTTCCAGTGTCGTGCAGCGCAGTGAGCGCAACCTGTTTTCCATCCGCCTCCGCAACCATCTGGTAGACCTTGTCAGCATGTACCCTTCGGTCAAATACAAAGCAGACCAGCCGGATCACCAGATAGGAGAGGATTGTTCCGACGGCGAGCGCGACGGCGGAGATGTTAAAATACACCATGCCGTTGCTGTAGTACATGCCGGGCGGCTTGATCACCAACCAGAGGGCGAGCATTACCCCGGCAAAAATAAAGTTGACCCCGAAAAAGATCAGAACCGTTTTTATGTAGACTGCTTTGGTACCATAACCGAACGACGTGAGCACGATGAGCGACGCCAGAACAAGCTTGATGGCGAGCATGGGCACCAGTCCCAAATTCGGCAGCAGAATGAGGGCGGATGCCGCGCTGCCAATCGACGCGCCGAGCAAAAGCCGCAGCCGCCGGGGGCGCCTGTGGACAAACTGCGCGGTCGACAACAGCAAGAAATAGTTGACAAACAGGTTGACGATGAGCAGCACGTCAAGATAGATCACCCGCATCCTTTCACCTCCACCCCCTGATTATACGCCGTGGACAGGCTTTAAGTTTGTCAAAAACAGGGAGATAGTTTTTTGATTTTATCCCTTGACTTTCCCGTCCGGGTGTGATAGTATGAAAATCATTGAGTAATCAACAGCGAGGAAGAGACCAAGTAGGCAACTGCATAAGCCTTCAGAGAGCGTTTGGCTGGTGAAAAAACGCAGGCGGGCAGGCTGCTGAATACAGCTCGGAGCTGCGCGGCCCAAAAGCCGTGCCGGGGACGCCCGTTACAGCGTCTGGGTATGTTGGTACCCGCTGAGGCTGTTTTCGTGAGAAAACGGCAAATAGAGGTGGTAACGCGGTTTTTCGCCCTCTGTTTCCTTTGGGAAACAGAGGGCTTTTTGTTATTTAAAACAACAAGTAAGGAGTAGAAAAAATGACTGTATTTGAAGAACTCAAACGGCGCGGTCTCATCGCGCAGATGACCCATGAGGACAAAATCAAAGAGGCGCTCGAAAACGAACAGGTCACCTTTTATATCGGATTTGACGCGACGGCGGACAGCCTGCACGTCGGCCATTTCCTCCAGCTGGTGGTCATGCGCCATCTTCAGCTCGCAGGGCACAAACCGGTGGCCCTGCTCGGCACCGGCACGACCATGATCGGCGACCCGACCGGCCGCACCGACATGCG
>CBCSOX010000287.1:0-2462 GCA_965141735.1 uncultured Oscillospiraceae bacterium | reverse complement strand
GGCGACAGGACTTGAACCTGCGGCATCTTGGTCCCAAACCAAGCACTCTACCAAACTGAGCTACGCCCCGATGGCTGACGATACGGTACAGTCAACTCCCTGAACCACTGTACCCTTCAAAGGCGCACTATAAAAACCTCTAAATGCTGTCTGCGTCATCAAACAGCTATATTATTATACAACATGATCCTCTTCTTGTCAAGAAGATTTTAAGAAAAAGGCGGTTTCCCGCCCTTTTCAAGCAATCGAGACGAAAAAACTGATGAGGAAAAAGACACCCAGCACTGCGGTCACCGGATGAATCTCCCGGATCCTTCCACAGAGCAGTTTGATGAGCAGGTAGGAAATCAGGCCAAAGGCGATGCCGTTGGAGATGGAATAGGTCAGCGGCATCAAAACAACAGTTAAAAAGGCGGGAACCGCTTCGGTGGGGTCGCTGAAGTCGAGTTCCTGCATACCGTTCATCATCAGCGCGCCCACATAGATGAGCGCTGGGGCTGTTGCGGCAGAGGGGACAAGGCCCACAAACGGAGCGAACAGCAGCGCGGCCAGAAAGAGCAGTGAGGTGACGACCGAGGTCAGGCCTGTCCGGCCACCCTCCCCAATGCCCGCGCCGGATTCGACATACGTCGTAACGGTGGAGGTACCGAGCGCCGCGCCCGCTGTCGTCGCCACAGCGTCGCACATCAGCGCCTGTTTCATCTGCGGCATCCGCCCCTTTTCATCGAGCAGACCCGCCTGCTTTGCCGTGCCGATGAGGGTTCCGATGGTGTTGAACATATCCACCAGCGAAAAGGAAACGACCAAGATCAGGACCGTGGCAATGGACTGCCAGAAGCCCCTTCCTGCAAAGATGGTGGTAAAATCCATTTTAAAGAAGGATATTTCTGCGAAATCCCGCGCCTGCTGGCCGAGGTTGAAGGTAAACAGCTCCCCCTCCGGTAGCTGTGCGGCGCCGGTCAGGTAACAGAGAATGGTCGTGGCGGCAATGCCGATTAAAATTGCGCCTTTCACCCGAAAGTGCGCGAGAGTTGCGATGAGAATCAGTCCCACCACTGCAAGCACTGCGCCGAGAACCGCTTGCTGGGAGGCAGCGTCCCCATAAAATAGGTTGCTCAATGTCGCGAGGGAGACCAGCGTCGAGTCACTTGCAACCACAATCCCCGCCCCTTGGAGCCCGACAAATGCGATAAACAGCCCGATTCCCCCTGAAATGGCGAGCTTAATGTTGTGTGGAATGGCTTGTACAATTGCCTCCCGGATGCCAAAGAGGGTGATGAGGATAAAGAAAATGCCTGAAATGAAGACAACAGCGAGTGCCATCTGGTATTGGTCCACAGCGGAGAGGGAAGGGTCGCCGGACAGCGTGGCCATGGCGGGCATGACCGAGAAGGCAAAAAAGGCGTTGAGCCCCATGCCGGAAGCCTGTGCAAAGGGGATTTTTGCCCACAGCCCCATGAGCAGCGTGCCGAGAAATGCCGAGATACAGGTTGCGAACAGGACGCCGTTGTAAATCCGGCTGTCCCCGTGGGAGAGCATGTCCGGATTGACAAAGAGGATGTAGGCCATGGTGACAAAGGTGGTGACGCCTGCAATGACTTCGGTGCGGACGGTGGTTCCGTGTTCTTTGAGGTGAAAAAATTTTTCCATTGGTTTAACGTTCCTCCTGACCACAGGGCAAAAGCCCGCGCCTTTACAGGCTGCGGGCAATTTCCCCTATCGTTTCAACAACTCCCTGTACCGCACGCAGCGGCCGGGGAATCCATTCCCAATATTGATTGATCTGACTGCCGAGCTGTTCAAGCGGAGTAAAGTCCACCAGATACCCCCGGCCGTACAGGTCGACCACAAAGCCCTGAGGATGGCTGTAAAACATAAGCTGCTCCCCCGAAATTGCAGCCTGCGTGTTGTCCATAGCAGTAAACAGAAAAAAGACAAACAGCAGCAGCAACGAGGTGGCGAGCATTGCTTCGAGCATCCATTTGAGCTGAAGATTGCGTTTCACATCCAGAGTTCCTTTCTTATTCCGTGATTGTTTTCAGTGCATTTGCAAGGGATTTTCCCATCAGTTCACCGGAATAAATCGCCTCGTCAAGGCTGTTCGCATGCCCGCCGACCTCAATGAGCAAAGAACCCGTCGTGAGGTTTTGGTTGTAAAAACGGTAGGCGAATAGGATGGGGCGGGTGAGTCCCGGGTAGTCGCTCTCCATCTGCTGCTGGAGCAGAGAGGCAAAGCTGAGGTTTTGCAGATAGTTGGGGTAATCCATGGTCCCGTCGTCGCAGCCCGAAATGATCATCACCTGGGCGGCGTTTTTACCGTTGATCTCGGCAACCGGCGCGTAGCGGGTGCCGTCGTCGGTGGAGATCGCGTCGCGGAGAATGTCGAGCACCACCTTGATGGACGTATTCTGCGCGAGGATGTTCTGCACCGTCACTCGGGAGCGGTCGTAGGCGCCGTTGTA
>CBCSOX010000286.1:0-2516 GCA_965141735.1 uncultured Oscillospiraceae bacterium | reverse complement strand
ATAAAAACCAGTTTCATGTTATTCTTCATCCTCAATCATTTCAGTTGCCAGGTCTTTGAAGACAACGCCATCGAGGTGGTCGACCTCATGGCAAATCGCCCGGGCGAGCAGTTCCTTGCCGATAAGCTTAAACTCTTTGCCGTCGCGGTCAAACGCCTTGACGGTCACCTGCATCGGCCGCTCAACCATCCCGAACTCATTCGGATAGGACAGGCAGCCCTCCGCCCCGTTCTGGGTACCGCTCTTTTTGATGATCTCGGGATTGACCAGCTCAATCACCCCTTCGCCGACGTCGATGACCACCGCGCGGCGGAGCACACCGACCTGAGGTGCCGCGAGGCCGACCCCGTCCGCCTTGTGCATCGTTTCGGCCAAATCGTCGAGCAGGTCGTGCAGCCTTTTGTTGTACTCGGTCACTTCCCGGCATTTTTTGCGCAGGATCGAATCGTCGTCAACGACAATTGTTCGTATTGCCATAGTAGTATCATTCCTCTCTTGTACGCTAATTAATCTCTCCGTTGATGTCGGCGTACAGATGGACGTTGGAAAACTCCTTGCGGGACGCCGCCATTCTCAATAGTTTATGCATATACCGGCGGAAATTTGCATTGTTTCTGCATTTTAAAATGATCCGCTGCCGGTATTTGTTGTTCATCCGGTAAATCGCCGGCTTGCTCCGCCCAAGCATCTTGAGCGGGATGTTCTCGGTCAGACCCTGCGCGCTCGCTTTCAGCATTTGGGCAAACAGCCGCGCGCAGTGTTCGACCTCCGCCTCCTTGACGCCGGTGATGCCGATCAGGCAGATGTCGCAAAACGGCGGATAGAAAAACGCCTTGCGGGTGATGATCTCATCCTCGTAAAATGCGGCGTAGTTCTGGGTCGCCGCCTGCTGAATCACCGGATTGTCCGGGTTGTAGGTCTGAATGTAGGCGCGGCCCGGCTTTTGTCCGCGGCCGCTGCGGCCCACCACCTGGGTGAGCAGCGAAAACGCCCGTTCCGGCGCCTTAAAATCATTGCTGTAGAGCATGCTGTCCGCCGAGAGAACCCCGACGAGGGTGACGTTTTTAAAGTTGAGCCCCTTTGCGACAATCTGAGTTCCGACCAGGATGTCGTATTCCCCTTTCGCAAACTGGCTGATTTTTTCTTCGAGCAGGGCGCGGGAATAGGTGGTGTCCGCGTCCATGCGGAGGATGCGCGCCTTGGGAAAATAACCCTCGAGCTCATCCTCGATCTTCTGAGTGCCCTGCCCGGTGAGCAGGATGTGCTTGCCGCCGCATTGGGGGCAGGTTTTGACGACCTCCTGGGCACAGCCGCAGTAATGGCACATCAGGTAGCCGTTGGCGCGGTGGTAGGTCATCGCAACGCTGCAGTGGGGGCATTCCGCCACCCAGCCGCAGTCCACACAGGTGAGCGCCGAGTTGTAGCCGCGCCGGTTGAGCAGCAGGATCGACTGCTCCCCAGTTTGGAGATTGTGGTAAAGCTCTTCGGCAAGAAGCTCGCTGACCCCGCTGACCATGGAACTCGGCTCGCTGCGCATGTCGATGATTGAAACCTCGGGGAGCACTGCCTCGGCATACCGCTCCTTGAGTTCGTAGAGGGCGTATCTGCCCGACTTGGCGTTGTAATAGCTTTCCACCGACGGAGTCGCCGAGGCGAGCAGCAGCAGGGCGCCGTGCTTGAGACAGCGGTATTTCGCGATGTCCCTTGCATGGTACCGGGGGGCCATGTCCGCCGACTTGTAGGTTGGCTCCCCTTCCTCGTCCAGAATGATGAGCCCGATGTTGTCAAACGGGGCGAACACCGCGCTGCGGGTGCCGATGACAATCTGCGCGTCCCCGTTTTTGATCCTCTTATATTCGTCGAGCTGTTCGCCAATCGAAAGGCTGCTGTGCATCACCGCAACCTGCTTGCCAAACACCGACTGGAACTTTGCGAGCATCTGGGGGGTCAGTGAGATTTCAGGGACGAGCAGCACCGCCTGTTTTCCACTGCGGACCACCGCGTCGAACAGTTTGATGAACACCTGTGTCTTGCCGCTGCCCGTCACCCCGTGCAGCAGGGCTGCGCTGGGGGTGTTCTCCCGGTACTGCCGCAGGATTCCCTCAAACACCCGCTGCTGCGCAGGCGTCAGAACAATGTCATCCGGCTGCACCGCCTGCCTGGCGTCTGCGTAGGGATTGCGGTAAACTTCCCGCTCGTAGAGCTCGACCACCCCGCGCTTGGCGAGATTTTTCACCACAATGTCGGTCACGCCGCAGAGATAGCAGGCCTCCCGGATCGCCGCAAAGCCGACGTCGCCGAGCAGGTCGGTCACCCGTTTCTGCTTGACCGAGAGCTTGGCGGCCCCAGCATCGAAGTCCTGCGCAAGGCGCACCATGTTGACCGTCTTGTCCCCCACCCTGCGTTTGACGTCGCTCTCGGGGATTAGGATCTCAAGCTCGGTCAGCCGGTCGATTTCGGCGCGGTGGTGAAGCTCAAGCTGGCGTTCCACTGCGCGGTCGATTTCCTCCTGCGCC
>CBCSOX010000285.1:0-2538 GCA_965141735.1 uncultured Oscillospiraceae bacterium | reverse complement strand
TGTCGCGAACGCCTACGCGGAATCGACTGATCAACGGTGGCAACTGCAGCTCAGCGGCGGCGGATACCGCCTGCTCTGTGTGAGCAACCGGGGCATCGGCCTGCACAAGACGGCTGAGAGCTATGAGAACATCCCAGGTGCAAACTACGTCATGGCGGTGGACAACAATGCCCCGCCCCAGCAGACCTGGATTGTTGAGGATGCGGGGGAAGGGTATGTCACGCTGAAAAACGACCTGCGGGAGCAGACCGGCGGGCACGACCTACCCCAGTACCTCGCGGTGACGCAGGATGAGTATGCAGAGATTCCGGGCAGCTATGTCGTCGCGGCAATTGCCGGACGGGACACCGACCGCGCCCTGTGGAAGCTCGAAAAGGTGCCGGGGACTGGGGAACCAGACCCCGAGCCGCTCGACCCGTTTGAGCCGGTGGAAAACGTAGTTGCCGACGCGCAGACAATGCTCGAGCCGGGTTCGGTCCAGCTGTCCGGAATGGTGGATGAGGCTGTTGTCCACGTGCAGAACGACGAGCTTAAAACCCTCGACTGGAAGCGGCTGGTCAACCAGTTCCGCTATAAAACCGACACCGACAACCGCTGGCGCAGTGAGTTCTGGGGCAAATACATGCGCGGCGCCTGCTTCACTTACGCCTATACACAGGATCAAGAGCTCTACAACATCCTCGAAGCATCCATTCGCGACATCCTCACCACTCAGGAGGTGAGCGGCCGGCTGACCTCCTATCCGAGCGATTGGGGCACTTGGGACATCTGGGGCCGCAAATATGTGATGCTCGGCATGCAGTCCTTCTTGGACATTTGCCAGGATGACGAACTGTATAGTCAGGTCATGGAATCGCTCTGCCGCCAAGCGGACTACATGCTGCGTTATTTGGGACCGGAGTCGGAGGGAAAAATCCCGATTGTCAACACCGGTTACTGGAGTGGCATCGCCTCCTGCTCGATCCTCGAGCCGATGGCGAACCTCTACCGCATGACCGGGTACCAGCGGTATCTGGACTTCTGTACCCACATTGTGGAATCAGGCCTTACCAACCAGGGCGTCAACATCTTTGCGCTAGCTCTGGAAGGAGAAAAGATCCCGAGCGAATACTTTTACAACCAGGCAAAAGCCTATGAAATGACCTCCTGCTTTGAGGGCCTTGCCGAGTATTACCGCCTCACAGGGGAGGAAAAATGGCGCACTGCCTGCCTCAATTACTACCGCCTTGCGAGTGAAAACGAAATTACGGTGTGCGGTTCGGGCGGCGGCGTCGGCCGTGGCGCGGGCTACCAATATTTTAATCCCAACGGGGACGAGCAGTGGAACAACATGGCAGTCAACCAGACCGACCCGACAATTGGCCAGATGCAGGAGACCTGCATCACCGTCACCTGGATGAAATACTGCTTTCAGATGCTGCGCCTTGCAGGAGATCCGGCCATTGCGGACGACATCGAGCGCTCCACCTACAACGCTTTGCTCGCTGCGCTCAAGGCGGAGGGAGTGGAGACAGCCGACTACCCCTTCCTGTTTGATTACTTTACTCTGCTCAACGGAACCCACAAAAACCCCTGGGGCGGGGCGATTTTTGAAAGCGACGGCACCCCGATCGGCAGCTGCTGCTCGGCAAACGGCTCGTCGGGAACCGGGCTGGTCCCCTACATCCAGCTGACCCGCTCGGAAAACGGCATGGTGTTCAATCTCTACAACCCGGGTACTATCACAGCCCCTACTCCCTCCGGTCAGGCAGTCGGATTTTCGGTGGACACCGCTTATCCAAAGGAAGGGAACATCAAAATCGTCGTCAATCCCACTCAAGAGGAGCGGTTCTCCCTCTCGCTGCGCATCCCTGCGTGGAGCGCGCAGACTACTCTGCTCGTCAACGGGCAGTCTCAGACGGCCGAAGCGGGTCAATATGTGGAGCTCGACAGAACTTGGACCGCGGGCGACACCATCGAGCTCACCCTCGACATGCGCACTCGCATCATCAGCGATTTGAAGGGCCTTGGCATGGTCGCTCTCCAGCGCGGACCGATTACTCTCGCACGCGACGCGCGGTTTGGCGAAAACATCGACAAGCCGGTGTGGATTGCAACCGATGCCGACGGCTATGCGGTGGTCACCCTGGTGGAAACCGACGTCCCCTGCAACATGGCGTTTGACGTCGCCACTGAGGACGGCGGCAGCTTCCGAGTACTCGACTATGCATCCGCCGGCCAGACCTGGGATACCGCGTCCCGCTACGCAACCTGGCTCACCACTGGGGAATCGGTAGACCCCGGATTGCAGCAGGAGGCGCAGTACCTTCTGACCAGCCAGGGAACCGGAATTGCCATGACAGCGCATCCGGACACCTCCAATGTGGAAAAAGGAGAGGCGGCGGAGACCCCTCTGGACAGCCAGCTTTGGTCGTTTGTCCCGTTTGGGGATTCCTACAAGGTGATCAGCGCGGCGGATGGAAGGGCGCTCACAGCGGATTCCAACTCCCCGGGCAACGGAACCAACGTCATCCTCCGGGAGGTCACTTGAGCGGACTA
>CBCSOX010000284.1:0-2546 GCA_965141735.1 uncultured Oscillospiraceae bacterium | reverse complement strand
TAGCCTGTTTTCCACCAGTCGTTGATTGTCCAGATCCCCAAACGATCTTCACCTTTTCTTCTGTTCCGCTGAAAGATGCTGAAGCCCCCCCAGAAACATCGCTATCCTCACTTTTTCCACAGCCTATTAGACTGTTGCTCAGTATTGCTCCAACTGCCAGAAAACTTAAAACTCGTTTCACTTTCATGTTCATTTTTCCTTTCATGTTAAATTTTTCTTACAATTTGTTAATGATAACCTCTTTATCAATCCAAGGGGATACAAAGATTCGAGTGATCTCTTTATTTTCCTTGCTCTCCTGAATCGCCTCTTCTAACTGCTCCAACGGAACTACTTTTGAAAACAATGGAGAAGGGTCAATCCGCTTATATTCCAAAAGACGAATCACGTCTCCCCAATCATTTCCGATTCCCGCACAACTGCCAGAAACCTTTTTCTCACCAAGAACAAATTCATAGGGCGGCAATGCGGCCGTTTTCGCTGGATCAACCACACCAAATGCCTCTACCGTTCCTCCTCGGCGTACCATTTGAAAGGCCTGCTCATATGTAGCTGGAGTCCCTACTGCTTCTAAAACGTAATCAGCTCCAATCCCTCCGGTTAGTTTCATCACTTCTGCTACCGGGTCAGGTGTATCGTTTATATTGATCACATAATCCACACCCATATCTTTAGCAATCTGCAACCTGCGCTCACTGTCACCTACAATGATCACAGGAGCCGCACCCCTTAATTTTGCAAATACACCGTGAAGTATTCCTAGACCACAACCAATCACCACGATGCTGGAAGCGATTTTACAGTTCATTTTTTTGGAGCCTTGGATCACGGCGGTCATTGGTTCAATGAATGTGGCAGAGTAGTCGTCAATACTATCAGGGATATGGTAACAATTTTTAATCGGCGCCTTGACATATTCTGCAAAAGCACCATCCGCATGGATCCCCAACTGTGTAAAGGTCGAACACAACAATTCATCTCCCCGGCGGCAAAAATAGCAAGTACCGCACGGCATACATAAATCCACGGAAACTCGATCTCCTACTTTGAAATCAACGGAATTTTTTCCAATCTTTTCAACAATGCCCCAAAACTCATGTCCAGGCACTACCGGTAACGAATCCTTGGCATACTCTCCGTGCAAAATTTTATAATCTGTTCCACAAATACCGCACATCTGCACTTTAATCAACACTTCATCCTCGTTAATCTCCGGAATCGGAATCTGTTTTAGAACCATCTTTCCCGGACGTTCCACCACCTGAGCTCGCATCATTCCTGGCATACTTTTTCCTCCTTGTTTAATCTTTCGGACTGTAAAGTTAAATGAAAGTTGAGGACCCGTCAGCCCTTCTGGTACAATGGTTTTACCACAAACCCACGTACCTCCCGAAAGGAGACGAGTCCTCATGGCAAAATTGTATCAAATAAGCTGCCCGAAGTGCAACAACAAAACGGATTTTTATCGCTACGGAAAAGATTCGCATGGACATCAAAAGTATCGTTGCAAGAAGTGTTGGTATCAGTGGGCACCGGAAACGCCGGAGCGTGTTTATACTCGAACGAAGAGCTATCCTTCCTGTCCTATTTGCGGCAAGGCAACTTTCCTGCACCATGATATGGAGCACTACAGCGACTACCGCTGCTGTGACAAGAAGTGCAACCACTCCATGTTTGTACCGAAGCCTACCGCTATCTCTGCTCCGTCCATGTCCCAACTCTTTGGAAAGACAGATTTCAAGCGGATGCGCTACCCTGTTCATGTGATTCTAACGGCCTTGAGCATGTTCTACCTGGGCAAGAACTCGTTCCGCAATATCGCATTGATTCTGCATACCGTGATGAATGTCCAGGTGTCCCACACGACCATCAGTAACTGGTGTACCAACTTCGCCCCGATGTTCCAAAACATGGCCTTACAGCTCATTCCAGCACTCAATTTCAACTCTGACGAGTGGCATGCCGATGAAACTGTCGTTAAGATACAGGGCAAGAAATACTACCTCTGGCTCATTCTGGACAGTGAGACGCGCTTTGTCCTTGGCTTCCATCTGGACCGCCACAGGGACAGTCCTCAGGCTTTCACCATACTGGAAGCGGTAAAGGATTTAGGCTCGCCTCGCGCCATTGTGAGCGACCGTTACTTCGCCTATCAAATGCCTGTCAAGACGCTGCATGGGGTTCAGCACATCCGCGTGGAAAGTTTCCACGATGACATTACCAACAACCTCATTGAGTGCTTTAACAAACAGTTCAAGGCCTGGTACAAGACCAAACAGGGCTTTTCCTCTTTCGCTTCTGCCAACAACCTCATTTCCATGTTCATCTTTTTCTACAACTTCGTCCGCCCTCACTCTGCCTTAAACGGCCTTACTCCGGCTCAGTGTGCCGGCCTCCATCTGCCCAAAAAGCGTAAGCGCGAGCTTCTGCTCGTTGCATAGAGCTTTTTTGTGCTTTCGGGTCCTATTTTTTCATTTTTACTTTACAGTGCCGATAAAAACGTGCGTCACACATTTTATTAGCGAAAAGAAACCTGTCGCTGCCAT
>CBCSOX010000283.1:0-2597 GCA_965141735.1 uncultured Oscillospiraceae bacterium | reverse complement strand
ATAAGCTCATGCTCGCTCCTTGTCTGGCGTTCGTATGAACGCGGTGGGATAGGGTACAATAATTCTGTCTTGAAAACGGATGCGCTGTCTAAAAACATCTGAATCTCTCCTCGGTGAGGACGGCCGCGTTTGCACAAGGTCAGTGTTCCCGTTTTGAGGACTTCCCAGCCGGGGGAAACCCGGCGCGCCCCAACAAGTTTGAAAGGATGTTGCGAAATGTCTGCTCAGAAAAAAGAGAACGGCTGCCTGTGCGGCGTCAAATGCGACGTTGAGAGCTGCGCGTTCAACAACCAACACCAACACTGCACTGCAGATGAGATCGAGGTGTGTATCTGCGCGGTCCGAGATGAAAAGGACGCGGCGTGCGGAACCTATCATCCCAAAGCCAACTGTCAGTAAGAATACCATTTTGCCCGGCAATCAGATCAAAGGAAAGCAGGGGGAAGGAGGATTTCCCCCTTCCCCGCTTTCCAGTATTCCGGGAGCCAGCAGCGGCTCTGCCGCCGCTGTGCGCCTGCCGGAAAAGCCGGCACCTTGGAAAAAGGGTGCACTCCCTTCTCCAATATTCCCTAGAAAATGCTGGTGTTCCAGCAGTTTCTGTCGAGCAATCCGAGGCATGTGCCGCCGGATTGCTCATTTTTTCGCCTCAATATTCTTTCGACAGCCTGCTGAGCTGCCGCTGTACATACAAAGATCCTAAAGTCCGAGCGTCTCGAAAACAGCCTGCTCCATCCCGTCCTTGTCAATTGACTTGGTGAAACGGACTTCGCAGTTTTTCAGGTTGGCGAGCTGTGCGGGGGCCTCGAGTTTGGAGAGCGCGGACAGCTCCTCGATTTGGGCGAAGTCGTCCGCCGCGGTGTCGCCGCCAAGGGCTTCGAGCACGCTGCCGGTGAATTTATACGGACTCGCAGTCGAGGCAATGACCGTTTTGGTCGCATCCCCGGTCTTTGCCCGGTAATCCTCGTACACCTTGACTGCGACCGCGGTGTGGGTGTCGCAAAGGTAGGAGTACTGGTCAAAAATTTCCTTGATGGTCTGCTTAGTCTGGGTGTCGTCGCAGCACCCGCCGTAGAACATCGACTGGATTTTCTCCTTGACTTCCCCGGGCACCTCATAGCGTCCCTCTTTGGTTAGCTGGTCAAACAGGCTTCGGACTGCTTTGTCGTCCCGCCCGGTCAGGTCGTAGAGCAGCCGCTCGAGGTTGCTCGAGATGAGGATGTCCATCGAAGGGGAGATGGTGGTGTGGAACGGGCGGTTGCGGTCGTACACCCCGGTCGCGATAAAGTCGGTCAGGACATTGTTCGCATTGGAGGCGCAGATGAACTTGTTAACCGGTAGGCCCATAAGGCTCGCATAGTACGCAGAGAGGATGTTGCCGAAGTTCCCGGTCGGGACGACAACGTTGATCTTGTCGCCCGCCTCGATCTCCCCGTTGGCAAGCAGGTCGCAGTAGGCGGAGAAATAATAGACGATCTGCGGCACAAGGCGGCCCCAGTTGATCGAGTTCGCACTCGAAAAGACAATGCCGTGTTCGGCGAGCTTCTCCCCAACTGCTTTGTCGGTGAAGATTTTTTTGACGCCGGTCTGGGCGTCGTCGAAGTTCCCTTTGATGGCACAGACGCCGACGTTGCCGCCCTGCTGGGTGGTCATCTGGAGCTTTTGGATGTTGCTCACCCCGTCCTCGGGATAGAAGACGAGAATTTTAGTTCCCTCAACATCCTTAAAGCCTTCGAGCGCCGCCTTGCCGGTGTCGCCCGACGTCGCGACGAGAATCGCAATCTCTTTGTCTGAAAGCACCTTTTTGGCCGACGTGGTCAGCAGGTAGGGCAGCAGCTGGAGCGCCATGTCCTTGAACGCGCAGGTCGGGCCGTGCCACAGCTCGAGCATGTAAATGCCCTTGTACAGGTGGGCGAGCTCGGCAACCGATTCGCTTGAAAATTTATCCGCGCGGTAGGCGTTGCTCACACAGTGGTGCAGCTCCTCCGGGGTAAAGTCGGTGAGGAACTTGCCGAGGACAAACTCGGCGCGCTCGACATAGCTCTTCCCGCTAATTTGTTTAAGGTCTTCGAGGGAGACCTGGGGAAAGGATTCGGGGACGAACAGTCCGCCCTCCTCAGAAATCCCCTTGACAATCGCCTGCGCGGAGCTCACGCTCTCACTGCTGTTTCGTGTGCTGTTGTACAACATGTTTCTGTTCACCCGTCCTTACACTTTTATTCTTCCCCGCACGGCCCGGTTTTGCCCATGCGGTGCTCAAAAAACCTATTTGCGTTTTCAAATAAAATTTTATCGGCAAGTTTTTGCCCATAATATTCTACCATACTTTGATAGAGATTTGCAATCCTTTCGATTCCGTGAAGAAAATCCGGCATTGACGCGCCGTCGAAATCCGAGCCGAGGGCGAGGATGTCCTCGCAGCCGAGCTCCAGGAAATGGTCAATGTGCCGTTTCAAAACAGAAAAATCCGGATTGCGCTTGCGCGAAAGGAACTTTATGTAGAAATTCAGCCCGATCAGCCCGCCGCGGGAGAGGATCTCTCCGACCTGGTCGTCGGTGAGGTTGCGCCCATGCCCGCAGACCGCGCGGGAATCCGAATG
>CBCSOX010000282.1:0-2615 GCA_965141735.1 uncultured Oscillospiraceae bacterium | reverse complement strand
CGAAGAGATCATTCGGCTCCGCCAGGGGTCCGGTCGGTACATCTGGTGCAGTGTCGGCCTGACATCGATTTCCCCCTCCGATGCCCCTTCCCGGGTGGTGGGAGTGATCAAGGACGTGGACAAGGAACAGCGCAGAGTGCGCAGGATGCAATCCGAGGTACAGCGGGACGCGCTGACAGGGCTGTACAATAAAAAGTTTGTCCAGAAAAAGATTGAGGAGTATCTTCAGAAAGAGGGAATTAACGGGACGCACGCCTTTTTTATGATTGATATCGACCATTTTAAAGAGATCAACGACACCCTCGGCCATCTGAAAGGGGATGCGGTGATCACCGAATTCGCACAGCGGCTGCGCAGTCCTCTGAGCAGTTCGGACCTCATCGGCCGCATCGGCGGCGACGAATTCAGCGTCTTGGTAAAAAACATTTGTTCCAAGAAGTTGGCAGAGCAAAAAGCAAATGAAATTATCCGAGAGGCACACCATTTGCAGACGGGGCAGGGGATTCCGCTTTCCTGCAGCATTGGGATTTCGCTTTACAGAGTGGACGGCCTGACTTATGGTGAACTTTACCATAAAGCGGATACAGCACTCTATCAGGCAAAGCGTGCCGGAAGGGACCGAGCCTGTTTTTACGGGGCCAGGATGCAGCCTGAAAGCGAATCGTGTGCGACCGGAGTGCGGGAGGAGTGAAGAATTTGGAGATAGAGCAGCGTGCGATCCATTTTTGCAAAGATCTGCTGTACTGTTATTTAGAGCAGCGTGATTTTCAATCGGTGAAGCGGATGCTGGCTGGCCAATCCAGCTGGATTGGCACCGGTGCAAATGAAATATCCAACAACTACGCCCAGACAGGGCGGCGGCTGGACGAGGCGAAGTCGAAGTGGCAGGGCAGATTCGACATCATCAATGACTGGTACCAGTGCGTTCCTGTCTCGTCGGAGAGCTTTGTTGTCTATGGCGAGCTCGACCTCCGGGAAGCGGCGGAGTATTCCATCCTCATGCAGATGCATCTGCGCTTTTCCCTGGTTTGTCGGCTGGAAGGGGACTTGTTCCGGCTGGTTCACGCCCACTTCTCTACCCCCAACGCGGAGCAGGAGCCGGGAGAATTTGTGCCTCAGAGGATGGTGCAGAGCTACAACCGCCAGCTCGAACAGAAGCTTGCGGAGCGCAGCGAGGAGCTCAGGCAGAAAAACCTCGCGCTGTCCACCCTGTCTGAAAACATACCGAGCGGGATTTTCTACATACAGACCGGCACGCCCAACCGGGTGACCTACTGCAACCGGGGATTTCTCGAGCTGACTGGAATCACCAGCAGAAAGTTTGCTGAAAAGGACGCACAGAAGATGGAGAAGTTCTTCCATCCAGCAGACAGAAAGAGGATATATGATTCCATCCGGAGGCAGCTCGCCTGCGACATTGAGTTTCACGAGGAGTGCCGCATTCTCCGTTCGGACCGGGAGGTGCGCTGGGTGGCTTTCCGCGGAAAACGGATTGCCGACGAAAAGGGCAGGCAGGTGCTCTGCTGTGTCCTCATCGACCAGACCGACGCCCGCAGAGCCCAGGAGGAGGCGCGCAAAAAGGAAAATGATTTCCGCATGCTTGTCGAAAACATCCCAGGCGGGGTGAAAGACTGCCTCAACGACGAGTATTTTACCATCCGCTATGTGAGCGATGGCTTCCTCACGCTGTTCGGGTATACCCGTGAAGAGGTTCACACCCTGTTTCAGAACCGGTATCTCAACATGATCCATCCCAAGGACCGCCAGAGGGTCATTGACCTGCTCAAACAGCAGCTTTCTGCGGGCAACATGATTGAACTGGTTTACCGGGGAGTGTGCAAAAGTGGGGAAGACGTGTGGATTCTCAACAAAGGGCGGCTGGTTTCGGAGGAGGGGGAAGAGCATTTCCACTGTGTGCTGGTGGATATCACCGAGTCCCGCAAGGCGCAGGAAGCCCTCAACATCTCAGAGGAGCGCTACCGCATTGTCTGCGAACAGTCGAATGATGTCATTTTTGAGTACAATATTTTGGAGCATACGGTATTTCACTCTCCAAATTTTCAAAAGACATTTGGCTACCCCGCGATTGAGGGAAATTATCCGTTTGACGCCGTAGAAAATGGGGCGATTCATCCTGAGGACGCGGGCAGGTTCCTCGGCCTGTTTAACCAGGTGCGGAGCGGCGTGCCGTATGCCGAGGAAGAGGTGCGGATTCGCAGGGCAGACAACTCCTATCTCTGGTGCCGCATCCAAGTGAGCACGATCCTCGACCGCTATGGGAATTCGGTCAAGGCGATCGGAAAATACGTTGACATTGACCAGCAGCGCAGGGAACGGGAAAACCTGATCGCCCGGGCGGAGCGGGACGCGCTCACCGGCTTGTACAACAAGGAGACCACCCGCATTTTGATTGAGCGCAGTTTAGAGCGGAGCAAAGAGGATCAGCACCATGCGCTTTTCATCGTCGACATCGACGATTTTAAAGGGATCAACGATCACCTCGGCCACCTGTTTGGGGATGCGGTGCTCAGTGAAACTGCGCAGGAGATCCAGGCGATTTTCCGCGGTTCTGATATAATCGGCAGGATTGGTGGGGACGAGTTTCTCGTCTTTCT
>CBCSOX010000281.1:0-2621 GCA_965141735.1 uncultured Oscillospiraceae bacterium | reverse complement strand
CATTTGCCGGATACCTCAACTTGGGCGTTGCGCTGCTCAACCATTAGACGTCCGGCCTCCTCTGTTTTGCTGTCGTATTTAATTTTTGTGGAGCTGCCTTGCAATACATCAACATTAAATGTGGCGGCCGCTCCGCGCTGATTCGAATTGTCCCTATGCCGCAGAGCGGTTTCCCTGCCACACAAGAGCTTGCCGCGTCCGTCACAGGGGCTTTGTTTGAAACAGCTGTTGTGCGGAAATCTGCCTGACGCAGGGTGCTGTTTTTCATTTTGCACAGCAGATTCCCTGATGTACCGGCAGTCCGGTATGATTCAGAAGCCCCCAGCACTTCTGCTCCCGGTGGAATTTGCAACTCGAAATTGTGGTGCGGCGGGCAGATCCGGTCCTCATCCTCAGAGTATCGAAGCGGCTGCCCGGGACATACTAACAACGAGGTGATGAGCTATGGATAACAACGGAATCAAACAGGGAAACGTCCCGATGGGGCTTGGCATGGCGCTCGCAGAAAATCTGGATGCGCTCAACTATTTTGCCTCCCTTACCCACGAGCAGCAGCAAAGGATTATTGACCATACCCACCAGATCCGCTCCAAACAGGAAATGCATTCCTTTGTCAGCCACCTGAAGGACAGCGGCTATTAAGAAAAACACAATCCCTTGACGAAACGCCCCTCCCGCATTATAATAGTTAAGATTATGCGGGAGGGGTGTTTTGTGAATTTATTTGATGTTCCGGAGCAGGAGCTGCCCGGCGAGCTGTGCGATGTGCTGCTCCACACAGACGGGGTGAGGATGGAACGCGTTGTCTCGACCGGACAGGCATCGCCCGAGGGGTTTTGGTACGACCAGGAGGAAGCCGAGTGGGTTGTCCTGCTGCAAGGGGAGGCGGAGCTCGGTTTTGAGGATGGCGTCAAAACGCTCCAGGCAGGGGAACATATCCTGCTGCCCGCCCACTGCAGGCACCGGGTGAACTGGACCAGCCGGGAGCCCGCCTGCATCTGGCTGTGCGTTTTTTATCAGACAGGAGGAATCGACAAAGCATGAGAATGAGAACGAAAAAGTGGGCCCGCCCCGAGCTTGCGGCGTGCGAGTTTTTTATTGACAAGCCGAAGGAGCGGCGAGACAGCTGGGCGGACGGCTTTGCAAAGAGACAGCCGCTTCACCTGGAGCTCGGCTGCGGCAAGGGGATTTTCCTCGCAGAGCTCGCCAAACAGCATCCTGGAGTCAACTACATCGGGGTGGACATCAGTATGGACATCCTGGGCGTCGCCCGGCGCAACATTGTCAAGACCTATGACCGGCCGGTGGACAACCTCCAGCTCACCTCGTTTAATATCGAGTACATACAGGATGTGTTCAGCGCGCAGGACCGGATGGAGCGGATTTACATCTGTTTCTGCAACCCGTGGAACCGGGAGCGGCACAAGAAGCGGCGGCTCACCCACACCCGCCAGCTGCTGCACTACCGCCCCTTTCTCGCCGACGGGGGAGAGATCCACTTCAAGACGGATGACGACGAGCTGTTTGAAGAGTCCCTCGGTTATTTCTGGGAGGCAGGCTTTGAGGTGACCTACCTCACCCGCGACCTCCACGCGAGCGGGTATGCGGAGAATTTCGTCACCGAACACGAGCTGAAATTTACCGCCGAGGGCATCAAAACCAAGTTCTGCATAGCGAAAAAAATAGAACTGCCCTCTGGTGAGTAAGAATTTTGAATATTTTATGATACCCCGCTGTGTTTCAGCGGGGTTCATTTTTTGTCTCATCATTGCAAAGGGTTTGTCACCAAATAACCGCTCTTGTTCCACATTTGTAAGAAATTTGTAAGGAGGCTGCTACCCGTTTGACAGATTTTTCCCCTATAATAAGAAATGGCAGGCCAGTGCAATTATTCAGAACGGAGGATGACATGAAAAAGCTATTGAGCCAATGCAAACAGCGGATTCGGACTGTGCTTGACAAAAACCGAATGCAAAACCGCATCAAAACCCAGTTTGTCGGGCAGTCGGGCGTCAGCAGCACGTCGGTATTCAGCAACCGTACCCTCGCCGTCGTCATCGCGCTTGTCACACTGTTTTTGCAAATCATTTCGTTTATGACCACCTGGCAGGGCGCGGAGGTGTATTTTGGGGGGATCTTTTTCCTCGCCCCGCTTTTCTTCGCCCTCGCCATTCAGTCTATTGTGTATTTTTTGAGCAATTCCCTGCGCAACCGGGTCAGCATTCTGCGGGTCGCCGCTCTTGCGGTCGCCATCTGCTGCTCGACCTATTTGTCCTACATCGGCATTTACAATACCGTCAATTCCCCCGAGCAATATTTGCGGGACCGGTACGGCGAGGTGTACCAAAACCTCAACGCGGTGTACGATGAGCAGTCCTCCAAAATCATCGCCGAGTTTAAGGACAGCGTCAATGGGGTAATCGGCGGGGTGCAGAGCGCCTACATCGCCAACCAGTCCAAGCTCACCGACCTTGAAAGCTGCCAGGCGGAACTCGACAAGGCGGGTTCGCGGGTGTCCGGCAGCATGACCGCCCCCCGCCAGCGGGACTATGAAAACTATGAGGATTACGCCGCCGCCTACAACGCCTACCTCCAGAGCGTTTCGGGCAACAGCAGTCTCG
>CBCSOX010000280.1:0-2709 GCA_965141735.1 uncultured Oscillospiraceae bacterium | reverse complement strand
GTCATCGCGGTGGTGCAGCAGTCCTTTACCGAGGCGCTGGACCAGGCGACAGCAGTCGCGGCAAATGCTTGGGCAACCCAGCAGGAAGTCGATGCGGCGTGGCAGGCGCTGATGACGGAAATCCACAAATTGGGGTTTGTCAAAGGCGACATCACCGGACTCGAAACGCTGGTGCAAGTGGCTCAGAGCTATGACCTGAGCCTCTATGTGGAAGCCGGACAGGCAGAATTCAAAGAATCCCTCACAGCGGCACAGCAACTCCTCGCAGACAAGGACAACGCACTGGATGAGGAAATCCAGGAGGTGCAGACAGCTCTGCTCAACGCGATGATGAACCTGCGTTTCAAAGCGGACAAATCGGTACTTCAGGCAGTGCTCGCAGACGCGGGCAAGGTGGATACAGCGCTCTACACCGCAGAAAGCGTAGCTGCATTCAATGAAGCTCACGGCGAGGCGGATGCGGTCAATAACAACCCGGAGGCGACCCAGACAGAGGTCGACGAAGCGGCGCAGGGGCTGCGCGGCGCAATCGACGGCCTGGTGGAAGCTGTCACAGCAGCTGAAGTCGGAGTCCAGGGCGACAGCAGCCAGACCACAGCAAGAGGAAATGCCAAGACAGGGGAAAACGCGCCGATAGCGGCAGCCGTTGCCCTTGTGATACTGGCAGGAGCCGGATTCACGCTCTGCAAGAAGAAAAAATAGAATGATACCCAAATCCTCTATACTGAATGAGAGAAGCTCGGCTGCGGCCGAGCTTCTCTTTTTTGCCGTCAAGAATCCCCATTCCCATCCGTCCTGTAAATCAATCGGAGATCTCTGCAATCAAACTGCGAAAGCTTAAGAACAAGGGGGGCCTCCCCTTGTCAAGGCGAATTGCGACTGGTGTACCCGCAGCCAATGGGCAACAACCTGCAAAAACTGAAAACGCGGCTTCCCGCCGACGGCATCAAAAAAGTTAAATTGAGGGAAAGATGATATTTTTGCAACAACGAAGTTTAGGTTTATTCGAAGCGGCGACCGTTGCGCAGTAAAGCCCTGTTTTCATAAAAGGTTAGCAGATATAAATACCGTGTTCGGCCAGCTGGCTGAGGATTAGAACCACTCAGCCGCAAGCTCTTCTCCCAACAGCAAATTAATAGAACAAAGCCCTGCAAACAATCTGTTGGCAGAGTTTCATTTCATTATAAAAGCAAATTGGTTCGACAGTACATACTATCGTGATTCAACGACTTTTTGTTGTATGGCCTTCAGAGCAAAGCATGTTACATTGTGAACGCTTAGGGGTTTCCCGGCAGGAGGAGGGAGTTACACCGTATTTTGAGCGAAACGAGCGGCTTAGATAGCTTGCATCGTGAAACCCGGTGAGTTGGGCGATTTCATCGATTGAGTGCGCTGTTGTTTCAAGCAGATGCTTTGCTTTTTCAAGCTTAAAGTTGCTCAGGATGTCGGTAAAGCTCTGACCGGTATGCTTCCGGATGAGTTTGGAGAGATAGCCGGAAGAATAGCCAAACTCCGCTGCAAGGCTTCCGAGTGTCACATCCGCGCTGTGCTGGTTGAGGTAGACGATCACGTCGACGATTAATTTATTTGAAACAGAAGCCTCAATGTGGTTTTCCTTTGCAAAGATTCTCCCCAAGCGCGCAAACAGGATGACAAGTGCAGATTCTATGACCTGCACATACCCCTGCTCTTTGTTGATGTATTCAAAAATGATTTCCTCAATAAACGGAGAAATTGCCTCGGTGTTTCGGCTGGGAAAATACAGGTAATCCTGTGTTTTGTTGATGTGATACATATAATCAACAAAAAAATTTGAGATCAGATGATTGTCGGACAGCAGCGGCAGCATGGACTGCTCAAACAATTCTCGGCTGAGCATGATGTTAAACAGGCAATCCTCATCTGAAGTGGTAAACGGGTCGTGTTTGGCATTTGGATTGAGCAGGAGAATGTCCCCCTGGTGAAGTGTTATTTTTTCTGATTCAAATACATTAAAACAGCTCCCACTGCGCAGATACATCAGTTCAAAATAGTCATGGTTGTGCAGCAGGGAATGTTCTGCACTTTTTACCTTTGGAAGCCCGTGCAGGTCAACAGCCACCTGTTCCTTTTTCGTCAGATAAAACTGAATTGGGACGGTGTAAAACCCGTCTTCCCGTGCAAGCTCTCTGAGCATCTCTCTTAATCTGCGCTGCTGCGGGCTGTCTGACAGCGCCCGCTGCTCCCTGCGTTTCTGGCTGATATATTCCTCTACTGTCATACAGCACCTCCCAGTTCTTATCATAGCACAGTGAACCCGATTTTACAACGAAGCCGACCTGAAAATACATGGTTTCATCCAGTTGTTTTCACTATAATAAACTTATACAGGCAGAATGTTTGTGTAGTTTTTGTGAAAAGGAGAGAAATTGAATGAAAAGAGCAAAAAGAGTATTTGCCGCAGTTTTATCGGCTGCGCTGCTTTGTTCCTGCCTTCCATTTTCTACAGTGGCGGCAGAGCCCCAGCAGGCGGACATGAGCTTCGCGCAGCAGTTTGCATCCCCCGAAGGAACTGCCAAGCCGTACATCCGCTGGTGGGTGACGCCGGGGCTGATGAACGAACAGGAAACCAGGCGGGAGATACGCCAAATGGCGGAAGCGGGTTTCGGCGGCATTGAACTCGTTGCAATCGTATCCATGGCCCCATTTGGAAGCGATGGATGGAACCAG
>CBCSOX010000279.1:0-2720 GCA_965141735.1 uncultured Oscillospiraceae bacterium | reverse complement strand
TACCACGCCGATTGCAACCGCAGCCACAAGGGAGATAAAGCACCAGGTTGTCGCGATGCGGCGGGACTTTTTGATTTCAGAGGAGCTGCGGATCGCCATGAAGCGGAGCAGAACATGCGGGACGCCGAAGTATCCAAGGCCCCACACAAGGCCGGAGATGATCGCGACAGCGCCGTAAGAGGCTGCCTGCCCGGTTGTGGGGTCGTAACTTGTGAGCAAGCTGAAGTAGCCGGGAAGCTCTTTGACGTTGTTGATGACCTCTCCAATGCCCCCGACAGAGACTACCCCGCCGATCAGGATTACAACGAGGGAGGCGCTCATGAGCAGGCCCTGGACAAAGTCGGTCGTGCTTGCAGCGAGAAATCCGCCGAGCGAGGTGTAGAGCACGATGATGACTGCGCAGACGATCATGCAGGCGGTGTAGTCATAGCCGAACAGGCTGTTGAACAGCTTGCCGCACGCCGCGAAGCCGGAGGCTGTGTAGACGGTGAAAAAGACGAGGAACAGCAGGGCCGAGACTGTCATAAGGATCTTTTTCTTGTCGTGGAAACGGTTGGAGAAAAAGTCGGGCAGTGTGATCGAGTCATTGGCCACGTGGGTGTATTTGCGCAGCGGCGCTGCGACGATCTTCCAGTTGAGATAGGTGCCGATGATCAGTCCCACAGCCGTCCAAGTCGCGCTCGCAAGGCCAGATGCATAGGCGAGGCCAGGCAGACCCATGAGCAGCCAGCTACTCATGTCGGACGCCTCTGCGCTCATCGCTGTCACCCAGGGGCCGAGTTTGCGCCCGCCGAGAAAATAGTCGGAGGAACTGCGGTTTTTTCGCGCGTAGTAAATACCGATGACAACCATAAAAATCATGTACAGCGCCATGACGCTGATGATGACAACCGGATTTTTGTTGTTCATAACATTGCTCCTTCTTGTGTTTTTGTCCGCACAGTAGATGCGATATACCTTTATACTCTACCATAAGAAGGAGCAAAAATGCAAGCAATTTGTGAACGGTTTGGCACATGTGTGAACGAAAGATGTCTGTTTTTGTATAAATCATCTATATTCACGACGAAAGAAGCGCTTAGTTGCGGTTTTTCGATGAGTGTGTTACTATAAATGGGAGGTGAATCTCATATGATGGAAAAATACCAGGTATTAGAGAAGTATTTTGGATATACAGAATTTCGAGAGGGCCAGGAAACCCTGGTCGACAGTATATTGAGCGGCCGGGATGCTGTGGGCATTATGCCCACAGGTGCGGGAAAATCACTCTGTTTCCAGCTGCCTGCGCTGCTGCTCGACGGAGTGGCGCTGGTGGTCTCCCCGCTGATCTCCTTGATGAAAGATCAAGTCAACGCCCTGACTCAGGCGGGAATCCCCGCCGCCTACATCAATAGTTCTCTCACACCCAGCCAGTTTCGCCGGGCACTTGACAACGCGCGTGCGGGGGAGTACAAAATCCTTTACATCGCGCCTGAACGCCTCTTGACCGAGGAATTTCTTTCGTTTGCCCGTACCTGTGAAATTTCTCTGGTCAGTGTTGACGAGGCCCACTGCGTCTCCCAGTGGGGGCAGGATTTTCGCCCGAGCTACCTGAAAATTTTGGATTTTATCCGCGCGCTTCCCAGCCGCCCGGTGGTCGCCGCTTTTACAGCGACTGCAACCGCGCAGGTGCGGGAGGACATTGTGCGGATTCTGGAGCTGCGCAGTCCCACTCTGGTGACTACTGGATTTGACCGGAAAAACCTCTATTTTGAAGTGCAGAAGCCGCGGGATAAATTTGAAGCGGTCGAGCGGTTTCTCACTGCCAATCCAAACCAGAGCGGCATTATTTACTGCGCCACCCGCAAGGCGGTGGAAGAGGTGTGCGAACGCCTTTGCAGCCTGCGGTATCCCGCCACCCGGTACCATGCCGGACTCAGCGCCGAGGAGCGCAGGCGCAACCAGGAGGATTTTCTCTACGACCGCTGTCCGGTCATGGTCGCGACCAATGCGTTTGGCATGGGGATTGACAAATCCAACGTCTCGTTTGTCCTCCACTACAACATGCCCAAGAATATCGAAAGCTATTACCAGGAAGCGGGCCGCGCTGGGAGGGACGGCTCTGCGGCGCAGTGCATCCTCCTTTACGGAGGGCAGGATGTGATCACCAACCAGTTTTTGATTGAGCATGCTGGAGAGAACGAGGAGCTCGACCCCGAGACTGCGGAACTGGTCCGGGAGCGGGAGCGTATCCGGCTCAAAGCGATGACTTTTTACTGTCACTCGAGCGACTGTCTGCGCCAGTACATCCTGCGCTATTTTGGTGAACAAGGAGAGCCCTTCTGCGGAAATTGCAGCAGCTGCAACGGCGAGTTCGAACTCGAAGACATCACAATTGAGGCGCAGAAAATCCTCTCCTGCGTCAAGCGCGCGGGGGAGCGGTTTGGAGTCAAGATGATCATCGATGTGCTGCGGGGAAGCGAAAACGAACGACTTGTCCGCTTCGGCCTCAACCGCCTGACGACTCATGGGATTTTAAAAGAGGTCAAAGAGCCGCGGCTCCGGGATTTGATTCATGCCCTCGTTTTACAGGGATACCTGCGGGTGACGGATGATCAATACCCTGTCCTCAAGCTGACCCGCAAGGCGGGAAACGTCCTCTTTCAGGGAGAACCGGTTCAGATGAAGGTGGTGGAACGTCAGGAGAAAAAATCTAAGAGGGCAAAGGCCCAGCCTGCCGG
>CBCSOX010000278.1:0-2733 GCA_965141735.1 uncultured Oscillospiraceae bacterium | reverse complement strand
TCCGCCCCAGTCACTTCCATCCCATCCGGTGCTGAGCGCCGTCGTGATCGAGCCGGACGCAGAGCAATTCTCCAACGTATAGGAATCCCCTACCTTGATGGAAGATATGTTTCCCACCAGGCCTCCGTAATTGCCCGCCTTGCCCATCACGCCGTCCGGCGCAATTGCAATGTTCTGCGCCGTGCAGCCGAACAGGCCGCCGCCTGTCACCGGGTCGGGAGCAGTTGCATCGCTTGTGATGCTGCCCGCCAAACCGCCTGCGCTGTAGACACCCACTGTGATCGTCACGTTTCGGACATGACAGTTTTCCACCCGAACATTGTCGTAAATCATACCCGCCAGTCCGCCGACGTAATAAGCGTTGGCGGCATTGGCGCTATCGGTGATTTTCACATTCGAAACGGTCAGGTTTTTGAGAACCCCGTCTTGAACGATGCCAAACAATCCCTGCCGATAATAAACAGTATTCCCTTGCTTTCCGAGTGTGCGATAGTTTGAAACCGTATGACCGGCTCCATCGAAAAGTCCTTGAAAGCTTCCATAGGAGCCCCCGATGGGAGCCCAGTCCCTGTTGTTCAGGTTTAAATGCGCGGTTAGCACAAAGTGTCTGCCCACATAAGTTTCACCGCTGTTCACCTGCTCGCTCAGATACGCGAGCTGTGCTCCGGTGGCGATTTCATAGGGCTGTTCCGCGCTGCCGTCCCCCCCAGCGAAGCCGCTAGCCGTTGTTCCGTCCCAGACGTCCGCTCCGGTCTCCGCTAAGATTTGTATCCCACTCAGCGGCAGCATGCTAAGAATCATAAACAAGCTCAGCAGCAGTGCTGTCAGACGCTTGTACCGCGATGGTTTTGCTTTCATATATCCTTTCCTCCTTTTGCATAGTATTCGTTTCTGATCGTTCCTCGTGCCCAGAAAAGCGCCTTGCATCTTCCCGGTTTTGAATGCTCTGTTCCCAGTCAGTTTTTTGGCGTGCTCTGCTGTTTCTGCATGGTAGTTCCCTTTGTTCAGTTGGACAATGCCATCTTACCCTCTCCTTTCATTTCATGCTTTTCCGAGTTAATTTCCGCATCCTAATTGCAGTATAAGGCAAGATATGCTAAAATGAAATCATTCGGTATGAGGTTTTTTAAAAAATATTTTCTTGCTTTGAAAGAATTTGATATCCCGGTATGAGGTTTTTTGATTGACAGTGTTCTAAACCGTTAAAAAAGCGCCTTGAAACCTCATACCGGATGAAAAAAGTGAACCAGGGAGGTCGCTGCCATGCCCGATTCAGAAAATGCTCTCTTATTTTTGAATGAAAAATTCACTCCGGCTGAGCTGCCAGAGGTCTGCGCGCCCCGGCGGGAACTTCTGCGACGGTTTCATAAGGGGGCGGAGGATCGTTTTGTTTACGTCGGCGCCCCGGCGGGCAGTGGCAAGACCGTCTCTACGCTGCTTTGGCTGAACTCTTGCGACCGGAAGGTGGTCTGGCTTGGGCTTGACAAATACGACGATTCCCCCTCGGTGTTCTACAAGCTGCTGGCGACCGGAATCTTCTCTCTTCAGCCGGAAAACGAGAACATGCGCAAAATTCTGGTGAGTCCCTCCTTTACGGCCGCACCTGTGGAATACATGGTCCGCCTTCTCTCAGAATTGCTGCCCGAGACTGAGCGCCACGCCCTGGTGCTCGACGATATGCACCTAATCGAAAATAGTGAAATTCTCAAATCTTTGCCTGCAGTGCTCAAACGGCTGCCGCATTCCTTTACCGTTTTGATTCTCTCCCGCAAGGAGATTCCCGACGAATTTCTCCCCCTGCTCAAGGATAAGGAAATCCAAATCGTCACTCCCGGGATGCTGCGATTTACTGAGGATGAAATTCGCCGGTATTTTGGAAGCTTGGGACGGTTTCTGACACCTGAAGAATCAAAATTCGCCTTTATGGCTACTGATGGCTGGGCGATCGGCGTCAACGCCATCGCCAAGTCTGGGCAGGTCAAGCTGGGCGGCGGGCATTACCTATTCTCGGATTATTTCGAGCAACACCTCTGGAGCGGCTGGGACACCGAGCTGCGTGGTTTTTGTCTGAACACCTCGGTTGTGGATGAATTTGATCCCGAGCTTGCCCGGCGTCTTTCCGGCCGGGAGGACGCGCAGACGGTGATGGAAGACCTAAGCCGCACTAACAGCTTTCTCAGCCGCCTGCATGAGGACACCTATCGCTATCATCACCTGTTCCAGGAATTTCTGAGGGAAAAGGCGGCTGCTCAAATTAAGCTGAGCCCGCTGTATAAAGAGGCCGCCAACTATTACCGGGATCAAAAGGACTACACCCGCGCCCTGCGCTACTGGTTTATGAGCGGCGATTACAAGGGAATCGATTCGTTTTTGTTTCTCTTTCTTTTTCGGGACCACAAAAATGGGGTGGCAGATTACGCGGATTTTCTCCGCAGTTTCTTTGCCGAAGAACTCCCTGAGCGGGCTTCTCGTGACGCGCCTGTGCTGCACGTTCTCTACGCCTGGTACTATTACCTCACCAGCCAGCATGAGAAATACGCCCGGCATATGGACGCGATTCTATTCAACCTGCCGCGCATCGCCGCCGCGGGCAACGAGTTTGTCGAGTTCGCGATGCTCGCCTTTCACGTGGATTACCGCAAAAGCCTGAAAACGCAGATCAAGCTGTACCATCTATTTGGAAAGGTCCTGAAAAAATTTACACAGGCGGGCCTCGCCACCAACATTGCGTCG
>CBCSOX010000277.1:0-2741 GCA_965141735.1 uncultured Oscillospiraceae bacterium | reverse complement strand
GATCGGTCACAGTGAGGGTGAGCTCCTCAAAGGCAACCTGTTCGCCCGGTTCGGGGATGTGCTCGAGCAGCTCGAACACCCAGCCGCCGACGGTGTTGCTGTCTGAGGAAAAGTGCTTGGGCTCAAATTCGATCTCCTCAAAGAGATCCTCCACCGCCATGTCGGGGTTCACTCGGTAACACCCCGGGCCGAGCCGCTGCACGTCCTCGACAATCTCCTCATCCTCATCGTAAATCTCCCCGACAAGCTCCTCCAAAACGTCCTCAAGGGTGACAATCCCCTCGACGCCGCCGTACTGGTCGGTGACCACCGCCATGTGGGCACGCACCGACTGGATCTGTTTGAGCAGGTCGGAGATTTTAGTCTGCGGCGGGATAAACAGCGGCTGCTGAAGCAGGCCGCGGATGTCGATATGCTCTCCATTTTGTATATATGCGCGGAAAAAGTCCTTTTCGTACAGGACGCCGACGATGTTGTCAATCGACCGCTCGTACACCGGGACGCGGGAAAACCGCTCGGTCAGAAACAGCTGCTTGATCTCCTCAACGCTTGCGCTGACTTCAACCGAGATGATGTCGACGCGGGGGACGAGCACCTCCTCGGCCGTGGTCTCGTCAAAATCGAGCGCCGAGCGGACGAGCTGGCTCTCATGGTCCTCGAGCACCCCTTCGCTCTCAATCTCCTCGACGATGACCTTGAGCTCCTGCTCAGTGACCGAGGGCTGAGAATCGGATTTTGTGAATCGTTCGGTGAGCTTTTTCAGGCCGTTGAAGAGGAGAATAAACGGCTTGAACAGGATGGTCAGCACCGAAAGAAAGCCGGAGGAGGCCATGGAAACCGACTCTGCCTTGTCCTTGGCAATGCTTTTGGGCATCACCTCGCCAAAAATGAGAATCAGAACAGTCAGCACAACGGTGGAAACCGCTGGGCCGGACGCGCCGAAATACGAGGTAAAGAGCACCGTACCGATTGACGAGGCGGCGATGTTGACGATGTTGTTGCCGATGAGAATCGCCGTGAGGATGCTGTTGTAATCCCCCGAAAGGCGGAGCACCCGCTTTGCCCGCTTGTTGTTCTGCGAGGCGTAGCTCTTCATGCGAATGAGGTTGACGCTCGAAAACGCCGTCTCGGACGACGAGAAAATGGCCGAAAATGCGATGCAGATCACCAGGACCAGCCACAACACGCCTGTGCCATCGTTCACGATTGTATCCACTCCTTTTTTACTTTCACACGTTGTTTTTCTATTTTATCAAAAACCCGGAAAAAACACAACCCTCTTTTCTATTCCCCTATTTTGTGGTATAATAGAAATAATAATGCAAGGGAGGATGACGCATGCCGGATAAAATGGTTTTCAAAGACAGCGAGCCGGGCAGCCTGTCGGACATCGATGAGATCAAAATCCTGATCTGTTACCTGCTCAACTCCGCTCCCCAGCCGCTCGACCGGGAACAGATGAACTATGTCTTTCAGGTCACTGGGACAGTCAACTACTTCAGCTTCTGCCAGGCGCTCAAGGAGCTCACCGACACCGGGCACGTCGCGGAGCAGGACGCCGAGGACGGCAAGCGGGTTTTCCTGCTCACCCAGCGGGGCGCGGACACAGCCAAAACCCTTTCCGGCGTGCTCGGCCGGGCGAGCCGGGACAAGGTGGTCGCCGCTGCGGCGGAGCTGCTCTCCCGCACCAAGCGGGACAAGGGGCAGAAGGTCGCGGTTGACCGGGTGGAGGACGGGTACATCGTCCACCTCACAGTGCACGACATCGGCAGCGACCTGCTCGACATGAAGCTGTTCGCCCCCGACC
The DNA here is from genome assembly GCA_965141735.1 of uncultured Oscillospiraceae bacterium. Classification (GTDB taxonomy): domain Bacteria; phylum Bacillota; class Clostridia; order Oscillospirales; family Ruminococcaceae; genus Massilioclostridium. The sequence continues at coordinate 934 of CBCSOX010000277.1, read as the reverse complement.
GGATGCAGGCCGACCTGCTCGCCGACCAGTGCGCGGAAAACACCATCAACCTGTACAAAGGGATCATCTCGATTCTGCTCAACGATCGCCGCGGGCTTGCGGAAATCGTCGAGGAGATGCAGCCGCGCAGACAGGAATAAACGCCGGAATGCAAACTGCTTTCCGGCGTTTTGCTGTGTGCGGGCTGTTTTTGCCGCGCAATGCCCTTGCTCTGTGGGGGCATGCATTCGGTTCAGTTCCCTGTCCTGCGGGTGAATTTCCAGATCAGCCAGATTGCCAGGGCAGCCAGCAGGGCTGCGCCCGACAGCACCCCAATGATGAGCGGCTGGGTGGGGATTGCGCAGGACCAATCGCCCGGCGGGTCCATCTGCTCCATGATCTCGCACATCTGCCCGAACGGCAGCACCGCACCCTCCTTGATGTTGGAGGATTTGGCGGAACCGAACACAAACGGCTTGGAGGTCCCCAGCACCCACGGCTCCTGAAAGACGGCGACCGATTCCATCCTGCCGTCCCGGATGGTGAGCGCGACGGGCGAGCGCATTTTGGAAAAGGCCTGCAACAGAACCTTTTGGCAGCCCGGTGCAACTCCCTGACTTTGCAGCAGGGCATCCACCTTGGCCCGGTAGTCCTCCGACTCCCCTCGGCCGATTCTGCAAATCGACCAGCGGCCTGCCTGCTGCTCCAGGCGGGCGAATTCTTCCGGAGTGAGTGCGTCCCGCACCTCGTCCGTCGGCGCTGAACGGACCGCGATGCCGACGAGTAAACTTCTCCCCTCGTTGGACAGTGGAATCTCCCACAGTCCGTTCCCCTCCTCGGAGAGCAGGGCAAGCACTTCGTCCGCGCGGTCGGTCCCCAGCTCATAGGGGTTGCATTCGTAATACAGCTTGTACGCCTCTTCCCAGCCGATGTCCTCCGCGCTGAAAAACGCGTC
>CBCSOX010000276.1:0-2806 GCA_965141735.1 uncultured Oscillospiraceae bacterium | reverse complement strand
CTGCTGACATAATCTATCCTGCACAAAAGTGCTCATCTATTATACCAGCAAATTTAAAGAGAGTCAAGGGATTCCTTGCAATACCGCTGTGTAACACAGCGGATGTTCTCCTGGATTGCTTCTTTGAGCTCAGGAATCCCCGAAAAACGCTGTTCGGAGCGCAAATATTCTACCAAATGTACTTTTATCCTCTTTTTATACAAATCTCCGCTAAATCCGATGATATGCGTCTCAGCCAGCGGAAACGAGGTGTTGTGCACTGTGGGTTTGATCCCCACGTTGGTCACCCCCCAGTATTTGCGATGCCCAATCGTCATGTACGAGGCATACACCCCAAATTTCGGAATCAAATACTCGGGTTTGAACATCTGGTTAATCGTCGGCACGCCAATTGTCCGCCCCAGCTTGGCCCCGTCAATCACGGGGAAGTCAAAGCAGTAATCGTAGCCGAGCAGGCGGTTGGCCTGCTCGATCTCCCCCCGCTCAATGCACCTGCGGATACGGGTCGAGCTCACCGGCTCGCCTGCGTCCAGCAGAGGGGGCATCACCGTCACTCCAGCGCCAAACCGCGCTCCAAGCGTTTGAAGCAGCTCAACTGAGCCTGCGGCTCCTTTGCCAAAGCGGTAGTCATAGCCGCAGACAATTCGTTTTGCCCTGAGCTTATTGATCAGAATCTCTCGGACAAACACCTCGGCAGTGTAGTCTTTAATGTCCAAAAAGTCGGGTTCTATCAGCAGACGCACTCCAAGTCCTGTCAAGATAGATTGCTTGACAGTATCGGTGATGATCGTTGAGTAGCCTTTTTTGCTGGCGGGAATGGCGTGCCGGGTGCGAAACGAAAGAACAACTGGGAGCAGTTCCTCTTCCGCCGACTCAACCGCCTGTGCAATCACCGATCGGTGCCCCCGGTGGACGCCGTCAAACAGGCCGAGCGCAACCGAGGTCTCCCTTTCCATCGGCTCTAGCTTGTGCAATATTTTCAAGCGCACCACCTCCTCGCGTCAGACATTGATTGATTTGCAGTTCTCCACTGCATGATTCGGCTGCTTCCGTCCAGTCAGCGGTCCTTGGCGTGTCGTAATCCGCCCCCAGATCCTTCTATCCCTACTGCTTCGGTTAAATCGGAAACAGCCCCGTTGAAAATATCTTTTGCCCCGACTCCCTCAAAACAAGATTTGGGGAGCCGCCTCACAACAGCAGGAGTTTCTTCGGTTTTGACTTTCCTGCTGGGCTGGTTAAACAAACAGCTTTTGAATGCGCAACACCCTGGTGTCTTGATCGGGCTGCGCGAGTCCAAGGAACTGCCCCGCTTGGTCATAAACCGTGTGCAGGCCAGTTGCTACCCCGCTGACCCGGTTTAAATCCAGCTTGACCCCGTTGCAGAACATCCGCGCCTGCGCTTCCCCAAAGCAGAGCCTGGGATAGCTGTCAAACACCCATTCCACAGGAAGCAGAGCTTCCCCCAACCGGTCGCTGTCCTTAAGCTGCTGCACCTCTTCAAACGTCCTGCACTCCGCGAGGGAAAATCCCGCTGCCTCGGTGCGCTGCAGTGAGGTCATGACGGCACCCACCCCGAGATCCCGCCCGATGTCGTCGCAGAGGGTGCGGATATAGGTGCCAGAGGAGCATTTGACGTCGAGCACACCGGTCTGAGACTCGCTGTCAAAGGCCAGCAGTTCCAGCCGAAAAATCTCAACTTGGCGCGGCTGGCGCTCCACTGTCTTTCCTTGGCGGGCAAGCTCATAGAGCCGCTTGCCCTCCACCTTGAGCGCCGAGTACATTGGGGGAACCTGGCTGACGCTGCCGCGGTACTGCCCGAGCACTGCGAGCAGTTCCCTCTGCGTCAACGCCGAATGGGATCGGGAAAGAATGGTTCCAGTACTGTCAAGGGTATCGCTTGTCAGTCCTAACTGGAAGCCCGCGGTATAGCGTTTGCTGTGGTCGGGCAACAGGCTGATCGCCTTGGTCGCCCTGCCCAGAAACACAGGGAGCACCCCGGTGGCCATCGGGTCAAGGGTACCCGCGTGGCCAATCCTCTTGGTACGGGTGATCCCCCGCAGCTTGGCCACCACATCGAACGAGGTGAAACCTTCCGGCTTATTCATGCAAAGAATCCCGTCCATTAGCGGGACCCCAACATTTCCTGTGCCGCTGCGAGCAGTTTGCGCTTGACGTCTGCAATGTTCCCCTTGAGAGTGCACCCCGCCGCGCGGACGTGTCCGCCGCCGTCAAATTTGCTGCACAGCTCGGAGGCGTTCACCTCTGCGGAGGTGCGCGCCGAAACCTTGTAGTCGTCCTCCCCAATTTCGCGCAGGGTGAGGCCGACATCCACCCCTTCGATCTGGCGGGTGATCGCCGAAATGCCGTCAAACGTCGTGTAGTCGGCGCCTGCCTCCTCCATCATCGCGCGGGTGACCAACACATAGGCGCATCTGCGGTCAAAATAAAACTCCATTCCGTCGAGCACCATCCGCTCGAGTGCAATGCGGGCAAACGATTTGGTTTCAAACATGTCGCGGTTGATTCGCTCGTAATCCGCGCCGAACTCGATCAGGCGCGCCGCAGCCAGATGGGTCTTAACCCCTGTGTTGGAAAACTTAAAGCAGCCTGTGTCAGTGACGAGGCCAGTGTACAGGCAGTTCGCAATCCGCTCATCAAACCAGATGCCCAGCAGCTCGAGCAGAAAAAACAGAATCTCAGAAACCGACGATGCGGCCCCGTCGAGATAGGTTTCCTTTGCGTACAGCGTGTTGGACACATGATGGTCAATGCACAGGTCGATTTTGTCCGCATACTGCTCAAGTCT
>CBCSOX010000275.1:0-2821 GCA_965141735.1 uncultured Oscillospiraceae bacterium | reverse complement strand
GGTCAACGCGCTCATCGTGGCGGTTGGCATCAAAAAGAGGGACGAGATCTCGAGCACCTTCCAAAAGCTCGAGTACATTTGGGATGAATACGACGTCTATGCAAAAACCCTTGAGAGCAAGGGCGGGGAAAGGCCGGAGATGGAATGACGGATCTTGTGGTAGTCGGCGGGGGCGCCGCCGGACTGATGGCGGCGGGACAGGCCGCCTCTTTTGGCAAAAGCGTGGTGGTGCTCGAGCGCAACGACCGACTTGGGCGCAAGCTGCTCATCACCGGCAAGGGCCGCTGCAACGTCACCAACAACAGCGGCCTGACCGAGCTCATCGCGAGCGTGCCACGCAATGGAAAATTTCTCTACAGCGCCTTCTCCTCCTTTTCTGCCCAGGATGCGATGGAGTTTTTTGAGGGCAACGGGCTGCCCCTCAAAACCGAGCGGGGCAATCGGGTGTTCCCCCAGTCTGACCGGGCAGCCGACGTGGCAGACTGCCTGACCCGATTTGCCAAGGCGCAGGGGGTGCGGTTTGTCACCGGGCGGGCCGATCGGCTGCTGACCGAAGACGGCCGGGTGTGCGGCGTGGGCTATGACAAAACCCAGCAGCTGCGCTGCGGTTCGGTGATCCTCGCCACCGGCGGAATGTCCTATCCCCGCACCGGCTCGACGGGGGACGGCTACCGGCTCGCGCAGGCGGCGGGGCACACTATCGCTCCCCCCACTGCGAGCCTTGTCCCAATCGTGGTGAAAGAGCCGTCGTGCAGGGACATGCAGGGACTCTCCCTCAAAAACGTCACCCTCACTGTCACAGAAACAGAGAGCGGCAAACAGATTTTCTCCCAGATGGGGGAGATGCTCTTCACCCACTTTGGGGTGTCCGGCCCGCTCGTGCTCAGCGCGAGCGCCCACATGCGGGGGATTCACCCGAACAAATACCGCCTGACCATCGACCTCAAGCCCGCCCTGAGCGAGGAACAGCTTGACGCCCGGTTGCTGCGGGACATCCAGGCCAATGCCAACAAGGATTTTGTCAACATCCTGCGCGGCCTGCTCCCCGCCAAAATGCTTGGGATAGCCGCCAAGCTCAGCGGGATTTCGTTTGAAACCAAGGGCAACCAGATCACCCGCGAGATGCGGGCAAGGCTCTGCGCTCTGCTCAAGGGGATGACCATGACGGCGCAGGGCTTCCGCCCAGTTGACGAGGCGATCATCACCTCGGGTGGTGTCAACGTCGCGGAGGTGAGCCCGAAGACAATGGAGTCAAAACTCCTGCCCGGGCTGTTTTTCGCCGGGGAGCTGCTCGACGTCGACGCCTACACCGGTGGCTACAATCTGCAGATCGCCTGGTCCACCGGCTACCTCGCTGGGCTCAACGCATAGGGACTGCAGCGGGAGACACCCGTTTCGGTACCCCAAGGCTAAATCAGTGGACATTCTTGCAGCCGCCTTCAAGGTAAGCACTGATCTTATCCGGTGCACAGACTGCGAGGCAGTTTCAGAAAAAAGCGTGCCATATTCGGAGCATTTTTGACGCGGAAATGTCCAAAATTCATCCGCGGTATCTATATCGGGCTGTCAGGCGCGATGGATTCAGCGGTTCCCTGGAACCTTTCGCAGAGAATTGGGAAATAAAACACAGAGATTGGAAGGATCAATATGATTTCAGTGGCAATTGACGGCCCGGCAGGAGCGGGGAAAAGCAGCATCGCGCGGGCGGCCGCCGCGCAGCTTGGGTTCATTTATGTGGACACCGGCGCGCTTTACCGTTCCATCGGCCTGTTTGTTCTGCAAAAAAAGATTGACTTTGCGCAGAAGAATGATATAATTGCATTATTAGGGCAAATTAATGTGAATCTCACCTTTGTGGATGGGGAGCAGAGGGTACTCCTCTGCGGAGAGGACGTCTCGGATGAGATCCGCTCTCCTGAGGTGTCCATGGCCGCTTCAGCCGTTTCGGCGATTCCCGAAGTGCGTAGCTTTTTGTTTGGCCTGCAAAAGGATATGGCAAAGCACAACAATGTCGTCATGGACGGACGGGACATCGGCACCGTTGTGCTCCCCGACGCGCAGGTAAAGATCTTTCTCACAGCTTCTCCCGAGGTGCGTGCAAAGCGGCGTTGCCTGGAGCTGGAGCAAAAAGGGGAGCGGGTTTCCTATGAGGATGTGCTTGCAGACATCCGCCAGAGGGATTACAACGACACCCACAGGGAGATCGCGCCGCTCAAACAGGCGGAGGACGCGGTACTCGTCGACACCTCGGAGCTCACGCTTGAGGAGTCGGTTCAAACGCTCACCGGATTGATTCGCAGCCGGCTGGAGCGGGAATTAAGATAGAGTTTGAAGGGTTTTGACAATGGGGTTATACAGTTTTGGACGGGTCGTGTGCAGGGCTTTTTTTCGCCTTGCCTTTTCGGTGAAAATATATGGGGTGGAGAACCTGCCGCCAGAAGGACAGGGTTTTTTGACGGTGTGCAACCACCAGTCTTATCTGGATCCCCCGTTGCTCGGCATCTGCCTGCGGCATCACCAGCTGGTGTTTATGGCCAAGGCGGAGCTGTTTGAAAAGCCGATTCTCGGCCCCCTGATTAAGAAACTCGGCGCTTTCCCGGTTTCCCGTGGAAGAGGGGATACCAGCGCACTCGAGAGGGCGATTGAAACAGTGCGGCAGGGCCATTCCCTCGCGCTGTTCCCCGAAGGGACCCGCTCCCTGACCGGGGAACCCCTCAAACCGAAATCCGGCGCTGTTGTCATCGCCTCCCAGACTGGAGGGGACATCGTCCCCGCCGCAATCTATTATAAAGGAAAGCACAAACATTTTCGCTCCAAAATC
>CBCSOX010000274.1:0-2857 GCA_965141735.1 uncultured Oscillospiraceae bacterium | reverse complement strand
AGGAGATTTCAGCCTGCCGGTGTGAGGCCGACGGATGGGAAAAGGGCGGCTCCCTTTGTTTCATTGCTGCTCCAGATCCCGTGTTTTGCGCGGATGAATCCAATCTGCATGCAGCCGGATTCCATTTTTCTTCAAGATTTTCAAAAGAGGCAGCCCCAGGCGGTTAGCCTGGGGCTGCACAAGGGCGCAAAAAGAGCCCTCAAAGGTAGAATTAATTCAGGGGACCGGCTCTCTAAAAGAATCTGTTTGGCATTGTAGTGGAAACTGGAAACACAACGGATTGTCCTGTTTTTGTACAATCCAAACGGGGTTACAGCTGTTTTTTTCTCTGGGAGAGGGAGCGGCGGTAAAGGACAGTCAAAATCACGAGCAGCAGTGCACCGCTGAGCAGCAAGCCGAGCCATCCGTTTTGAGTGACGCCCGCCAGGAGGTAGCCTGCAAAGCAGCAGACGGCGACTAGCAGCGCATAGGGAATTTGGGTGGAGACGTGCTCAATGTGGTTGCAGTCCGCTCCGGTGGAGGAGAGGATGGTGGTATCTGAGATCGGTGACATGTGGTCCCCGCACACCGCACCGGCGAGGATGGCGGCAACGGTGAGGACAAGCATCTGCATCTGGGCGCCGTCTGCTCCAAAGATTGCCACTGCAATTGGAATCAGGATGCCGAACGTCCCCCAGGATGTTCCGGTCGCGAAGGCAAGAAAAGCGGAGACAAGGAAAAAGACAGCGGGAAGGATGCTCTGCGCGAGGGCACTGCCGTCGACCAGCTGGCTGACAAAGCCCCCGGCGTTGAGATAATTCGCGCCGCACACCCCGCTCAGCGTCCAGGCCAGCGTGAGAATCAGGATGGCGGGCACCATGGCCTGAAACCCCTCTGTGATGCTTTCGGCAAACTGATGAAAGGTGATGACTTTGCGGGGGATATAGAGCACAAACACGAACAAAATGGTGAAAAACGACCCGTAGACAAGGGAAAGGGAGGAATTGCAGTTGGCAAACGCCTCGACAACCGATTTTCCCTCCAGAATGCCGCCGGTGTACAGCATGGCGAGGATGCACAGCAGGATGAGCACTGCAATCGGCACCACCAGATCAAATACCCTTCCCTTTTTGGGGGGATGTTCCTGCACGATTTGCTCTCGGGCTTTTCGTTTCTCTTCAAATTCCTTTTGATGTTTTTCCTCGTATTTTTTCATCCGGCCAAAGTCAAAGTTACAGGCGAGCAGAAAAACCACCATGACAATCGTCAGCAGGGCGTAGAGATTAAACGGGATGGTCTGCAAAAACAGGCTGAACCCGTCCACCGCACTTCCTTCGGGCAGGGAGGAGCCCACAGCCGCCGCCCAACTCGAGATCGGCGCAATGATGCAGATCGGGGCTGCGGTCGCGTCGATGATGTAGGCGAGCTTTGCGCGGGAAATCCTGTGTCGGTCGGTGACCGGGCGCATGACAGTGCCCACGGTGAGACAGTTGAAATAGTCGTCCACAAAGATGAGGGAGCCGAGCCCCATCGTCGCAAACGAGGCGCCCCGCTTCGTCTTGATGGATGCCGAGGCCCATTCCCCATAGGCGCGGGAGGCGCCTGATTTTTTCATGAGCGCCACGAGCATCCCGAGCAGGACGAGAAAGACCAGGATGTTGGTGTTCTCCCCCACCTTTTGGCTCATAATTTGAAAGGTGGTATCAATCGAATCGAGCAGGTGAAAGTTGGTGAAAAAAAGCGCGCCCGACAGGATGCCGATGAGCAGGGAAATATAGACTTCTTTGGTGAGCAGGGCGAGCGCGATTGCGACGACCGCCGGTACAAGGGCCCAAACTGTTTCTTGCATAAAATTCGTCCTCCCCGATGTTACTGTTGTGCTGCGCGGGCAATTGCATCGCCCGTGAGGCGGTAGGTTGTCCACTGGTCCATGGCCACAGCGCCTCTCTTGCGGTAAAACGCGATGGAAGGCTCGTTCCAGTTCAGGCAGGCCCATTCCATGCGGGCGCAGCCCCGCCTGACTGCCTCAGCGGCAACTGCCTGAAAGAGTGCTTTGCCAAATCCTCTGCCCCGCATGTCTGGGTCCACATAGAGATCCTCGAGATAGAGGCCGGCCCGTCCGATAAAAGTGGAGAAGTTTTCATAAAAAAGGGCAAAGCCCACCGGTTTCGCTTGGTATTCCCCCAGCAGCACCCACGCTTGCTCTTGGTCAAACAGGGATTTTTCGAGTGTTTCCTCGGTTGCGGCCACCTGGTCGGACATCTTTTCGTATGCGGCAATCCTTCGGATGAATTCGAGCACCAGGGCGGTGTCCTCTCTCTGTGCCCTGCGGATTACAAAGCCGTCTGGATGGTTCAAAACAATTCCCCCAATCAATACTAGTATGATACCTAACAGTAAGAATAACAAATTTGCAGGGCGATTTCAAGGTAAAGCCCTAATTTTTTACTGAAAAAGACAGAATTCACAAGTTGCACAAAAATACCGCCGCCCAACACGCCGGGCAGCGGTAGAGGGGAATGGTTTTCTGCTGTTTTTTCAATCAACGCTGTTTGTTTGCGGGATCACAGAGAGGGCGCGTTGGATTTCGGGTTGATCCAGTGTGTAGCAAAACAGGTTTTCCCTCCGCGCAAGCTGATCCTGGTACTTGCTGAGCACCTGCCCGAGCTGCTCCTTGAGGTCCGGGTCGTCGGTCTCCTGATACACCTTGGAAACAGCTGGAGCAGCGGAGCAGGAGAGCTTGGAGAGATAGTAGGTGTCGAACTCTGTGTTTCGGGCGAGATGGTCCTCTGCAACGATGCGGTCGATGTTGAGCAGGCTGAGCAGGCAGACGGCGCACACAGCGGCGATCCCAATCCAGCGGACCGCGTGCAGCGAG
>CBCSOX010000273.1:0-2895 GCA_965141735.1 uncultured Oscillospiraceae bacterium | reverse complement strand
AGATCAGCCCCAAAATTGAGGGGCGGGTGAAATCCCACTACGGCATCTACCGCAAGGTGTACATGGCGGGGCGGGGATTTGACGAGGTGTACGACATCTACGCCATCCGCATCATCGTCGACACAGTCATCGAGTGCTACAACATCCTCGGTGTGATGCACGATTTGTTCACCCCTATCCCCAACCGGTTTAAGGACTATATTTCCATGCCAAAGCCCAACATGTACCAGTCGCTGCACACCACGGTGATCGGCAAGGAGGGCGTTCCGTTTGAAATTCAGATCCGCACCTGGGATATGCATTACACTGCGGAATACGGAATCGCCGCTCACTGGAAGTATAAAGAGGGAATTAATGGAAAGGATAACCTCGAGGAGCGGCTCGCGTGGATCCGTCAGATCATTGAGTCGCAGCAGGAGTCAAACGATGCGGAAGACTTGATGCACAGCATCAAGACGGACATCGGCTCGGAAGAGGTCTTTGTCTTTACCCCCAACGGAGACGTCAAGACACTTCCAGTCGGCTCAACGGTGATCGACTTTGCCTATGCGATTCACAGCGCGGTCGGCAACCGGATGATCGGCGCAAAGATCGACGGGCGGATCGTTCCGCTCGACACCAAGGTCAAGACCGGACAGGTGGTCGAGATCATCACCACCAAATCCCAGAGCCACGGCCCGAGCCGCAACTGGCTCAAGATTGTCAAGACGAGCGAAGCGCGCGGCAAAATCCGCTCCTGGTTCAAAAAGGAGCGGCGGGAAGAAAACATCATCGAGGGCAGGGCGGAGCTTGAGCGGGAGTTTAAGCGCAACAAAATCTATCTGCCCGACGACCAGATGAAGACTTTTATTTCGGAAATCGCCAAGCGGCAGCACTGCGACACTGTGGAGGACTTTTTTGCCTCGATCGGGTACGGGGGAATCATCCTCTCCAAAATTGTGCCCCGCATCAAGGAGTATTACGTCAAGCTCATCAAGGCGGACCAGCCGCCTGAGGATCAGCCGATTCACATCACCCACACCAAGGCGTCGAGCGGCGTGGTGGTCGAGGGGATCGACAACTGTCTGGTCAAGTTTGCCCAGTGCTGCAACCCGCTGCCGGGGGATGACATCATCGGGTTTATCACACGGGGACACGGCGTCTCGGTGCACAAGCGGGACTGCCTCAACGTCATTTCTTCCCTGAAAGACCCGACCCAGGTGGACCGCTGGATCCCAGTGCATTGGGAAAACGCAGCCCCCGCGAGCTACCGCTCGACACTCGACATTGTCGCCGACTCACGCAACGGCCTGATCGCCGACGTGGGGCTTGTGCTCGCCAACTTCCGGGTACCGATCCACGAGCTCAACGCGCGCGAGCTTAAAAACGGCAACGCAAATGTCGTCTGCACCATCGCGATCGCCGGGGTGGAGCAGCTCAACAACATCATCCAAAAGCTCGGCAAAATCGAGGGCGTGATCAGCGTCGAACGCTCGGGCAAATAACCCCTTGCCAAGGCGAGGGGATCATGGTATACTGGTACCACTGGAAGGAGGGACAGCGCGATGGATAACGGTGAGATGCTGCAGCAGATCGCCCAGATGATCGAACAGCAGACCGAACAGCTCAAAGCCTATGTGGACAGACGGCAGCGCGAGACAATCGCCTATGTTGAGCAGACCACCAACCGCAGGCTCGACGCGCTGTTCGACGGCTACCAGGCGGCACATGAAAAGCTGTTTGAACTCGAGGGACGAACCGGGCAGCTCGAGCAGCGGGTGCAGGATGCAGAACGCAAAATTGGATAAATGGAAAGCGGTGTGGACGCGGAAGGTCGATGCCGCTTTTTTGAATAAAAAATAAAAAGGAGCTCGATGATCGGATGAAAGCAGTACTTCAGCGGGTGAGCAGCGCCCGGGTGCGGATTGACGGAACCGTGTGCGGTGAGATACAGACCGGGTTTCTGGTTTTGCTCGGCGTCATGGAGGGGGACACCCCAAAAGAGGCGGACTGCCTTGCGGCAAAGATCGCCGGGCTGCGGGTGTTCACCGATGAACAGGACAAGATGAACCTTTCGCTGGCGGATGTGGACGGCGGCGTGCTGCTCATCTCCAATTTTACCCTTGGCGGGGACTGCCGCAAGGGGAGAAGGCCGTCGTTTGTCCGCGCGGCCCGTCCCGAGACGGCGGAGCCGCTCTACCGCTACACAGGGGAACAGCTGGTCAAAAACGGGGTGTCCCAGGTGGAATTCGGCGTATTTGGGGCGGACATGCAGGTGGAGCTCTGCAACGACGGCCCTGTGACCATCCTGCTCGATACCGACGAACTCAATGTGAATTAGGAGGAACGGAACATGCGTATTTTACAAATGGTGCTCGGCCCGGTGCAGACCAACTGCTACATTCTGCTCGATGACGCGGGCAAGGCGCTCGTAGTGGACCCCGCTGACAACGGGGAGCGGATTGTTGAAATACTCAACGAAAACCACGCCCAGCTGGATAAAATTCTGCTCACTCACGGGCATTTTGACCACATCGGCGGGGCATATTATCTTCAGACCCACACCGACGCGGTCACCTACATCCACGAGCTCGACAACGAGCTGCTCGCCGATCCGGACAAAAACCTCTCCAACACCTTTCAGATGGTCAAGTCGGAGAAGTACTACAAGGTCAAAGCGGATGTACTGGTCCAGGAGGGGGACACCATTGAGTTTGGCGGCCTCACCTTCACTGTGCTGCACACGCCGGGGCATTCCCGCGGGAGCTGCCTGTATGTTGCGGACGGTTTGATTTTCGCGGGCGACACCATCTTTAAAGAGGAGATCGGGCGCAACGACACCTACGGCGGGAGCTGGGAGTCGCAGCAGCAGTCCCTCAAAAAGATCAACCAGCTCGAAGGGGAGTACACCATCTG
>CBCSOX010000272.1:0-2933 GCA_965141735.1 uncultured Oscillospiraceae bacterium | reverse complement strand
TGATTCAGGAAGGCCTCGACAAAGCTTAAAAACTTAGCTAACCCGATCAAATAACTTTTTAAAAAAGGGACGCGCCGCGGGCGTGCCCCTTTTTTTGTCCGGAGATTTGCAACTTCCTGCAAAATGTACTATAATAGGAACTAGAGAGAGCTGCCCGCCAGGGGCACATCGAGATGGTTGTCCGTATCTGCGGACAGCCATCATTTGACAGAAGCAAGAATCATTTTTAGTAGGATAAGAGGGATAACATGGGCTTTAGAAAATGGCAGTACCGCGCCGGAGCAGAGGAACGCATCCAAGAGATTGAGAAAACTTTCGGCGTCAGTCGGTTCCTAGCCGGCATATTGGCGACGCGCGGGCTGCAGGACGATCAAATTAACGACCTGCTCGGCGAAACGGAACTCGAATCGCCCTTTGCACTTAAGGATATGGATAAGGCGGTACAGCGGATCAACCGCGCGGTGGAAGTAGGGGAAAAGATTGCGGTTTACGGCGATTATGACTGCGATGGCATCACTTCGACAGCGGTGCTTTGCACCTATCTCTCCTCCATCGGTGCGGAGGTGACGCACTACATACCCGAGCGGGACGACGGGGGCTATGGGCTCAATCGGCCTGCTCTCGACCGTCTCAAGGGGGAGGGGGTCCAGCTCCTCATCACCGTTGACAACGGGATCACTGCAGTCGACGAGGCAGCGTATGCGGCGCAGCTCGGTATGGAGCTGATTATCACTGACCACCACCGGGTGGGGGACACCCTGCCGCAGGCTGTCGCTGTCATCGATCCGCAGCGGGAGGACTGCCCCTCCCGCTACAAATTCCTCGCAGGCGTCGGGGTTGCTTTTAAGCTTGTGGCTGCGATGGAGGATGGGGATTACGAGAGCACTTTCAGCTATTTTGGGGACCTGGTGGCAATTGGAACGGTGGGGGACGTCGTCCCTTTGACTGGGGAAAACCGGACAATTGTCAAACGAGGACTTCAGCAGATCGAATTTTCTGAAAACATCGGCCTCGGCGCGATTTTTGACAAGGCAAAAATTGCAAAGACCAACGTCACCTCACAGTATATCGCGTTTGGCATTGTGCCCCGCATTAACGCGGCGGGCCGGTTCGGCATGGCGAACAAGGTGTTTGACCTGCTGATGTGCGAGGAGGAAAAACAGTGCAAAAAAATGGCGACCGAGCTCAACCAGCTCAACATGCAGCGCCAGGAGATCGAGCAGGAGATTCAGCAGCAGATTCGGGAGGAGCTCACCGCCAACCCGCACAAGCTGTACAACCGGGTGCTCGTCTTTGCCCGGGAGGGCTGGCCGCACGGGATTATCGGAATTGTCAGCGCGCGGGTGACCGAGACCTACGGCCGTCCGTCCGTCCTGCTCGCCATTGAGGAGGGGGGCGTCGCGCGGGGGTCTGCCCGCAGCGTGGATGGGTTTTCAATCTATGAGGCGCTTGACGCCAACCGCTCCCTCTGTGAAAAGATGGGGGGACACAGCGCGGCGGCCGGCCTGACCATCAAGGCGGAGAACATCCCGGCGCTCGAACAGGGACTCAACGACTACGCGCGGGAACACTGTGAGCGGATGCCTGAACCGACTTATCAGATTGACTTTACCGTCAACGCCTCCGACCTCACTGTGCAAAACGTCAACAGCCTCGCCATGCTCGAACCGTTCGGCGCGCAGAGCCCTGCTCCGCTGTTTCTGATCAAAAACGCTCGGCTCGACGCGGTGGTGCCGCTCTCGGGCGGAAAGCACATCAAGCTCAAGCTCATCACCGAGACCGGGATTATCCAGGCGATCTACTTTGGGGTGCAGCGCTCCTGTTTCTACTACCAGCCGGGCGCGGTGCTCAACCTGCTCGTGGCGCTCGACATCAGCTTTTTCAACGGCGTTCAGACGGTGTCGGTCAAGGTTAAGGACGTCCGCCCCGTCACCTTTGAGCAGTATAAATTTTTCAGCGCCAAGCGCACCTTTGAGACGATTATGCGGGGCGAGCCGGTCAGCCCCCGTCTCAAGGCGAGCATCCTGCCCTCCCGCAAGGAGTTTGCGGCGATTTACACCATGCTTAAAAACAGCAAGGTGTTTGAGGGCGGACCGGAACAGCTTTACAACGTCATTTTGAGAAGCGGCATCAACTTCTGCAAGCTTAGCGTCATCCTCGAAGTGCTTGCGGAAAAGAAGCTGATTGAAATCGCGGTGGACTCCAGCTCGATCAAGGTGCTCCCCGCGCCGGGCAAGGTGGACGTCTTTAGCTCCGAGCTGCTGCACCGCATCGAGGCGATGTAAGCCGATGTGGGGGATTACGAGACCAAAGGAGGGTTCCTGTTTGAACTATACCATCGAAAAGTTGACTACACTGCTCGCGGCAACGGGGAGGCAGTACAACAGCGAGGAGATCATGCGGGCGTATGATCTGGCTAAAAATGCTCATTCGGGACAGCTGCGCCTGTCGGGGGAACCCTATGTGACACATCCGATCGCGGTGGCGTGCATCCTCTCCGAGCTCGGGATGGACAGCGACTGCATCACCGCGGCACTGCTGCACGATGTGGTGGAGGACACGACCATTCCGCTCAAACAGGTGGAAAAGGAGTTTGGCGCCGACGTCGCGCTGCTGGTGGACGGCGTCACCAAACTCGGCAAAATCCCACTCTCCACCCGGGAGGAACAGCAGGCGGAAAACGTCCGCAAAATGCTGCTCGCGATGTCTAAGGACATCCGGGTCATTATCATCAAGCTCGCCGACCGGCTGCACAACATGCGCACCCTCGAGTTCATGAAGCCGGAAAAGCAGCTGGAAAAATCCCTTGAGACGATGGAGGTCTACGCGCCGCTCGCCCACCGGCTCGGTATCCGGGCGGTCAAGGAGGAGCTCGAGGACATCGCTTTGCAGTACCTCGACCCAATCGCCTACGAGGAAATCACCGAAATGCT
>CBCSOX010000271.1:0-2954 GCA_965141735.1 uncultured Oscillospiraceae bacterium | reverse complement strand
AAAACAGGGCAAATAAAAACAGCCCCCGAGTAGGGGGCTACCACAGGAGTTTGGCCCTTATAGGGCCTAGTCATACCACCCGTTCAAAGGGTGATTTTGATTCCGTAAAACCACTCACTGGGCAAGTGGTTCGAAAGAAGCCATATGGCGATGATGAAGATAACAAAACTCCCTTTGCTATAATAAAAGTTTGGTCTGCCAACTGCACAAACAGGCAAAGGGAGGGCATTGAAAAAATGAACGACATGAATAGAATTAACGCATACAAGCTGGGATTGCAAATATCATGTCGTATTTGCGTCAAAGTATAGGAGGAAGGTATTCTAAGGAGAAAAGCGGAGGGAGATCGGAGAAATACTGAGAATGCTGTGCAAATGGAAGAAAGTCAAAATAGTAGAAGCGGAAGTATGCCCGGATCATGTGCATATGCTGGTAGAGATTCCGCACAAAATTGCAAAATCAAGCTTCATGGGATATCTGAAGGGAAAGAGCAGCTTGATGATCTATGAAAAGAATCCGGAACTGCGATATAAGTACCGGAACTGAGAATTCTGATGCTAAGGGAACTATGTGGAAACGGAGGGGAAAATGCACAAAAGAAACAGGAGTACATCAAACGGCAGCTGGATGAGGACAAGGCAGGAGAACAGCTGACGATGGAAAATCTTTAAACCCGTATACGGGTAGCAAGTAACAAGATCTCGCAATTGGCAGGCCGTACCAACGCGACGTGACGCGTGCTGCTAGTATCAGAGGGCTTTACTCGTCTATGAAGCCCCCCGGCGAAGCCGGGGGGGGCCTATTGTCGCTTTCGCATGACAAAATTCCCGGTTCAACCGGAGAAGAGAACTAGGAGTCAGCAAACACAAAAGGGTGAGCGTAAAGCAGGTCCCAAAAAACAATTGAAAGTAAATGAGTCCCCCATGCTGCTGTGCAGAGGAAGGTAAAGCGAATTGAAATAAAACGTAGAGTAGGTCATTTAAAATACAATTTTGCTAAAAGTGTTCTGCAAGAGAAAACACAAAAGTTGTAAATACACAGAGATACATGCAAACGCGGAGAAGCAACTGCCTTGTGTGGATCAATGTCTATTCCTCGCCAAAGTACAGCGAGTTAAGGGGTATCTGGAAGAAAGATTTGTCGCTGCTCGATCCAAGACAAATTTAAAACACAGGTAAGAGAATCCACTATACTAGAGCAAAGGAAATCATGCTGATCGGTTGGAGAGCAAGGGAAAGATATAGAAGGAAGGGTATCGAAAAAATTGATAGACTCAGCGGTATATCCTGACGGGGTTTGTTCATCCACCTGCTGAACGGGTAATCCTGGCGATGGCGAGCCATCGGCTCCGGTGACAATCTATCGTCACTTTTGTAAGACATCGTTCCGTTCACTGTGCCAAAGCAACAGCTTTGGCAGTTACGAAAAGCAAACTGTGGATTTTGAGCTGTCGTTCAGAGACAGGTGAAGTTTCAATCCTTCTGGAAAAAGAACTTCTAAAGCGGCGCTGAATTTTCTAAGGGGTTGTGCCTTAGAACCGGGCCATTGGGTTCTAAAATTTGGATTGTCATTTCCTTTGGACCCTGACAGCTGCTTTTGAGAGGCAGAGCCTGCTGGAAAAGTTTATCCAGTGGTTTTATAATCCGCAGAGGAATACTAAGAAAAGAGAATGCCCAGGGAAAACTCCTGGGCATTCTCTAAAAATATGCAGGCACAAGAGCAATCCGAGTTGCGGTCAGATCGGATTGCTTACAGGGAACGACAAGGGTCATACCTTACCGAACACAGAGCCATGGTTTGCATTTTTATTGTCGGTACACTGTTTTGCGCATAGCGGCACAAGCCGGCTGTTCTATTTCGCTTCGCCGGAAGCTGCCTTTTCTTTTGGCTGCTCTTTTGATGCAGCAGCGGCCTCGATGTCAAATGAGAAAAAATCATCCTCGTCGATTGCCTCATCACAGATAATCTCAAGGCTGCCCTTGATCACCGAACCATCCTGCATATTGATGTTTTTGGAAGTGATGTTTCCGTGTACAATCGCATTGCTCTTGAGGGCGACCGAGCTGGTGATCCTGAGGTTCCCCTTGACCTTACCGTCGGAATCCACCGTGTCGCCGCTGAGATCGCCGATCACGATCGCTTTTTCATTGAGGTTGATAAAGGTTTCGCTCGAAATATTGCCCTTGACCACGCCGTTGTTGAGGGTAACCGCATTGCCTTTGACATCGCCGTCAACCTGGCCGTTGATGAAGATGTCATGATCGCTGGTGAGATTGCCCTTCATGCAGCCGCTGATCTTGATATCAGATTTGGTGATGATCGAACCCTCTATGATGGTGTCCTTAGTGATAAAGGTTTGCTCAGTGGGCTCAGGCGACTGGTAAGATTTGTGCAGCGGTGCAGACGGAGCGGGGGAGGATGCAGGCGCTGCCGGGGTTGTTGCAGTGGGTTTCGAAGATGCGGGCGGGGCGTATTTGGATGCGGTCTGCGGGGTGGCAGGCTGCTTTTTTACAGGTTCTGCTGCCTTTGCAGGGGTTTCATCTGCAAGAGGAGCTTCCTTTTCACCAAAAATTTCTTTCAAAGCGGTGGTAAAATTGCTCTTTGTCTTCGAATTGTTGTTGTTTTTGTTCTCGTCGTTTTGAGAGTTCATTCCAAATTCAAGCGGTTTTTTGTTTTTGTTGTTATTAGCCATTTTAAAAACTCCTTTATATAATTGTTCGAATTAATTTCCATCTGAGTAAATAATTTGATTAAACGGTTTCACAGAGGCATCGAGTTTTTCAAACTTATAGCCTTGGTCCAGAAGGGTCTGGATCACGGTAGGCAGCGCGTCCGGCGTGTATTTCTTTGCCGCTGCGTCGTGCATGAGAACCACGGACTTGGTTTTTGCCTGCGCCTGGCGCAGTGTGATGTCAATAATTTGCTGGGTGGATTTTGTTTTTGAGTCCGCATCT
>CBCSOX010000270.1:0-2954 GCA_965141735.1 uncultured Oscillospiraceae bacterium | reverse complement strand
ATCCACCTTCAGTTTAACTGGGGGATTTTTTCCGCCTGCTCGGCGACATAAAAAAACCGCCCCTGTATTTTACAGGGACGGCTGCAAATCTTGCTTACAAAGCTGTTTCGTAATAGCACATATCAAGCAGCTCACGCAGCTTGTGGTTGCTGGGTTTTCTGGGATTGGTTGGCGTGCAGGCATCTACCATTGCGGCAGCTGCAATCTCGTTGCGGAACATTTTGTAATCCTCTTGGGAAATCCCCTGGGCAGCGAGGCTGGTTGGGATGGCCAGCGCCTCTGAGAGGTTTTCGATTCTTGCAATGAGATTTTTGACACTCTGACGGTTGCTTCCCGCTTCCACATGGAGAAGGGAGGCAAGCTTTGCGTATTTGCGCATCGCCTTGGAGCAGTCATCGTCCGAAATCACCCGCAGACCGGAATTGAACGCGATGACATAGGGAAGAATGATCGCATTCGCACGTCCGTGCGGCACGTGGCATTTCGCACCGATCGCATGGGCGAGCGAATGGTTAATGCCGAGGTTTGCGTTGTTAAACGCCATACCCGCCATGCAAGAAGCATTGTGTAATTTTTCACGCGCTTCGATATCGTGACCGTTATCATACGCCATCGGGAGGTATTTAAAGATAATTTTCACCGCTTTTTCCGCAAGGGTATCCGAAAAGTCAGTCGCGGCCTCTGAGACATACGCCTCGATTGCATGGGTGAGGACGTCCATGCCGGTGTCCGCTGTGACAGCCGGAGGAACGCTCAACGTCAAGCGAGGATCGAGAATCGCGATGTCGGGGAGCATGAGCTCATCGACCAGCGGGTATTTGACATTTTTTTCGCGGTCAGTGACCACCGCAAACTCGGTGACCTCTGAACCGGTTCCACTCGTGGTGGGAATTGCAACGCACAACGGCTTTTGTTTGCCCGAAATCTGTAAATAAAAATAGCTGATCGCCTTTGCGGTATCGATTGCAGAACCTCCGCCCATCGCAATGACCGCGTCGGGTTCGTGGTCCATAATTTTGGAGACACCTGTGACGATCACATCCATCGGAGGATCGGGCACGATGTCACTGAACACTCTGTATTCGCTCCCCATTTCCTCGAGAACATCGGTCAGCAGTTTAACCATGCCGGAAGAAGCGGCAAACGGGTCTGTAATAACACATGCATTTTTGATCGGATAATCTTTGAGATAGTTAAAGGCATTCACTCCAGAATAGACCTTTGTTTTGACAACAAATGAACTCATAGTTCCGCCCCTTATCAATCAG
This sequence comes from uncultured Oscillospiraceae bacterium, assembly GCA_965141735.1. Lineage (GTDB taxonomy): Bacteria > Bacillota > Clostridia > Oscillospirales > Ruminococcaceae > Massilioclostridium. Next base: position 1,686 of record CBCSOX010000270.1, on the reverse strand, counting down.
TATCCTACGGATACTCTTTTTACTTTCCTGTACTGATTATTATACCGCAAAACGCTGTCGTTGTCAAAACTTTGTCAGAACTTTTTTCAGGAAAAAACCGGGGTTATCTATCTCCCCGGTCAATGACTGTTTTGAGCTGCTCGAGCGACTTTTTTTCTATGCGACTGACATAGGACCGTGAAATCTTAAGACGGTCTGCGACCTCCCGCTGGGTCATCGGCCGATGCCCGTTGAGCCCATAGCGCAGGATCACAATCATCTGCTCCCGCTCGGTCAGCAGGTTTTTGATCGACTTGTGCAGCTGCTCGGATTTGAGCTTGAGATCAATGGTATCCACAATGTTGGTTTCGTCCGCAATGACGTCGATGAGCGAAATCGAGTTACCATCCTTATCGGTGTCGATGGTATCGTTTATGTAGACATCCCCTGCCGTTTTTTTGACGTTTCGGAAATGCATTAAAATCTCATTTTCGATGCAGCGTGAAGCATAGGTTGCAAACCGCGTGCCTTTGGTGTAATCAAACGTCCCCACAGCTTTAATCAGGCCGATTGTACCGATTGAGATCAAATCATCCTGTTCGTTGGTGATGGAATAGTACTTTTTGGCAATGTGAGCGACCAACCGCAGGTTGTGTTCGATCAGACGGTCCCGGGCGGCACTGTCGCCCTGCTTCATGAGCTCAAAGCTCTCCTTTTCCTGTTTGGTAGTCAGTGGTTTGGGAAACGTGCCGTTGCCCTCCACATGCAGGGCAAAATACAGCAGATTTTCCATAACAAGGCTGATGAGTGTTGAAAACATATTTGATCCACATCCTCTCTTACCTCTTAATATATGATGAGAGGGGAATTTTGTTGTATGTCCAACAGAAAAAAGAGAAACCCATGAGATGCGGGCTGTTCGCCTTATCGAAAATGATTCATTTGGGCTGCATACAAAAACAATTCTTTCGCAATCCTAAAAAATCTCCTTAAAGATCCCGAAATTGCAGCGGTTTTAAAAACTTTATGTATACCCCCATTATAACCAAGATGCAGAAAAAGATTAAGAACAAAATCGAGGCAGTTTTCATCCCCACCATCAACATGATCGATCCGCTGAACTGAATTTGATGCAACAGCCCGAACCCCTGAAACAAGAAAATAAGAACGAGAAAGACAATGTTTGCGAGAAGAAATGAGCACAAGAGCATAAGAAAAAGTTCCACGGCCTGATTCCATACAATTTTTACACTGGTAAATCCGAGTGATTTCAACAGGGAATTGTACTGCATGTTATCCCTCAGCTTGAGAACCCAAATGAAGGGTATTGAAAGCAGAATCACCACAAGAAGAGAATTGGCGAGAAAATCAAACGCAAAAATTGTAGTGGATGTGAAATGGTCTGTCTCTTCAGCCACAGGAGTCGTCAAAACCTTCTGGTAAAACAACACAATTTCAAAAATGGCCAAGCTGATCGAAAGCATACATATAAGCGCAACATTGCTCTTTGTCCGATAAAAACTCCAGAAACCCACTCGCATTCGGCTCACCAACATCCCACCTTTCAACCGATTCCCCTCATCCGACCTGCTTGAGTGCGACGGATGGCGAAATCTTGCGTATTTTATAAAGTGATAGCAGAATTGTAAGGAAAGGAACCAAGAAAGCGACAAAAACACAAATCAATCCGCTCATTCCAAAACAATT
>CBCSOX010000269.1:0-2969 GCA_965141735.1 uncultured Oscillospiraceae bacterium | reverse complement strand
ATTTCCCTCCCGCTACGCAAAAGGAGACGCATACCATGCCAAAGCAGATGACCGCCGAACAAAAACTGACCTACATGACCGAAACGCCCCTGCCCAGGCTGGTGCTCTCGCTTTCCGTGCCCACAATCGTCAGCATGCTCATCACCTCGTTTTACAACATGGCGGACACCTTCTTCGTAGGGCGCATCAACACCAGCGCAACTGCCTCGGTCGGCATAGTTTTTTCCCTGATGGCGGTCATTCAGGCAGTCGGTTTTCTGTTTGGGCAGGGGTCTGGAAACTACATCTCCCGCAAACTTGGGGAGCAGAAACGGGAAGAAGCGTCCCGCATGGCGGCCACCGGCTTTTTCTCGGCAATCTGTGCGGGACTTGTTATCACGGTGGTTGGACTCCTCTTTCTCACCCCAATTGCCCGGATGCTCGGCGCGACCGACACCATTCTCCCCTACGCGGAGGACTACATGCGGTTTATTCTCATCGGCGCCCCCTATATGACAGCTTCGCTCGTGCTCAACAACCAGCTCCGCCTGCAGGGCAACGCGTTTTATGCCATGCTCGGGCTGACGAGCGGCGCGGTTCTCAACATCGCTCTTGACCCATTGTTTATCTTTGGGCTGAACTTGGGGACTGGAGGGGCTGCGCTTGCAACAATCCTCAGTCAGCTGGTCAGCTTTGTGGTGCTGCTCACTGGTTGCCAGCGCGGGGGAAGCCTCCCCATCCGACTGAAAATGTTCTCCCCCTCCCTTGCACGCTATCGGGCGATTCTGGGCGGAGGGCTGCCCAGTTTGTGCAGGCAGGGGCTTGCCAGCGCCGCGATCATTTGCCTCAACCTCGCAGCAGGACCCTATGGAGATTCCGCTATCGCAGCAATGTCCATCGTCAACCGGGTTACAATGTTTGCAAGCTCAGCCCTTCTCGGCTTTGGACAGGGGTTTCAGCCGGTGTGCGGCTTTAACTATGGGGCAAAGCGGTTCGACCGTGTCAGGGAGGCCTACTGGTTCTGCGTCCGGGTCGCTCTTGTAGCGCTGACCCTTCTCGCAGTCATCGGGTTTGTGTTCGCACCCTCCATCGTCACTGTCTTCCGCGGTGACGATGCACAGCTGATTGGGATCGGCGCCCGCGCCCTGCGCCTGCAGTGTGTTTCCTTCCCCCTACTCGGCTGGATCATCCCCTGCAACATGATGCTGCAAAATATCGGCAAGACGTTTAAGGCGAGCCTGCTCTCGGTGGCGCGGCAGGGGCTCTTTTTTCTGCCCCTCGTCTTTTTTCTGCCCGTCTGGTGGGGTATTTTCGGTGTCCAGCTCTGTCAGCCGATCGCGGATATCCTCACCTTTTTTCTCTCCGTCCCGCTCGGCTGCAGCGTGCTCAAAGAACTGCAGGAAGGCAGCTTGCCTGGCACCCCGGCAAACTGAGGAGGGGCCGCGCGAAAGTCAAGAAATTCGCCCGGTATTTCTAGTCTCAGTGGGCGCAATCAATCCAATTGTTGTGCTGACGGCAGGTGACATAAACTCAGCTGGGGATTCCGCCAAAGTACTGTACCTGCGTCATCGGCACTGTCTAATAACCGGCTGTCCTGCAAAACTTCAACAAGACGAAAGAGGGCGCTGCTCTGCATCTTAAAGCCGCTGGATTTACCAGCGGCTTTTTCTGCGCCCGCTGGCTCCTGGAACCTATTCCCACGGACTGTGTGTGAGCGGGTTTAGACCTATTATGGAAAAGGGCTTGACAAAATTAACTGTAATATATATAATTACAGTTAAAGGAGGCGACCTCATGACTGGTGAATTTGCAGTTGCCGTGCACGCGCTGGTGTTTCTCAACCACAAGCAAAAAACCGTCTCGAGCGAGACACTTGCTGACAACGTCTGTACCAACCCGGCGCGCATCCGCAAGGTGATGGCAAAACTGAAAAAGCACGGCCTGGTACAAACCAAGGAGGGGATGGACGGCGGATATCAGTTTGTGCTCAGCCCTCGTGAAGTCGCCCTTGCGCAGATCTGCGAAGCGGTCGGCAACCGGTTGGTTTCCTCCTCCTGGCGCTCAGGTGATCTCGACAAAAAATGCCTGATCTCCTCCGGCATGGGAGAGGTTATGGACGGGATCTACGATCAGCTAAACAATGCCTGCATGCAGCAGCTGCAAATGCTGACCATCCAGGACATTGATCAGAAGATCTTTTTTCGGACCGATGAACAACTGATACAATGAGAATGAAAGTAAGGTGACTTGAATATGAACCTCAAAAAGTCGATTCCCCTGCTGCTACTGGCCGCACTGCTCACCCTCTCAGCCTGCTCCTCCCAGGATCCTGCAGCAACCTCTTCAGCGTCCTCCTCCAGCACAGGCGCGAAAACCAGCTCCCCAGGGGCGTCATCCTCTGCCAGCAACCTGCCGGACTACACCTCTTTGCTGCGCAGCCTGCCCCAAAACAGCTCCCCGAGCTTTGAAAACTTCTCCTCTGTCGACCTCAGCGGCGAGACGGTAACCCAAGACATTTTCGGGGACTACGAACTCACCATGGTGAATATCTGGGCTACCTTCTGCGGTCCCTGTATCCGCGAAATGCCTGAGCTCGGCGAAATCGCAAAGGAATACAAGGAAAAAGGCGTACAAATCGTGGGCATTGTCACCGATGTACAGAACCAAAACGGTTCGATTTCCAACAAACAGATCGAGACCGCAAACGAGATCATCCAAAAAACCGGTGCGGATTATCCTCACCTGCTCCCCTCCAACGACCTCTACCAAGCGCAGCTAAACCAGGTGGATTCGGTTCCGACGACCATTTTTGTTGACAAGGAGGGCAAGACTGTCGGCGAGCCTTATGTGGGCGCCCGCTCGAAAGAGCAGTGGCTTAAGATCATCGACGGGCTGCTTGGGGGCATGGCACAATGAGCAGGATAAAGCCCAAAAACCTCGCTGCTTTGCTGCTGGTACTCGTCGGCGCCGCGTTTTTTGTGATCGGAGTG
>CBCSOX010000268.1:0-3014 GCA_965141735.1 uncultured Oscillospiraceae bacterium | reverse complement strand
GAGCGCCACCTTGCCAAGGTGGAGGTAGCGAGTTCGAGCCTCGTAATCCGCTCCAGTAAACCGGTTTTGACTTTTCAAAACCGGTTTTTTTGTTTTCAAAAAGCCACCGGCTTAGCCGGTGGCTTTTTTCTATGAAAAATACGGAGAAAAATACGGATTCTTTCCCACTTCTCAGAGGTGTTTGGAACAGCTGTCTCGCTGGAAAGTCATGCCGTCTCCATTTGAGTTTTCGCATTGGATTCAACCTGTCAGGAGACGATATAGATCAATTCGGGCAATTTTCCTTTGGAAAAATTGTGCCTACTTGTGACAAGAATTCGGTTATCCCTTTTGCAGCTGACGCGGACTTTAATATGGTATCCTTCGCACCAGCTATTTCTGTTTGTTAAACGGCGTAAGGCATTTTTTCTATGAGACACAGTTGTTTTACTTTATGAACTTTGTAAGAAAATATTAAGGGGTTTGAAATGCAGTTTTTCACACTTTTCTGCTTTTTTATGGTTCAATAAAAGGGTAAGGAAGGTGGAAAATATGAAGAAAAAAAGAAAATCGAGTTTGGTTTGGAGGGCGGGGGTGGCGCTGTGCGCTTTGGCCCTGCTATTTTGTTTCGTCCAAGCCCTTGTTCTCCCTAAAGTTCGACAAACAGGGGCAGCTGGTGCCCAGACGAACGCTGAACATCTCTACAGTCGCTGTGCAATCCTGATGGATGCGCAGACCGGTGAGATTCTATTGGAAAAGAATTCAGAGAAAAGATCCTATCCCGCTTCACTGACCAAAATCATGACTGCGCTGATTGCAATTGAAGAAAACAAAGACCTTAATAAGACCGTTGTTTTAAACAGCGGGATATTTGAGCGGCTCCAGCAGGAAAATGCTTCACTGGCGGGTTTTTCGCCGGGCGAAGAGGTTCGGCTGATCGATTTGGTTTACGGCGCGCTGCTTCCGTCCGGGGCGGAAGCGGCAATCTCTCTGGCAGAGCAAACTGCGGGCTCTCAAAAGGAGTTTGTCAAATTGATGAATCAAAAGGGGAGGGAATTAAAGCTCAAGGGAACCCGGTATTCCAATGTGACCGGTCTGCACGCAAAGGATCAGGTCACGACTGCGGCTGATATCGCCAGGCTATTGCGCTACGCTCTGCAAAATCCGACATTTCGGGAGGCGTTTTTGTCTCAGCGGTACACCGTTCCCCCTACCAACCGGCATCCCGATGGCTTTACAATGCACAGCACGCTCTTTAGCCGGATGGGGGACGCTTCTCTGGAAAAAGGGGCAATTTTAGGCGGGAAAACTGGATTCACCGACCAGGCTGGACTTTGCCTTGCAAGCCTGGCAAAATACCAAGACCGTGAGATGATTTTGGTGACTCTGGATGCGGAGGGTAACCTGAATACCCCTCAATACAACATCCTAGACGCCCTATCCATCTATCGAAACTATCTAAAATAGATAAAAACAGAATTAAATAGGTTTTGAAACCATTCCATTTCTCCAACCGTCTAATGGATATGAGACAATCGGAAGGAGAGAGGAAAAATGGCGGTCAAGCGAATTCTTCGCAGCGGGTTGATTCTGACACTCTCTGCAGTGGTGCTCCTGGTTATGCCCCACCATTCGGCTCTGCAGACAAACGCAGTGGATCTCAATGCCGCACCCTCGATCAACTGTGATTCTCCGTCTGTTGATCAGAAGGTCAGACAGACTGCCGCCGTACAGTCTGAAAGCCGCTATATTGAAATGGATAATATTCAGCAGCTGCCGGAACTGCCCGCGGGATGTGAAGTGACTTCGCTCGCGATCGTGCTGAACTACCTCGATTACAGCGTTAGCAAAACCCGCTTGGCGGACAACTACCTTCCCTGTTCGGATGATTTTTACACAGGATCGGATGGAGAGCTGTACGGGCCCAATCAAAATGAGGTTTTTGCAGGGGATCCGCACAGCAATCAGTACGGCTGTTATGCTCCAGTGATCGTGCGAACAGCTAACTCCTATTTGAAAGAGTGCGGTTCGGAATATACCGCCCGGGATATTTCTGGGGAGAACCCGGAAGGGCTTTACCGCTATGTACTCGACGGTACCCCTGTCATTGTCTGGGCGACGATCCAGATGCGAGAAATCCCTTCTTATATTGAATGGTTTGACTCCGAGACAGAGGAAAGGCTGCGGGTTCCCAACCGGCAGCACTGCCTGGTGCTTGTCGGGGTGGATGGGGAGATGCTGACCTTCAACGACCCCTATGATCCGCGCGGGATCGTACAGTATCCAAAAGGCCTTTTTGAGCAGCGCTACAACGAGATAGGAAAGCAGGCGGTTGTGTTGACCGCATCTTGATTTTTCGGGCGGGAACGGGTATAATAGAACTACCGAAAAAACAAAACGGAGGAGCACGAAAAATGGCATTTGAAGTTACCAAATCAACTGTGATCGGCGATATCCTCGACCACGACAGCACCACTGCGCAGTATTTCCTTGAAATGGGGATGCACTGTCTCGGCTGTCCGTCCGCTCGTGGTGAAAGCCTGGAAGAAGCCTGCATGGTGCACGGTGTTGACGCAGATGAGCTCGTCAAAAAAATCAACGCCCACCTCGCAAAATAGGATTTAGTCATGGCCGTCCCAAAGAGGGGGTGGCATGACGAGTAGGTCCATAAGACCGCGATGAAAGCCAGCGCCTACATGACGCTGGCTTTTACTTTGTTCAAATTTTAGTTGCATGATTATCTGCTGACCTTGAACGAATCTTTTATCCTTTCCGATTCGGACTATGTTCGATCTGATCTTGTTCCCACATCTATTTTTACGCGGCTGAATCGATACCTACCTGCTCTGACCTACGATCCAGTTGCCAAAATGTTTGGATTTTCATACTTGTGTTTTCACTTCGTCCGCCCTTCCGCTATCCTCACCGTCGCTCCCAATGAGATATCCTGCGAAAATCCATGGACTCATTTTTGGCGGTTTGCTCACCTGAATCTGTTCATGATCCGTCGATTTACTCAAATCCCGTCTGATTTG
>CBCSOX010000267.1:0-3025 GCA_965141735.1 uncultured Oscillospiraceae bacterium | reverse complement strand
CCCGCTTGGTGTCAAACACCGCAGTGACAATGCCGCCGAGCAGAGCGGGTGTCGTGTTGTCGGGGTGTCCCTCTATTTTTGCGGCGAGGTCGACCAGCTCATCAATGGAAAACGGGCGGTCCAGCAGATGGTTTGCGCCGACGAGTCCCGCGATGATACAGGCCGAGCTGCTGCCGAGGCCGCGGGTCATCGGGATGTTGTTCTCCTGCCGGATGCGCAGACCTGAAAGCGGCTTGCCGCAGAGATCATAGACCCGTTTTGCCGAGACAAAGATGAGGTTTTCCTCTCCTGTGGGCACCTGGGTGTCATCCAGAGAGGTGATGAACGTCGTTTCACTTTCCTCAAGATAGACGTAGTTGTATAAATCCACCGCCAGGCCAAGTGAATCAAAGCCTGCGCCGAGGTTGGCGCTGGTGGCGGGAATCCGAATCTTTATCATAGGCGCACCCTAGATCAGGTCGAGGATGCGGATTTTCGCGAGCACCTTGACGCCCTGTTTGGCGATCTGCTCAGCGGCTTTGCGCGCCTCGCATTCCACCATCATACCAGTGGTAAAGGCGAGCTCGTTCTCCGGCTGGTTTTCCCTCGTCAGATAGGAGACCTCTGTAAAGGAGGACTCGATCAGCTGCTTTGCCGCTGCTGGGTCGTCAGCCACTGCGCGCACATAGAACTTGTTGCTCCCCTGCTTGTAATCGGTGACCACGTTGCGGTCTGCCGGTTCCCAGGTTTGGGAGATGCTAGTTCCCTTTTCCTTGACAGCTGCCACTACGTCGCCGACCACTGCGCTCGCTGTCGGCAGTTTGCCCGCCCCGCGTCCGATAAAGGCGACTTTGTCCACTGCATTTCCTTTGACAAGGACGCCGTTGAACACATCGTGGACGCTCGAGAGTACGCTCTCATTCGGTACGAACATCGGGCAGACCATCATCGAAACGTCGCCGTTTTCCACCGGCTTCGCACGGCCGATCAGCTTGATGCCACCGCCCCAGCTGCGGGCATAATCCACATCGGCGAGGGTGAGCTTGGTGATGCCGGTTGTGTGAACGTTCTCGGGATAGACATGGGTTCCATAGGCGAGCGCCGCGAGAATGCAGATCTTGCGGCAGGCGTCGCCGCCCTCGATGTCGGCAGTCGGATCTTTTTCCGCGTAACCGAGCTTTTGGGCGAGCGCGAGGGCCTCTTCAAACGGCATGTCGTCATCGATCATTTTTGTGAGGATAAAATTGGTGGTGCCGTTTAAAATTCCGACGATCTCCTCAATATCGTTTCCGGCGAGACAGCGGTGAAGCGGGCGGATGATGGGAATGCCCCCGCCGACGCTCGCCTCGAACAGATAATTGACATTGTGCTCCTTCGCGAGCTTGAGCAGCTCAGCGCCCTTCTGTGCGACGAGCTCCTTGTTGGAGGTGATGACGCTCTTACCGTTCTCGAGAAGGGATTTGGTGAACTCATACGCCGGATGGAGCCCCCCCATTGTCTCACAGACAACGGAGATTTCCTCATCGCTGCAAATGTCCTGAAAATCCTTGGTAAAGAGGTCGGTATAGGGAAGGCCGGGGAACTCCCGGAGGTCAAGCACCCGTTTTACTTCAATTTCCTCCCCCGCACGCTTTGCGATGTGGGTGCGGTTGGTGTTGATGACCTCCACAACGCCGGAACCGACGACGCCGTGCCCCATAACTGCAATTTTTGCCATAACTGAAAATCCTCCGTTCAAATTGTTTTACTTTCTATCACGCCGTGAATCGTGGAAAGAGCTTCGATCATTTCCTCAACGCCCGCCACGCTGTCGCCGATGATGACCGACACGGTGACATTGGCGATCCCGTCGTTGGGGATATTTTGGTTGACTGTGAGCAGGTTTGCCCCGTTGCGGTAAAGCTCGGTGAGGACGGAAGAGAGCACACCCGGCTCATCGCTGAGCCGCAGGCCGAGTGTGATAATGCGGTTGCCCGCCCGGTCCTCATAAGGGAAAACATGATCCTTGTATTTATAAAAAACGCTTCTGGAGATCCCCGCGCTTTTGGAGGCTTCACTCGATGTTTTGACCTTTCCGGAGGCGAGGAGGCGCTTTGCCTCGATCACCTTTTCAAACACATCGGGCAAAACCTTTGGATTGACTAAAAGAAACTGGGGTTTCGCATTCATTTCGTCCACCACCAAAATACATCTGTTTATCTACCAAAAACAACTATAGCACTTTATCCCTCACTTTGCAACAGGATTATCCAGTTTTTCTTGATTTTCGTTTTATTGCATATTAAATGCCCCTATTTGTGGAGACTTTTGGACAGACAAAAGCCGCAGGAGAGTCAGTCCCCTCCTGCGGCTCAGTAAAATTCTATGCACAATGGCGGTTGTTGCGCACCATTCCAACTGCGCGCACATTTGTTCTTCGTTTGTGTTTTCCTCTGCTTTCACAGATGCTGAACCCAAAATATCCCGTTAAAATTACAGCCAAACAGCAGGAGGAGAGGAGCAGCAGCGAGCCGATCGAAATACCCCCGACATCTGCGGCGCCTACCACACCGAAGAGGAATAAAAATCCAAACAAAATTAAACAGCCAAACAACTTTTTCATATCATTCACCTTCCGCTCAAAAGAACATGTGTTCGTATTGTCTTTATTGTACTCCTCTTTTTTAAAAAAGTCAAGCCCTATCTGCACAAAATTAATTTAAGCTGCCCCAGTGCCATCCGGCACAACAGTCCCCCAGAACAATTAACATACGTTCAGCGGTGAAAATGATGAAAGAACGATGTTGTCATTTCTGTCTTTTCCCTCGCCCCCTTTTGTGCCCTGCCCAATTGCATAAGGTAAGTTTGAATGAAAAGACAAAAAAACAGCGCGGCTGACCACCGCGCTGTTTGTAGGCTTGCATCTGAGGTTCCCGCTTCAACGGACGACGTAGAGCAGGATGCAGAAGTAATGCAGGAAAGCACCTCCGAGCACAAAGAGATGCCAGATGGAATGCATGTATTTGACCGATTTGAGCTTGTAAAAGAGAATGCCCACAGTATAGAG
>CBCSOX010000266.1:0-3048 GCA_965141735.1 uncultured Oscillospiraceae bacterium | reverse complement strand
CGGGCTCACCAGCGCACAGGCGAGCATCTACACAGTGCGCGGCGAGCTCTCCTCCAGCTGGACGAGGGAAGGGGACGCCTATGCGCTCAACGTCACCATTCCCGCCAACACCACTGCAACCGTCTATGTTCCGGCAGCGGATGCGGCGACCGTCTTGGAAAGCGGCGCTGCGGCCAGCGGTGCGGAGGGGGTCAGCTTCCTCCGGATGGACAACGGCTTTGCGGTCTACAGCGTGGGGTCGGGCAGCTATTCCTTCACCTCGGTCTACGCTTCCCCCGAACCGATCGGCAAGCCGGGAGAGGTCAAACCGGAACCTTATGCAATCGACGAGTTGGCCGATTTCTCCAACATGTTTTCCAGCCAAGACGGCCTGCGCACCGACACCGGCAATGCGGATAAGTACTTCATGGGAGATGCCACCCGCATCTGCCGCTCCAAGCTCGCAGAAAAAGAAGTCGTTTATTACCTGTCAGACGACATCCATTCCATCGACCTGGTGACCTTCACCGGCAAAAACTCTGATTGGAAAAAAGACTTCGCCTTCTCTGTCTCTTCGGACAACGTGACCTATCTCCCACTCGAATACCAGAATGCCACCCGGGAGGGCAGCTCCTCCTGGGTGCGGGTCACCTATGCGTTTGACCAGATCCCCGAAGGGATGCGGTTCTTTAAGATCACCTTCCGGCCGATGACGGGCAACGCCTGGGAGCCCCAGCTCGCCAAGCTGACCGTGGACTGTGCCAACGAGAACCCGCAGTTCCTCACGGTGGACAAGCGCGCCCTGCAGGCGGCGTACGACGAGGCGGCGCGGATTGACCTAGGACACTACAGCGCGCAGTCTGCGGATGCGGTGCGCCGCGCGCTGGCTGAGGCGGAGAGCGTTCTGAAAAACAGCGCGGCCACTCAGCAGATGGTCAGCGATGCGCTCAGTGCGCTGCAAACTGCGCTCAGCGGGCTCAGCGTCGACACCACAGCGCTGCTCGGCCTGATCGCAGAGGCGGAGCAGATCGACCCGGCGACATACACCGAGCAGAGCTACCATGCCCTGCAAGCTGCCCTGCTGGCGGCGCGCGACCTGCTCGGCAGCGAGCCAACCCAGCCGGAGATCGACGGCGCGGCAGCGGAACTGCAGCAGGCGCTGGATCATCTGGAAGAAAAACCGGCTGTGGACGCGGACAAAACGATCCTCAACAGGGTGCTCGCCTATGCGCAGGCACTCAAAGACAGCGGCGAATACGACCAAGCGATTGACTCCGTCCAGGCAAGCTTTGCGCTTGCGCTCAGCCACGCGGCTTCGGTCAGCATCGACCCAAGCGCGGCCCAACAGCAGGTGGATGAGGCGTGGACAGCCCTGATGACCGAAGTCCACAAGCTCGGCTTTGTGCGGGGGGATAAGACCTCACTCGACCAGCTGATTGCGATTTCAGAAGGGTATCTCGCACAGATCGACCGTTACACCTCCTCCACTGCACAGCCCTTCACCGCGGCACTCGAAGCGGCAAAAGGAGTCAGCGGGGACGGCGACGCGATGCAGGAGGACGTTGAGCGAGCGGAAAATAACCTGCTCGAAGCGATGGCTGCCCTGCGCTACAAGGCGGATAAATCCATCCTGGAGGCGATCCTCACGGAAGTGTCTGGGATTGATCCCGCACAGTATACACCTGAGAGCGTTCTCAGCTTCCACCGGGCGGCAGACGCGGCAGGCGTTGTTTTCAGCGACCCTGAGGCCACCCAGCAGGAAGTAAATGCAGCGGCGGACAACCTCAAAGAGGCGATGCGCCTGCTCAAACCCATTCGAAGCATTGGGCAGGACGCTGCTGTTCAGGGAGATCCGGCGGCAGCAACTGGACGGGGCAGCGCGAAGACAGGGGAAACGCTCCCCGTCGCCCTGGCGGCATCTTTGCTGGGGCTGGCAGCGGTCTCCTTTGTGCTGGGCCAAAAGAGAAACTAGTTTTCTGCCAATACATTGGGTAAATTTCTGGATAAAATATACAGAAAAAAGCTCCGCATCCAACCGGTATGCGGAGCTTTTTTTGTCAGAGTACAATGTGAATGACAGAAAATTGAGGTAAATGATTTCAAACAGCAGATTGTCAAACTATTGATCAATCCGTGCGATCCCACCGCATGGAACTATTCTTGGGGAGAGAGAATCGGCTGGATTTCAGTCTATGTCATGGCAAGATAAAACTAAGAATCATTTCATATAGCAATTATTTTGTATAAACTGAGCAATTTTTTGGATTGTATCCAACGAGAAGACATGCTATTCTTAGAATAATAAATGATATTTGCATATATTTTTTTTGAAATTAAAAAAATATCTATGCAAATAGATCGTAAGAGGCAGGACGCAGGGGAAGTTCTGCCTGTCTTCCGCTAAAGAATGAATGGAGTGACCAAAATGAAAAAAGGAAGCAAAACCCTCTTGGCAGCAGTTCTGTCCTTTTCAATCATCCTCTCCTGCGCCCCCTTTGGGGTCTCGGGGGCCGCGAACGCGCCGCCCGACCACGAGCAGGACAGCTTTCTCTCCCAGGTCTGGCCGGGGTTTGAGAACCCTTCTCAGGACCACATGACCACCCCGCTCTGGTTCTGGAACGAGGCCATTGAGACGATGTCTGCCGACAGGGTGCGGGAAATTGTCCGCGAGTCGTATGAGCAGAGCGGGTACAACGGTTTTGGCATCCTGCCCGCCTTCCTCTCAACAGCGGACAATTACGTTTTTGAAAACGAAAAATTCTTTGAGATGTACGAGGCGGCTCTCGATGAGGCCTCCAAGTACGGCATGAAGGTGGCGCTCTACGACGAGGACGGCTGGCCGTCGGGGGCGGCGGGGGGACTTGTCAAACGGGACCATCCCGAGTACACCACCCGGCGCCTTGACAAGGCGGAAGCTGAGGGCATTGGCGGCAGTGCGGTCGTTCTCCCCACCTTTTCGGGAGATTATCTCGGCGCGGTGATGATGAACACCGAAACTATGGAAGTCGTGGACATCTCCTCCGAGGTCAAGGAGGCGTTCGATGGGTTTGAGGCGTCGGCTACTCCCTT
>CBCSOX010000265.1:0-3081 GCA_965141735.1 uncultured Oscillospiraceae bacterium | reverse complement strand
AAACTGACACACAAAACAGCGTCCCTAAACGGAACAAACCGTTCAGGGACGCTGTCTTTTCATTCAAACATTTCACCGCAGTCTGTAGATGCTGCATTGTTCTATGCAGAAGAAATCACCCAGCCATTCTGCTAAGCGCGGTTCGGCGCAGTTTCCGTGCACAGCTCCGCTGGTACAGCCCGATTGCTTTTGATAGATATAAGTATGCATTTTACTATTTATAATAAAAATCCCTGCTTCAGTGAAGAGGCAGGGATTTTTTCAGTTGGTTTACGCCACACCGCAGTCGTCATAGTCTTTCCATTTTTCGTTGTAGGCGCGGTTGCTAGACAGCTTATATAAAAAATAAGCGGCGGTTGACGCAACCGCAGCGACGCTGAGCAAAATGGAAATAATTTTGACCGGACGGTTGTGTTCCTTAGACGAACTGCAGCCGGAACGGGTACAGCAATTTTTAGACATGGACGTCACCTCCGAATAATTTCTATCTTCATCATAGTATAAACAGGGGACTAAGTCAAATATTCCAGTGAAAATTAACAATTAAGATACAAAAAAAGAACTCCCCACGCAAGCGGGAGTTCCTTTGTTGTTTGAGCCTGCTCAGCCTTAGCCGTTGAGCTGTTTCATGAGCTGAGATTTTTTGCGGGCAGCTTTGTTTTTATGGTAAATACCCTTTGCGCAAGCCTGATCCACTTTTTTGATCGCGAATTTGATCGCGTCCTGCTTGTCGTCCGCATTGCTGGCAACCGCTGCATCAGCAGTTTTGATGACAGTCTTCAGGTTGGATTTGAGCATCTTGTTGCGCAGAGTTTTGGTCTTGATGACGTTGACTCTTTTTTTCGCAGATTTGATATTCGGCATTGTTGCACCTCCTCATTGATCGCCCTTTGGTGTAGATGCACCAGTTGGCGGAATGCGTCCGGCAGCCGCGAGACACTGACAACTGCCGACAATACTATTAATAATAGCATTGTTTGCACAAAAAATCAAGTGGTATTTCGGTGAAAAATCGGCCTTCATTCAAATATTCTTCCATGATCCTGTCAATACTGTTTTTAGAAACGGAGGAATACTATGAATATACGAACCGACCTCGCCCTGGAAAACCTGGAAATCGCCGGTGAGATCCTGCCGGAGGGCGTGAAAAAGGAGTCCCATAAAAAAGAAAACCTCACCATCACCAAGGTGGAAGTGACGAGTGACAGCGGGGCGAACATCCTCGGAAAACCAATCGGAACTTACATTACGATTGAGATGGATTCCCTAAAGGGGTTCAGCGATAACTTTGAAGGGGAGACTGAGGTGGTTGCCGAGCAAATCAATCAGCTGCTGCCCAAAGAGGGACTGGTGCTTGTCATCGGCCTTGGAAATGAGGACATCACCCCGGATGCCATTGGGCCGCAGGTGGTGTCCGGCCTGCTCGCAACCCGACATCTGGTAAACGGCTTTGCGGAGGAGTACGGTTTGGGCAGCCTCCGCCCGGTTGCCGCAGTCGCACCCGGCGTGCTTGGCCAGACTGGAATGGAGACCGCCGAAATCGTGCACAGCCTCTGCCGGCAAATCCAACCTGCCGCCGTTGTCGCGGTGGACGCGCTCGCCTCCCGCAGCGTCGAACGCCTGGGGACAACCGTCCAGATTGCGGACACCGGCATCTCTCCAGGTTCCGGCGTGCAGAATCAGCGGGCCGAGCTTTCCCGTCAGAGTCTTGGCATCCCAGTCATCGCAGTCGGGGTGCCGACGGTGGTGGACATGACCACCATCGCCTATGACCTTCTGGGGGAAGGCTATCAGAGCGAAAAGGTGTCCGACCGCGGCAGGACCATGATGGTGACCCCCCGCGAGATTGACAAGATCATCAAACAGGCAGCGAAAACGGTGGCTGCCGGGCTCAACCGCGCCCTTCAGCCAGGGCTGAGCATGGAGGAAATCGTCGGCCTGACCGCCTAACGTCTGTTTTAGAACTCCTGCACGTGCCGCAAAAGAAGAAAACAGCGCCTAATTCCATGCTTGAAAGGATTCGTGGCTTTTTCCTTGTTGTCCATGATGATTCCTCTCCGATTCGTCGCGTTGGCTGTGTTAAAACAGACACTCCTGATGCAGCCCCGTTTTCAAAAAGTTTACAGGTTCACGTTGCTGTTTTATCCCAGCCTGTCCACAGCTTCCGTTTTGATTTTACGGCACTTAGACAGGCCTGGAGCATCCGATTTGCAGCCGTTTGCGCAAGCATAAATTCCCTCTTTTTTTCATACATTGAATGGTACGATTAGAGTTAGTTCAAAGAAAGGAGGGAGTGCTATGAGAAGACGCCGCAGACGGGTCAACTACCGCAAGCTCGCCGTGACCGCCTGCTTGATTGCGGCAGTGCCCGTGCTGTTCAAGCTGTTTGTCGCGACAATTCCCTATGTCGGCGCAGCAGCGGAAAAAGCCGCGTTTCTCTCAGCTGGAATCGCTCTCCCCGAGGGAGGACAGCGGCTGCTCGATGCGGGAGAACTCGGCAGCGGAAATCACACGGAACCCGAAACGGACCAGGATATGCCCGCCCCCGAGGACACAACCTCATCCCAGGACACTACAGAGTCTCAAACCGACAGCCAGGAGCCTGAGACAATCGACACAGGCGTCACCCAGGCAGAGCTTGACCAGTACAGCAACAACGACGGACCGGTGGTCCGCAAGACCTACACCGCGGGCTCTACCCCCAACTTCATCAACATCTCGGGCAACGCATTTGTCAAAAACACCACCAAACTTCCCAACGAGACGGTGCAGCAGGCGGTGCACGATGCGCCGGCCTTCAAGCTCACCGGAGGGAGCGAGCCGCAGGTGCTGATTATGCACACCCACACGACGGAATGCTACGAGCTCGCGGCCCGGGATTTTTACGACAGCAAATGGAATTCCCGCAACCGGGATAAAAACAGGAATATGGTGCGGGTGGGCGACGAGATCACCAAACAGCTCGAAGCCGCCGGCATCGGGGTCATCCACGACGCAACTGAGCACGACTATCCATCCTACAACGGCGCCTACGACCGCTCCCGAGTGACGGTGCAGAACATCCTCGCGCAGTATCCGTCC
>CBCSOX010000264.1:0-3117 GCA_965141735.1 uncultured Oscillospiraceae bacterium | reverse complement strand
TGATGCAAATGATCCAGGATTAACAATATCATCGTTTGGTTTTGATAGACCACCATGAATTGTTCCAATTACATGTCATACTCTGTACTTTCCGTCAGTAATTCTTGTGTATCCTCAACTTCTTTGATTTCACGGTTTTTAAATTCTGTAGCTAAAACACTGTAAGGCATTACGTTGAGTGTGAATATGCTAACAAGTAATAGTGATACTAATTTTTCTGGAGAAACAATTTCATTTTCTTCTATTATTTGTTCATTGGAATCAGTCCCATCTGTAAATAAATTTCATTATTATAACAAAAACGGATATTATATATAAACTCACCTAAAATACCCTATATTTCTATTTTACTACAAAAATAGAAATATGCAACATAAAGATTAGTGCAAATTAAACAATAGGCGTATTTTCTATTATAATTGACAACGAGCACATGTAATATTTAGTGAATTTTACAACATCTGATTGCAAGTAATGGCATCCTAAATCATACGAAAAATCTCCTTTTACTGCAAAAGAGGGAGTGGGATATAATATAACCTCAGTTCCAAGGGCCATAAATATGATAACAGTATTGTTTATTTTTTTCGAGAGCACGCCAGCACTTCTACTGTTTTTTTAAATATTTTTGCGCACACCTTTGCCGAGGAACAAGCAAAAGCTTACAAAACAATTGCAGAACGTTTAGAGATAAAGCCAAAAACTACAAAACGAATATAAAAAAGCGGGCAATGCAGAGGCCTGCAAAACCCGCTTTTTTAATATGAACTCAGCCATAACGATCCAACAACGACCAGAAGCTATTTAAAAGCAAAACAAAGAGCCAACAAACGCCGAAAACACAGCGTTTGTTGGCTCTTATTCATGGTGGAGGCGACGGGAATTGAACCCGTGTCCGAAAATCTATTCACACAGCTTTCTACGAGTGTAGTCGGTCATTTGCATTCCCTTGCCCGGGCGCGGACAGACACGCTCCCGAGTTTGGTAGCCTTTTATTCATCTGCCGGGCCAAGGCCTTCCCGGCAGACGTTCACCGCTTAATTTGACGTCAGATAAGCGCGCGGTGGGTCTTATCGGACGGACTGCTTAGAAAACTAAGCAGCGCAAGCTAAAGTTCTAGTATTGTTTTTAGCGTTTAAAATTTAGGTGCGCCTTTTATAGAGCTGGCGCCTCCTCTACTCGCTTACCATGCTTCAAAATCCCCGTCGAAACCTTTACGCCCCCAAGTTGAAATTCTATTATACCCGATATGCAAAAAAATTACAAGCGTTTCAGCCATTTTATCGCCATCTCAATCCAATTGGTGACATCCGGAACAATATGTCTGGGCAAAACTGCACTTGTTTCGTCTGCCAACGATAGTCCGTGGCCACCGCGCTCATAGATGTGAAGTTCAAATGGGACCTTGTTGTTGCGCAGCGCCATGGCAAAAAGGACAGTATTTTCGAGCGGAACCACAGGGTCCGCCTGGGTGTGCCACAAAAAGGAAGGGGGCGTCGACCGATTCACCAGCTTTTCAAGGCTGACTGACACCATCAGCTCTTCATTTTTTGTGTCTCCCAGCAAATTTTCAAACGAACCGATGTGGGCGTACTCACCCGCTGTAATGACCGGATAGGAGAGAATCATGCCGTTCGGCCGGATCTCCCTGGACTTTGTTCCGAGAGTTTCACACAAAAACGGCTGCTCCCACGCAACGCCGAGGTTCGCTGCCAGATGACCACCTGCCGAAAAGCCGCACACAATGACGCGGCTGCGGTCGATGTGCCACTTTTCCGCGTTCTGCCGCACCAATTCCACTGCCCGTGCTAGCTCGAGCAGAGCACAGGGATACCGCGCCGGCGCAACGCTGTAGCGCAGCACAAACGCATTGATCCCAGCTGAAACCAGCCGAAGGGCAACTGGTTCCGCCTCCCGGTCGGAGGTAAAGCCATAGCCGCCGCCCGGACAAAGAATCACTGCCGGGCGCTTCTGCAATACATTGAATTCAGGTCCGCGCTCAATGACATAGGCCTGTAAAATAGGTTGAGAGCCGTTGTGCGCAGCGCCTGCTTTTGCGTAGTTTACGACGACTGGAATCTGCTGACAAATCATTCGTTAACCCCGCGATCTTTCCTTGATTGCGCGGGACATCTCCCGCTTTGCATCCCGTTTGGCCGCGTCGGCCCGCTTGTCATACAGCTTTTTACCCTTGCAAAGGCCGAGCTCAAGCTTCACCCGCGAATTTTTAAAATAAAGAGAGAGGGGAATCAGGGAATACCCCTGCTGCTTCACCTGACCAAACAGCCGGGCAATCTCTTTTTTGTGCATCAGAAGCCTGCGGATTCGCATGGGGTCTTTGTTAAAGATATTTCCCTGCTCATAAGGGCTGATGTGCATGCCGTGAACAAAGATTTCCCCCTGCTCGATGTAACAGAAGCTGTCCTTGAGGTTGACCGTCCCCTTGCGGAGCGACTTCACCTCAGTGCCCACAAGCTCTATCCCCGCTTCAAAAGATTCCTCCACAAAGTAATCGTGGCGCGCCTTGCGGTTGAGCGCGATGATTTTTTTTCCGCCGGTCTGCGGCATTGCACAACACCTCCTTTCTCTTACTCCGCCGAAAGCTCATTGAACTGCGCGCGGTTACAACTCGTTTCTGTTTTCCAACGCCTTGGATAAGGTCATTTCATCGGCAAACTCAAGCTCTCCCCCAACCGGGACGCCGTAAGCGAGCCGGGTGACCTTTACGCCGAGCGGCTTGAGGAGTTTGGAGAGATACATCGCTGTCGCCTCTCCCTCCACCGTTGGATTGGTGGCCATGATGACTTCTTGAACCTCCTGCTGCGGATCGCCAATGCGGGCGAGCAGCTGCTTGATAAAGAGCTGATCCGGCCCAATGCCGTCCATCGGGGAAATCAGCCCGTGCAGCACGTGATAGAGTCCTTTAAATCCGCGGGAGCGTTCAAACGCCACCACATCTTTTGGACTTTCCACCACACAGATCACCGACTTATCCCGCGTGCCGTCCGCACAAACGTCACACACCGGCTTGTCAGTATAGTTTTGGCAGACAGAACAGTTTTTAATCGTGTCATGCGCAGTTGTGATGGCGTGCGCAAATTCGTCCGATTGCTCTTT
>CBCSOX010000263.1:0-3136 GCA_965141735.1 uncultured Oscillospiraceae bacterium | reverse complement strand
ATACATTTTAGAATAATTAATCCATAATTTACCAGTTGTATATGATTTCCTAAGTTAAATTGCAAGAATCAGCCTAGCATCCAGCTGATGCCCGCGATTTGTGCTACTCGCCCAACCGCTGCTCAACCGCCCGGATCAGCGTTTTGATCGCCTTAATACGGGCGTATTTTTTATCCTGCGATTCTATGATGGTCCATGGGGCGAATGTGGTGGAGGTGCGCCGAATCATTTCATCCACCGCAAGCTCATACTCCGGCCATTTCTCCCGGTTGCGCCAGTCCTCATCGGTGATCTTCCACTGTTTTTCCGGGGTGTTCTGCCGGTCCTCAAACCGCCGCAGCTGTTCGTCCTGGTCAATGTGCAGCCAGAACTTGACGATCACAGCACCCCAGTCATAAAGCTCCTTTTCAAACTCGTTGATCTCCTGATAGGCGCGCTGCCATTCCTCCTCAGAGCAGAACCCCTCAATCCGTTCCACCATGACCCGCCCGTACCAGCTCCGGTCAAAGATGCCGATGTGCCCTGTTTTGGGCAGACGGTTCCAAAACCGCCAGAGGTATTGATGCGCCCGTTCCACCCCGCTCGGGGCGGCGATTGGGACCACTTCATAACCGCGCGGATCGAGCGCGGCGGCGACGCGGCGGATGTTGCCGCCCTTGCCGGCGGCGTCCCATCCTTCGTACACGATAATCACCGGGGTTTTGTTCAGGTAGAGCTGGTTGTGCAGCTTTTTGAGTTTTTTCTGTTCTTTTTCGAGTTTTTCCTTGTACTCCTCCCGTTCGAGCGACTTGTGCAGGTCAACCTCCTTGAACGGGGGCATTTCGGCGAGGGGGAACCGCTCGGGCAGGATGACCCGCGCAAACCGCGCTGGGGGAACAATGCGCCCCTCTCCCTGGTGGTCAAGGGCGTACTGAATGTTGTCGACCAGCACCTGATAAATTTCCGCCATGGCGCTGTTGCGGTCGTGGCTCGCAATGACATGCCACGGCGCGTCAGCAGTGTCGGTGTATTCGAGCATCTCGTCAAACGCCTTGTAGTAGAGAGAGTACTGTCGGTTGCGCTTGCGGTCCTGCGGAGTCACCCGCCAGGAGGTCGCCTTGCTCTCCCCGAGCTTGTCGAGCCGGGCCTTTTGCTCCTCCTGGCTGATGTGCAGGAAAAATTTGATGATCAGGCAGCCGTCCGCGGTGAGCTGGCGTTCAAAGGTGTTGATGCTGTCCATCCGGTGCAGGGTGTCCTCGTCCTCGAGCACCTCCTCTACCCGCTGGATGGAAACGTCCTGATACCAGCTGCGGTCAAAAATCGCCATCTGTCCCCGCTCGGGCAGCTTGTTCCAGAATCGCCACAGCCGCGGTTTGCGCAGCTCCTCCTCAGTGGGGGCGACGGTGGAATGGACCGAGAAATAGCGTGGGTCCACCGTCAGGATCATGTCTGAGATAAATCCGCCTTTGCCCGCCGCGCTCCAGCCCTCAAACAGCACGATTACGGGCAGGGCGCTCTCCTTTATCTTCAGCTGAAGCCCCGCGAGATCAGCCTTGAGTTTCTCGGTCTTCTGTTTATAGTCCTCTTTGGACAACGTTTTTGTCAGATCTATTTTTTCCAGCATGGCGCACTTCCTTTCTTACTCTTATCCTAGGGTATCCTCTGAATCAATCGCGCCTGACGGCTCGGTGTAGATGCTGCGGACGGATTTTTTACAGTTCCGCTTCAAAAATGCTCTGAATACGGTAATATTCGCCCGCTTTTTTCCTTGAACTGTCCTAAACTCCGCCCCCCAGTCTGTGTACCAGATTGAATCAGGCCCTCCCTAGCATACGGCTTCCAGCAGTCATTTATTCCAACCTGAGCGGTTGGTGCGGCCTGTTTTGATCTGCCGTTCACAGCGCAGATGGTGTGAGTCAAGTTTTTCGTTTCAATTCATAGAAGCCCGGACGGAATCTCTTTCCGGCCGGGCCTCTCTTTACTTTAATGAATGAGGGAAACCGCGACGACCAGACCAACAAAGACAATCGAGACCATTGAGGTGAGCTTGATGAGGATGTTGATCGACGGACCGGAGGTATCCTTAAAGGGGTCTCCGACTGTGTCTCCCACCACGGCCGCCTTGTGTGACTCTGAGCCCTTGCCGCCGCAGTGCCCTGCCTCAATGAATTTTTTTGCGTTGTCCCACGCGCCGCCCGCATTGGACATCATGACAGCCAGCACAAAGCCTGTCACCGTTGTTCCGGCGAGCAGCCCGGCCACCCCGTTGACGCCGAGGATCAACCCGACCGCAAGCGGGATGAGAATCGCGAGGATTGCGGGCAGCAGCATCAGTCTCTGGGCGGACTTGGTGCAGATGTCCACGCAGGCGGCGTAATCCGGTTCCGCCTTGCCCTCCATCAGGCCGGTGATCTTTTTAAACTGCCGCCTCACTTCGTGCACAATGCTCTGGGCGGCTTTGCCCACCGCGTCCATGGTCAGCGCCGCGAAGAGGAAGGGAGTCATCGCTCCGATGAACAGACCGATGAGCACCGGCGGGTTGGTGATGCTCAAATCGAACGCATAGTTGGGCGCAATGAGCTTGACCTGTTCGACATAGGCCGCGATGAGCGCGAGGGCGGTGAGTGCCGCTGAGCCGATGGCAAATCCTTTGCCGGTGGCCGCCGTGGTATTGCCCAGGGAATCGAGCGCGTCGGTGCGGTCGCGCACCTCTTCGCCCAGCTCTGCCATTTCCGCGATGCCGCCCGCGTTGTCTGCAATCGGGCCGTACGCGTCAGTTGCCAGGGTAATGCCGAGGGTGGAGAGCATCCCGACCGCCGCGATGCCGACACCGTACAGCCCCTGGCTGAAGTTCGCTGCGCCGCCCGCGACAAAAAAGCTCACGAGCACCGCCGCCGCGATGATGAGCACCGGCCAGACGGTGGAGAGCATGCCGAGCGACAGGCCGCTGATGATGACCGTTGCAGGGCCTGTTTCAGCGGTTCCGGAGAGCCTGCGGGTCGGCTTGTAGCTGTCTGAGGTGTAAAACTCGGTCGTAAAGCCGATGAGGATTCCACTCAAAAGCCCGGCGAGCACTGCGCAGAAGATGCCAAGATTGCCCGGCATGAGGAAATAGATCAGCACAAACGCCGCGATGCCGAGCAGAGCAGCGCTGATG
>CBCSOX010000262.1:0-3139 GCA_965141735.1 uncultured Oscillospiraceae bacterium | reverse complement strand
GGGCTACACGTTTGCCTCCGCTCAGGTGGAACAGGTGCCGACAACCACCACAGCGCTCACTGAGGAGGAGTCCCAGGTGAAGATGCGCCGTCTGCTCGACGCACTCGAGGACGACGACGATGTGCAGGAGATTTGGAACAACCTGGAAAACGAAGACGAAATCTAGGGGGCTGGAACACCTGGATTTCGTTATACAGTATGCAAACCTCCTGGCAGCAGGGGGTTTGCTTTGTTGCAGCACACTGTCTTTGCCCCCTGGGCGACGGTTTGCCCGCAGAGAGCTGAGTGAAAGCAGTTGCCGAACAGACAGCCGTTTCAACCGAAAGCGGTAACGCCGCGCACAGCGATGCAACTGCTATTGATTGATGTTTTTTGTAAGCGTTTGGACAATTGCTTATCAGGCTGTCCAAACTGCCTCGGGATGGGCTGCTGTGAACGGAGTGGCACAACAGCTTACCATCCATCTGGCGGCATGTATTGGCTCTCTTTGGCTGGCCTGTTGTATGCTGAGAGGTAGAGCAATCAATTGTCGTGCGGCGCAGAATGCCCAGCGCCACTGAAAGGTGTGTATTTCCCGGGGAAAAATTTGGGCTCTCATCCGGTGGAAAATTGTTCGGGATTATTTAGACGTATTCAGATTTTGGCTGGGAGGGATCTTGTGAGCGGTTCAGCACTCAAGCTTATTGCACTCCTCCTGATGGTGACAGACCACATCGGCGCGTTTTTTCCTGCCGCAACACCGCTGTCCTTACGGTGGGTTGGGCGGCTGTCCGCCCCCATCTTTGTGTTCTGTCTCTGCGAAGGATTGCGCCACACCTCCAACCGGAACCGCTATCTCACCCGGCTCTACGGCTGTTCTGCCGCAATGGGGGCCATCAATTTGACCCTCAACAGCCTGTTTCCCAATGCGCCCGTCCCGGTGAACAACCACATCTTTTCCGCCCTTTTCCTGCTGGCGGGTTTCATCACCCTGATAGAGCAGAAGCGGTATATGACGCTGGCTGTGTGGCAGCTTCTCTCGTTTGGCCTGACCACTTTAGTCGGTTTTTTCTGGCCGCAGGCAGCACCGTTGGCTGGGGATTTATTGCCTGGTTTATTTACCGCCGAGGGCGGGCCTTCCCTCCTCTTGTTGGGGCTGATCTGCCACTTTTTTGCAGAGGACAAGCAATTGCTCACAGCGGGTTTCCTCCTGTGGGGCGGGGCTCTGTTTGCGGCGGCTTGGGTGGATCTCGGGCTGCGCGGCGCTTTTGTTGAGGGTTATCAGTGGATGGGTGCCGGCGCGCTCCCCCTGCTGCTCGTTTACAACGGCAGGCGGGGAAGGGGAATGAAATACTTTTTTTATCTTTTCTATCCACTGCACGTTTATTTTTTATTTTTCCTATCGTTATGGATGGGATGACCGAGGAGGAAACACCATGAAAGCAACCGTCCGGCGCTTTCGCGCCAACTATCGAAAACAAGATATCTTTTTGGCTGTCCCAGATGCAGTGGCGAAGCTCAAAGGATTTGCCCCGGCAGGTTCGGACGAAGATTCCCTCAGCTTTAAGGCGGGGGTGAGCATGAATTCGTGGGGAGAACTCGTCAAGGTAGAGATCAAGGAGCTCTCAGAGGGCTGCGAGCTGCGGATTTCGTCCCAGTGCAAGCTTCCTACTCTGGATGACAACGGCAAAAACAGCGAAAATGTCTCAAAGGTAATCCACGCGATCTGCGAGGAGCTCAAAGCATATTCAGCAATCAATTAGACCACACAACTTTAGATTCAATTGGATATTCTGCCCCGAAGACTCCCTGTACCTGCACAGGGGGCTTCGGGGCTTTTCATGTTCCATTCTGGTGCAACTGGGCAGGAGATTGCCTCGGCGGTTCAGTGCAAACGCAGAGTGTTTTGTTTGTAGTGATTTTTCCAGAAAAAAATGAGTAATAAGCTTAATTTTATTACTTATGTGGTAAAAATCACAAAAAACGTCTGGAAATGCACAAAAACTGGGATAGATTTCCTTTCAAAGAGGTCTATAATGAAAGGTGATTGGTCGATGGGAACACAGCCAAACGTCTAACGGGAGAATTTTGAAAGGAGCATGAAAATGAGAAAAAGTCTGATCACTCAGGCATTTGCCGCGTGTCTCGCAGCGGTGCAGATCGCCCTTCTCGGCATGGTGGCAGCAAGTGCTGCAGAGACGCCGCCTCCACCTGAGGCTTACGGACCAACCCCAAGCGCTGGACAGATGAAGTACTACAAGGATGAACTCGCCGCCTTTGTCCATTTCGGGGTGAACACCTTTACCGGCAAACAGTGGGGAGACGGCAAGGAAGACCCAAATCTCTTTCGGCCGGACAAGCTCGACACCGACCAGTGGGTCAGCGCGTTTAAGGATGCGGGGATGAAACGAGTACTGATCACGGCCAAGCATCACGACGGCTTCTGCCTCTATCCCAGCAAATGGACCAAGCATTCGGTTGAGAGCAGTTCATGGCGGGGCGGCAAAGGGGATGTGCTCGCCGACCTCTCCGACTCCTGCAAAAAGTATGACATGGACATGGGGGTGTACCTCTCCCCCTGGGATCAGAACATGCCCTGTTACCCAACGAATGTCGAACCGGATTACAACGACGCCTATGTCGGACAGATGGAAGAGATTTTTGAAAACTACGGCGGTCAGGATGGTAGCATCGTCGAATTTTGGATGGACGGGGCAAATGGCGGCAACAATCGCCCCAAATACGACATTCAGCGCTGGTGGGACACCCTGTTCCGCCTCAATCCCGACATCGTATTTCAGCAGAACTATGGCGCGCCGCTGCGCTGGGTGGGCAACGAACAGGGCTATGCCAACGACGAGAGCTGGCAAACGCTCAACAAAAAGTATGTTTGGGATCTGTACGACCAGCAGGGCAAGGAGGATTCCGCTTATCTGCACAAGGGAGAGCCTTATCCCGGCGGCGACATCTGGTCCACCCCAGAGGTCGACGTCTCGATCCGCTCGGGCTGGTTTTACGACCCGAACCAGCATCCCAAGACCCCGGAGCAGCTTGCAGACATTTACTTCTCTTCGGTTGGCCTCGGCTCCCCTCTGCTGCTCAACGTCCCGCCCAACAAGGACGGCCTGATTGAACAGGAAGATTTGGATTCGCTCAAGGG
>CBCSOX010000261.1:0-3144 GCA_965141735.1 uncultured Oscillospiraceae bacterium | reverse complement strand
ACGCCGTCCACCGTCGTGTGGGTGTAGCTTGGGGTATAGCTGTTGCCGTCCATCGGGTTCCACACCGACGGGGTGATGCTGCCGCGCAGCTGGATGGTGGTGTCAACCGCCGTGTCGGAAGAGTTGCCGATGAAGTAGATATCGGTGTCCTCTACAACCTTGTGAATGTACTGGAAATTGCCGCCCGCGAGATTTTCGATCGCGGGAATCTCGACGTCGTAAACGCTCAGAGCGTCGTCGAGCGTGCCCTCCAACAACGCCGCTGCTCTCTTCCTGAGGAAGTAAGCTTTACCGCCGTTGTCGTTCTGGTTGATGTTGCTGGTGTCTCTCTTGTCGAGTGCAAGATTTTCGCTGTCGTTGTAATACACTTCAAATTCTTCGATGGAAGGGCTGTCAGTAGTCACCTTGTTGACGTAGAGGCGGAGCTTGGTGGTGGTGACTGCTTCAAAGGTGTTCTCCTTTTTGGAGCCAACCGAATCTCCCCGTGCGCAGGTCTTCCAGTTTGCACCGTCCCAATACTGGATCTCGTAGTCGGTGATGCGCAGGTGGGGCACATTTTCGGTGAGCACGGTGCGGTTGACGGTGGTGGGTTTTCCGAAGTCCACCTCGAGCCACTGGTTGCCGCCCGACTGCGACGCGGCGTTCCACCGGCTGCCGTCCCCGATTATGCCGTCAAACGCCATCTCCGCAGAGTAGGATTCATTGAAAATCGACGAGGCACTGTATTTGATGTCATACTCCTGTTCAGGCTGGGTCGGGTCGATGCCGAAAACCTGCTTGACGATCTCGATGACTTCCGCATCCTTTCCAGGCTCTGCGGACTGGTAGGGGAGCTGGGTGGTCGCGATGACCTTGCCACCGTTATCGTAAAATTCCTTGATTTTTTGCATGTTGGACAGGCTCACCGTCTTGGCGCCCGGCATGATCATGACTTTATAGTTCTCAATGTTGGTCTCGTTGTTGAGGTTGATTTCATTGCCCTCTACAGTGCAGCGCTCGTCGAGCACCTCGGGGTGGACATAAGTGAAGTCCTTGCGCAGGCTGCGGGAGAGCTGCTCGCCGATCTGCATGTAGTCAAAGTGGGAATCGTTGTGCTGGCCGCCGTCCATCTGGTAGCTCGCGTTGAGGTCGTAGATGGGGTAGAGCATTCCGATGTCCGCTACATGGCGACCGGATTGCAGAACAGTGTTGAGCCGGCCGATGTAGTCGTTGTATTTCGGCAGCTCCGCCGCGTACTGCGGGTTGCGGTAGGAGAGCTCGGGCTGGAAGGTGACATCCGCCGGATTGTCGTCGTACCACACCGCGTGGGGAATCATCCGGTTGATGCCCTTGGTGTACTCGTCCATCGCGATTTTGTAGAGGTAATTGACCGGCATGTTGTTGATCGCGCCGTAGGTTTCGGTCATCACAAGGGGTTTGTCCCAGTTGTTGGCCGAGGAGGAGATAATCTTGTACGCCTCCTGGGTGTAGCCGTAGTAGCCGATGACATCCACGCCGGGCACTTCCTGGTATTTGAACACCTTCATCAGATCGCCGTGAATGCTCGTCGGATTGACGACTTCCTCGTAAATCATGTGGCCCTGTAATTTGATGTTGTGCGCGCGGCACCAGTCGTCCATCTGCCCGATGTAGTTTTTGGCAAACATCTCGGTGCGCATTCCGTACAGCGCGGCACGGGCCGAGGCAGTCTCCTCCCCGATGTCCATAAACAGGGCGGGATAGAGAAGCTCTGGGCTGTAGCCGTTTGCCTCCTCGAATTCCTCGTTGAAGCCCGGCGTCCAGGAACGAGTCCCGGAGACCGTCATAAAGGTGGGCTCGTCGTAAAACGCGGTGTCGATCGTGGTGCCGAAATGCTCGGGAAAGCGGTTGTAGTACTCCTGATGAGTAATGGTGATAAAGTTCTGCACCGCCTGCGGGTCGAGGTAATCGAGGTGATTAGAGTTGTCCGAGACGGTGACAAAGCCCATCACCTTCCAGTTGCCCTCAGGGACGTCGTAATGGAGCTTGTTGACCGGCGCGTAAACCTCTGCCGGAATCTCAAGCTGCTGGTCCCCGTCAAAGAGCTGGAATTCTCCGATGGTGACGCAGTCCGTCCCGAAATCGCCGAGTGTCAGGCGGACGCGGTCGGTGGTCACGGCGTCAAAGCGGTGGGCCGCCTCCACGCCGAGCGCGCCGCCAGCTGCAACGGACACCCAGTCGGTGCCGTCAAAATACTCCACGCTGTAGCGGTTGACGCGCTGGAGAATCTCCAGGTCGGACTGATACAGGTACGCCCGGTCAAAGGTCACCGGCTGGGCGAATCGGATTTCGACGTACTGGTCGCGCGGCGTGTTGGAGCGCGAGTTCCAGCGAGAAGCTTTGTCGCCGTCAAACAGCTTGGAGGCATCGTAACCCGTCAGCTGTTCAAAGGTGCTCGAGGCCTGTACGCCGACCCACTCCGCAGTACTCTGGTCAACAAACCCATTCGAGAGGTCAATACGCTCCTTGGTGTCCAGGTTCATCGCAACGCCCGCCATAAAGGCGCCTCCCGGCAGGTCGAGTGTGCCGGAGGACCCGTCCGTCACATCTTTGGAGATCATGTCAATGCGCTTGGCAGTCGACTCAGGATACCGTGCGGCGAGCAGTCCCCCGGCCGGGCCGCTTGGAAATCCGTTTTCGTCGTACAGGCACATTTTGAGCCCGAGCTCCTCTGCTTTTTCGAGGACCGCCCCGTAAAACCGGAAATAGTCCTCGCTCATGTAGTCGTTCTGCCACTCGGGCAGGATGCCGAATCCCCCGTAGCCGCTCTCCTTGGCCGAGCGTTCCATGATTTCAAGAACCTTGTCCACATCCATTTCCGAGATGTTTTTGTTCCAGAACCACAGTGGGATGGATTTTTTCTCCTGAGGGGGCTGCTGAAACTCAGTCTTCATCTGCTCCAGGGAAGAAGGCCGCTGCGCGGCTGTGGCTGTCAGCAAGCTGGAGGCAAGCATCGCAGCCGCCAGCAGGGCGGCCATTGCCTTGGAAAACACTTTTCTCATTTTCTTCACTCCTCATTTTCGCTGTTTCCGAACAAGGTTTTGTCTCTTGTTCACAAAAATATGCAATTTCAAAGGAATAATCTGTCAGTTCTATTTTAACAGATGCCCAGAACAAGTTCAATAG
>CBCSOX010000260.1:0-3170 GCA_965141735.1 uncultured Oscillospiraceae bacterium | reverse complement strand
CCCGCACGTTTTTCACCGCTGAGGGGGAAGCGCTGAGCAGGACGAGCAGGCAGGTGTTCACCGCGCGCTTGCCGTGGGCGCTGCCGCTGTCCCGACAGATGCGGTCCGCGGCGCGGCGCATCGAAATCTCCCGCAGCGTGTCGAGGTTCTCCCGGACAAAAAAGTGCTTCATGGCAGCGGCGGCGCGGTCGGCGCGGTAGACTTTTCCCTCTTCAAAACGGCGCAGCAGCTCATCCGGCTCAATGTCGACGAGCTTGATTTTGTCGGCGTAGTCGAAGATGTAGTCGGGCACGGTCTCCCGCACCGAAACCTTGGTGATCTCCCGGATGACGTCGTTGAGGCTCTCGATGTGCTGCACGTTGACCGTGGTGTAGACATCGATCCCCGCCGCGAGCAGTTCCTCAATGTCCTGGTACCGCTTTTTGTTGCGCACCCCCTCTGCATTGGAGTGGGCGAGCTCGTCGACGAGGAGGATTTGGGGCCGGCGTTTGAGCGCGGCGTCGAGGTCAAACTCCCGCAGCTCGATTCCCTTATAGGGGATTACTTTGGGCGGGAGCACTTCGAGACCTTCTACCAGAGCCATGGTTTCGCTGCGGGTGTGCGGCTCGATGTAACCCGCGACGACGTCAGCCCCCTGATTCAGCTGGTCGTGGGCATCCTGCAACATGGCATAGGTTTTGCCCACGCCGGGCGCGTAGCCAAAAAAGATTTTGAGCTTTCCCGGCTGCCGGCTGTGGGCCTCTTCCTTCTGCTCGGCCCGCTGCACTTGCTCAAGCAGCTGGTCCGGGTCGGGTCGGTTGTCGTAGAGAATCATTTCTTTTCCTCCTGGTTGTTCCTGCATCTATGCGCAACTTGGCGGCTCAAACGCAGCAGCATGCCGCTCCAACGAAATGGGCATCAAACCGGTCGGCTTGTCAGATCCACCGCGCACTGAAGCTGTGAATGGGGCATTTTCCGGCCCCGCTCCAATGCAGCGAGAACGCATACGGCTTTCATTTCCGCCGGCAACACAACAAATACGCTTGAGGAGAGTGCAGACCCCAAGCGTATTGTTTCGTCAGCCCTGAAAGCAATTGGCGAATAAAATGACACAAGTTCAGCGGTAAAAACGGCGCGGTAACGGCGTTGTCCTCCTTGGCGGGCGACAGTCCGCCGACGTCCTCCGCCTTGTTTCTCACCATGTTTCCTCGCCCCTTTTGTGCCATTCTACCCACCGATTGCCCTAGAGCAGGCCGTCGAGCGCGAGATTGACCTTGAGCACGTTGACCCGCGGCTCGCCGAGGATGCCGAAGGTGCGGCCTTTGGTGTATTTTTTTATGACGGCGCGGACGTCTTCCTCGCGCATCCCCCGCTCCCGGGCAATGCGCGCCACCTGGTATTCCGCCGCCTCGGTGGAGATTTCGGGATCAAGCCCGCTGCCCGAATTGGTCACGAGCTCCTGCGGGATGGGAGCGGTGTTGTCCGGATCGATTTCGTGGAAGAAGTCGATGCGCTCCTGCACCAGCTGCTGTTGCTCCTCGCTCATGGGGGAGAGGTTGGTGGGCGCCCCGCCCTGGTCCCCTGCCGCGCGCCCGATCAGGTATTCCGGCTTGGTGAACGTCTGGGCAATGTGCTCCGAACCGTAATCCACCTTGGTCCCATCCTTGAGGGTCACGGTGATGATGCTGCCGTTCGCCTGGCTGTGAAACGCCACCTGGGAGATACCGGTGACCACCAGCGGGTAAACCAGCCCGCAGAGAAGGGTGAGCACCAGCATGCAGATCAGTGCGGGAAGGAGCACGCCTTTTTTCTTTTGATTGGTTTGTTCTTTCATGATTTCCGCCTTCCTCATTGTATCAGTTTGCAGCCCATCCGGTATGGATCAAGGCTTTTTTCTCAAATGCCACAGGATGCATCTCCTTGCGGGCCTCTTCTGCCCCTGATGGGTATTCCTGCTGAAACAGCATGCATTACACGATCCCAAACAGGGTGAGGATCATGTCGATGACCTTAATGGCGACAAACGGAGCCACCAGACCGCCGAGGCCGTAGACGAGCAGGTTGCGCTTGAGCAGCTTTCCAGCCGGCACCTCCCGGTATTTGACTCCCTTGAGGGCGAGCGGGATGAGCGCGACGATGATGAGTGCGTTGTAGATGATAGCTGAAAGAATCGCCGACACCGGGCTTGTGAGGTGCATGATGTTGAGCGCGCCGAGCTGGGGGAAGATCCCCGCAAACAGCACCGGGATGATCGCAAAATACTTGGCGACATCGTTAGCAATCGAAAAGGTGGTGAGGGAGCCGCGGGTCATGAGCAGCTGCTTGCCGATTTTGACCACCTCGATGAGCTTGGTGGGGCTCGAATCAAGGTCGACCATGTTGCCCGCCTCCTTCGCCGCCTGGGTGCCCGAATTCATGGCGACCGCGACGTCGGCCTGAGCGAGCGCCGGGGCGTCGTTGGTTCCGTCCCCCGTCATTGCGACGAGGTGCCCCTCTGCCTGGTACTTGCGGATCAGTTCAAGCTTTGTCTCGGGGGTCGCCTCCGCCATGAAGTCGTCCACCCCCGCCTCGGCTGCGATTGCCGCGGCGGTCATCGGGTTGTCGCCGGTGATCATAATCGTCTTAATGCCGATTTTTCTCAGGTCCTCAAACTTTTCCTTGACCCCGTTTTTGACGATGTCTTTGAGGTGGACCACACCGAGAACTTTGTCATCCCGCGCGACGACGAGCGGGGTGCCGCCCGCGTTTGCCACCTGCTGCACGATCTGCTCACACTCGTCCGGATAGCGGCCTCCCTTGGAGAGGACGTAGCTTTTGACCGCCTCCGCCGCTCCTTTGCGAATTTCGCTGCCGTTGACGTCGATGCCGCTCATTCTCGTCTTGGCTGAAAATTCGATGAACTTGGCGCCGAGCTTGTGCAGATCCCGCCCGCGGATGCCGAACTGCTCCTTGGCGAGGATCACAATGCTGCGCCCCTCTGCGGTCTCATCCGCGATGGAACTCAGCTGTGCCGCGTCGGCGAGTTCCTCGGTCGACACCCCGCCGACGGGCAGGAATTCGCTCGCCTGGCGGTTGCCGAGGGTGATGGTGCCCGTCTTGTCGAGCAGCAGCACATCTACATCCCCCGCCGCCTCGATCGCCCGCCCGCTCATCGCGAGGACGTTGGCCTGGTTGAGCCGGCTCATCCCCGC
>CBCSOX010000259.1:0-3196 GCA_965141735.1 uncultured Oscillospiraceae bacterium | reverse complement strand
AATACCCACGAGTTGCGTACGGATGCGGAAGAATTGGCGCTGGAACTCAAATTGTCGTGTACCAACGTCATGCTCCAGTGCTTTGACCCGAAAACGCGGTGTGTTTTTATTCTGGGCACGATGTTTCGGATTGACAGCAGAATCGCTGCTGAAATTCTGGACATGACACCGGAAAATTACCGGCAAAAGCTTTCGCGCGCACGCAAAAAAATGGCAGAGTTTCTCTCCCATCACTGCGGCCTGACCGAAACGGGATTTTGTCGCTGTCAGGACAGAATTGGCTATGCAGTAAAAAACAAACGGCTCAATCCGCAGAAAAAGGAATATACCCAATTAAAACTCTGTGATCGAAACACGCTGATGGCCTGCAAAAAGGAAATGGACACTCTAGAAGAGCTGGCAGAGGTATTTTCCGATCTACCAGCCTATCATTCCCCGGTTTCAGAAAAAGATTTTATGTTAAAACTATATCAATCACCCCAAATGAAAGCGATTCAGGGGTTTTAGAAAGGAGACTCAAATGAACGTAGAAAAAACACTCACATTTTTAAAGGATCTGAGCGCCAATAATTCTTTGGATTGGATGAAAGGCCACCGAGCAGAGTATTTGGAGGCCAAAAGTGAATTTACAGCCTTGATTCAAGATTTAACCAGGAAGATCGCTGCCTATGACCCCTCTGTTGCTTTTTTGCGAGCAGAGGATTTGATTTACAGACTGAACCGGGATACACGGTTTGACAAAGATAAATCGCCTTACCACACAGCATTTCGGGCGCACATCTCCACTGCGGGAAAAAAACCTATCCCAGCGGGGTACTATATCTCTATCAGCCCTGGCAATTCCTTTTTGGGGGGTGGGTTGTTTGCAAGTCAATTCCCACAAGCCACTCAAATGGTGCGCGACTACATAATCCAGCATGTGCAGGAATTTCAAAGCATCCTACACGCCCCAGAGTTTACTGCAAATTTCGTGTTGGAGGGCGAAAAGCTCAAAAATGTACCGCGGGGCTATGACAAAGAAAGCCCGCTGGCCGAATACATCAAACACAAGTCGTGGGATCTCGAATATCATGTGAGCGATCAACAACTCCTTGAAAGCGAACTATCAATCCTGGCAGAACTATTTCAAAAGATGAAGCCGCTCAACGATTTTTTGAATCAAGCATTGGATGGCTTTGTCATGCCCCAGCATTAAACGGCAGAACTAGAAGATAGACTGCTCAAGGAAGGAATTGCAACGTGTTTTGTCGATACCAGCGCAGGAAGAACTCGTGCAATTGAACGCGTTTGATTCGATTGCTACCTATGTGAAATCAGAAATGAAAAAACAGATGAAAACGGGCCATTTGCCTGGGGTCCAAATTGCCTCGTAAACAATACAAGCATCTGAAGTAAGTTTTTCTAATCAAACCACCAAGTAAGCCGGCAGTACGCATGTACCCTGGAAGAGCCTTCTGCCGCTTGATCCCTTTAAGGAAAGCAAATTGTAACACCACATGCCCTACTACCTAAAAAACGGACAAATAGGATTGACAGTGGTTCCCGATCATTTTTTAACATCAAAAACACTTTCCTCGTAAAAAGCCAGTTGCGTTTTTTTCTACTGATCCCCCGTTGTATCAGGGGTTTTGTCCCGCTGAAGCGAATAAGCAAAACGGCCGGCGAATTCTCGCCGGCCGAACTGTTTTATACGGGGTGCACGTTGTTTTCTTTATCGAAATGAGCGCTGTCAATGCCAACTTTTTTGTTGCGGCGTTTCTCGAAGAACTTCTCCGCAACCTGGCCGAACTGGGCGTAGCTGAGGACGTCCTCCTCCTGCTCCGACCACTCTGCGCACTCCTTGCGGAGCTTGTCGAGCTCAGGCTTGAGCAGGTCTGCCGGACGGCAGTCAATCGGCTTCTCGTCGCCAAGAATTTTCTTGCGGAACTTCGGATCGATCGGCATTGGGGTTTTGCCGTATTCGCCCTTGACCATGCTCTTGAATTCCTTGGTGACCATCTTGTAACGCTCGCCCATGATAACGTTAAACACCGCCTGGGTGCCGACAATCTGGGAGGTCGGGGTGACGAGGGGCGGGAACCCGGAATCCTTGCGGACGCGGGGAACTTCCTCGAGAACCTCGGTGAGCTTGTCCTCTTTTCCAGCCTGCTTGAGCTGGGAGAGGAGGTTGGAGAGCATGCCGCCCGGCACCTGGTAGATGAGCGCATTCGCGTCAACCGCAAGCATTTTCGGGTCGAGCTGTCCGGATTTGATGTATTTCTCACGCAGTTTCATAAAGAACCCGCGGATTTCGTTGAGCAGAACAAGGTCGAGCCCGGTATCGTACTCGGTGCCCTGGAACGCGGCGACAATCGACTCGGTCGGCGCGTGGGAGGTGCCGTTTGCAAGCGGGGACATCGCGGTGTCGACCATATCGAGGCCGGACTCAACGCCCTTCATGATACACATCGACGCGAGGCCGGAGGTGTAATGGGTGTGGAGCTGAACCGGAATCTTGACCGCGCCCTTAATCGCTTTGACAAGCTCAGCGGTGCGGTAAGGGGTGAGCAGCGCCGCCATATCCTTGATGCAGATCGAATCTGCGCCCTCTGTCTCAATCTGTTTTGCGTAGTTGACGTAATACTCATCCGTGAACACTTCGCCGGTGGTGTAGGAAATCGCGACCTGCGCGTGTCCATTTTCCTTT
Source organism: uncultured Oscillospiraceae bacterium (assembly GCA_965141735.1). GTDB lineage: Bacteria > Bacillota > Clostridia > Oscillospirales > Ruminococcaceae > Massilioclostridium. The sequence continues at coordinate 510 of CBCSOX010000259.1, read as the reverse complement.
TTCGCCGCCTTGATCGCGGTGCGAAGGTTGCGCACGTCGTTGAGCGCGTCAAAGATACGGATGATATCGATGCCGTTTGCGATGGAACGCTGTACGAGGTACTCGACAACGTCGTCGGCGTAATGGCGGTAACCCAGCATGTTCTGACCGCGGAAGAGCATCTGCAGCTTGGTGTTGGGCATTTCCTTGCGGATGACGCGCAGTCTTTCCCACGGATCCTCATCGAGGAAGCGCAGGCAGGCGTCATAGGTCGCTCCGCCCCATACTTCGGCGGAATAGTAGCCGACCTTATCCATCGTGCTCAGAATCGGACGCATCTCGTCGAGCGTCATACGAGTCGCAATGAGGGACTGGTGGGCGTCGCGCAAAACGGTTTCTGTAATTTTAACCTTTGCCATGGTTTTCCCTCCTTTAATTTATGCGATGGTGATCAGAACGTCGTTGGAATTGACCGAGTCGCCTTTTTTCACGAGAACGCTGGTGACAGTGCCGTCAGCCGGAGCAACAATT
>CBCSOX010000258.1:0-3215 GCA_965141735.1 uncultured Oscillospiraceae bacterium | reverse complement strand
AAGCGCACTTGCAGCTTCCACGTTCACGGCGCGTGCGCAGCTCGTCCAAACTCTATGAGTCGGTCTGCTGGATATTATATCATCTTTTGCACGTACAGCACAGAGGAAAGCAGGCATGCGCACGCAAAGCGGGTCATAAACTGGGGCGGAAATGAACCGACAAGGAGTGATGGCTTGTGAAATGGCCGAAAATCAAAATTCGGCGCGAAGCGGTCGAGCGCGCGCTCATCATCAGCTCGGCGGCATTGGTGTTGCTGCTTTCGCTCAAGCGCACCAGCACAAACAATGAACCTTACGAAGAGCCGCTGAATGAAATCCCGGAAGTCAGCGTTTCAACCACACAAACAGAAGATACGCGGCAAACAGTCGTCTATTATGAAGACGGAGACGGCTATCTTGTGCCCGTTCAGCGCGATGTTGCCCGGCAAGATGGCATTGCCAAGGCCACGCTCGAACTGATGGTTCAAAACCCAAGAAACGACATGGACGCCGCTCGGCTTGGACTTGTACCCATCGTCCCTGAAGGAACAACCTTTGATTTGGATATTTCAGCAGGACACGCCCGCGTAGACATGAGCGCACAGGCGTTAAACGCCGAGGATAAACAGCAGGAAGAAAACATGCGCACGGCAATCGTTTGGGCGTTGACAGAGTTTGACACCGTAAATGACGTTAATTTTCTAATTGACGGCAAAGCGCGCAATACATTGACGCACGGAACAAATATCGGCGGTTCCTATACGCGTGTCGGATTGAACGCAGAAGAAGACAGCGCTGCGACATTTGCAGACAGCGATGAAATTCAAGTCTTCTTTCCAGCGCAGGACGGCAGACTGCTTGTACCGATTTCCAGAACGGTATATGGAACCGGAGACGTTGCAACCGCTGTCTTTGAGTTTCTGCGAGGCCCAAAAACAGACAGTGGGCTGGAAACACCTCTCGATCAAAGCGTGCAGCTGCTTGGCATCGATATCAGCGACGGTGTGATCACCATCAATTTCAGTGGGGATTTCACCAAGATTGCCGAACAAAGCGACGGCGGCGTTCAAGCTATGCGTGCACTGATGCTGACCTGCACGCGGTATCCTGGTATTAAAAAAGTCCGGATTTTGGTTGACGGAAAACCCTATCAACTTCCGGTGACAGATGTGCCGACATTTGCCAATATTGCCAGCGATGTGGAAAACAGTTATCCTGAAGTGATGATGATTGAATAGGCGGAGAGCCGGACGCATCGGGCGTTTCGGCTCTTTTCTTTACCGCCGAATTATGATATACTGTTTTTGATAAAACCTCTTGCAAAAAGAAAGGCAGAAGCATATGGAAAAACAGAAAATGCGTTTGATTGTTGCCAGCAACAACGCAAACAAACTGCGGGAATTTCGAGAAATTCTCGGTGAACAATTCGATATCGTCTCCATGCGCGAAGCAGGAATTGACGTTGACATCGAAGAGAATGGCACAACGTTTGAGGAAAACGCGCTCATTAAGGCGAATTATGTAATGAATGCCGGCAACAGCGCAGCCATTGCTGATGACAGCGGGCTGGAGGTGGACGCACTGGGCGGCGCGCCGGGTGTTTACAGCGCACGCTATTGCGGCCGTCACGGCGACGACGCCGCCAACAATACGTTGCTCCTGCACAATCTAAAAGGTGTCCCCGCGCCAAGAAAAGCGCGTTATGTCGCCGCCATTGCACTGGTTCGTCCCGCTCATGCGCCCATTATTTGCCGTGGCACATGCGAAGGGGAAATTCTGAATGAGCCAAGAGGGCAGGGTGGCTTTGGTTACGATCCATTGTTTTTATGTGAAACAGGGGAGACTTTCGCGGAAATTTCACGCGAATGCAAAAACGCAATCAGCCACAGAAAGCGTGGTATTGAAGCTGTTCTCCGCGCGTTGGAGGAGCAGCAATGATCCGTGTCGGCGTGTTCTCCGACAGCCACGGGGATCGAGACGCGCTGGAAAAGCTGCTTGACAAGATGGGGCACATTGATGCCGCCTGTTTTCTAGGCGACATCTCATCGGACGCGATGTTTCTGCGTGATCAGTTAGAGAAGATGCCGCATCAACCCGTTCTCTACGCAGTTCGCGGGAATAATGATCTGGCATCCATGCTTCCGGATCAGCTGCTCATTGAACTTGACAAGCACAAGATCTGGATGGAGCATGGCCATCTATTTCCGAGTCTGATGACGCTTGCTTACCGGGCTAAGGATAACGGCGCAGATATCGCACTGTTCGGTCACACACATGAACCTCATTGTGAATATGCCTATGGCGTACTCCTGCTCAATTCAGGTTCTGCTGGCAATCAATGCAGGGGAGGCGCTGCACGTGCCAGCCTGATGATTCTTGATGGGGAAAAAGTGCGCATCGAAGATATTCTCTAAAGAATACAGATAAAAAATAACGCAATGGCTTGCTTTTTTCAAAAGATCGCTGAATTTTTCAGAAGAATTCAAAAAAATGTCAAAAAACCTATTGACAAAAGCATGCTGAGTCTGTATAATTAGTTCTCGTCAGCGGGAACGCCGCAGCGTCATCAGAGGACAGCGAAGCCTGCGCCTGTAGCTCAGTCGGATAGAGCAACGGCCTTCTAAGCCGTGGGCCGTGGGTTCGAATCCCTCCAGGCGCGCCATTGTGGTGGGTATAGCTCAGTTGGTTAGAGTGCCAGGTTGTGGCCCTGGAGGTCGTGGGTTCGAGCCCCACTACTCACCCCACTTTTTTCTGCTGTTCATGCAGGGACGTTGGGGTGTCGCCAAGCGGCAAGGCACGGGACTTTGACTCCCGCATTCGCAAGGTTCGAATCCTGCCACCCCAGCCATTTTGATCCATTAGCTCAGCTGGTAGAGCACCTGACTTTTAATCAGGGTGCCTGGGGTTCGAATCCCCAATGGGTCACCATTTTATGGCTTGCGGGTGTGGCGGAATGGCAGACGCGGCAGATTTAGGATCTGTTGCCTATGGCGTATGAGTTCGAGTCTCTTCACCCGCACCATTATGCGGTAGTAGCTCAGTGGTAGAGTGCCACCTTGCCAAGGTGGATGTCGCGAGTCCGAATCTCGTCTACCGCTCCACTGTGCGGGTGTAGCTCAATGGTAGAGTTCCAGCCTTCCAAGCTGGCTACGTGGGTTCGATTCCCATCACCCGCTCCAAGTTGCACCTTTAGCTCAGTTGGTAGAGCACCTGACTCTTAATCAGGGTGCCCAGGG
>CBCSOX010000257.1:0-3263 GCA_965141735.1 uncultured Oscillospiraceae bacterium | reverse complement strand
GCGCTTCATGTACTCGAGGAAGGAATACCCGGTGTATTTGTAGATGCACTTTGAAATGTAATCCGGCGAATAGTGAAAATGTTCAGCAGTGGATTTGAGGGTGACATCGGTGTAGTGGTCACTGATGTAGGCGATGATGTTGAGGATGTCGATGCTCGCCGTCTTGTCCTTTGTCTCGGAGCGCAGCTGATAGTCCCGCGCAAGCTCGGTGAGCAGGGTGGAGAGCATTAGCTTCATGATGCTCTGCCGGTAATTGGATTGGTTGGCGTATTCGAGGATGATTTTAAAGATGTAAAACTCGATTTCACTCCCCGGCTGGGCCTGAAACTGCATGTGGTGCGGCTGGGTGTTGGCGTCATAGATCGATTTGAGGAAAAAATCGAGAAACAGATCGTTGTCCTGGATCATGTTGAGGATTGCACTTGAAAAGGTGGACTTGCGCAGTAAGATGTTGACCAGGGTGGAGCCGTCGTTCGGGATCACCACGCTGTGCGCGCACTGGGTGTTGAAAATCCAGATCGTCCCTTGGCTAAGGCAGAATTCCGCCCCGCTGAAATTGCAGTAGCAGGTTCCCGAATAGACGTAGATCAGTTCAAAAAACTCGTGGGTGTGCAGGTGTTTTCTCCCTGTTTCCCTCCGCTTTTCGAGTGGGTCGGTCTTCACAAAATACTTGTCGCTGCAAAAATCCACATAAACGGTAATATCCTCGCCCGGGTCGAAAAAACGGTCCTCTCGCCACTCGCGCCGCTTGACTTCGCAGCCAGCCTGCGCCGCTTTCCTGGGGGCTGCCCGCCCTCGCTCGATCATCTTTTCCATGTGCACCGGGTTCTGTTTGATGCTGCGGATGGCCTGAGCCACCTGCTGCGCAATGTCCTGTACCAATCGCATCCCCTCCTTGTCTTTATCATAGCAAATCTTCCAATAACTTGTCAACTAAAGGGTGAAAATTGGAAACGTATCGGATCATGACAAAAATTTGGGGAAATGACTCTGGATCAGGACATAGTTCTTTTTTTACATCTGCGCTATAATATGCTTGTCGAAAGACAACAATTTATTACTAATCACGAAAAGGAGAGAAGTGTATGAAATCTAAGATGAAACTGGCAGCCCTGTTTGTTTCGATGGCGATGATCACTTCAGTCGCTTTCCAGACCGTTTCCGCGGTCGGCCCGGCGGCAATTACCGGCAGCACCTCCATCACCGCATCCAAAACAAACAAGCTCGAAAATCCGCTCGGCATTGACGACGCAACTCCGTCGTTCAGCTGGCAGATGGAGTCCAACGTCATCGGCCGGATGCAGACCGCCTATCAAATCACCAACGCAAAAACCGGTGCAGTTGTGTGGGACAGCAGCAGAGTGGAGAGTGAGCTCTCCTCCGCCATCGAGTACGAGGGGGAGGCACTCGATGCACAAACCCCTTATTCCTGGACTGTCACCGTGTGGGACAATGCGGGTGGAATGCACACCACCGAACCCGCAACCTTTGAAACCGGCCTGATGAGCACCTCGCTTGACGCGTGGAGCGGTGCGGAATGGGTCGGCGCGGACGAGCTGATCCTTGACGCGGCTTCCGCAGCGCTGTTTGACCTGAACATGGACTTCACAATTCCAGAAGGCAGCACCTCCGCCTCAATTGTTTTTGGAGCGGATGATTTCCGGCTCAACAACGAGTACCTCAACATCTGGCGCAAAGGCGGAAAGAATTACTTTAAGTATCAGATTGACGTCTCGGACCCCGCAGCTCCAGTGCTCAAAATCTATGTCGTTGGCATGCCTGTAAAGGGACAGAGCGTGGAAAACGATGCGGCGGAGCCTGACTTTACAGTTGACCTGAGCAGTGTGATCAATGCGGAAAACGCCCACGCGAAACATTCGATCCAAATTGCCACCCTCTCGAACATCAACCAGATCAACTGCGCGATTGACGGCGTGACGGTGGACAAAAACCGCCAGCTCAACCCGCTGGGCAGCGGACACAACTACAATAGCTTCCCCAATCTCAACTCAATCGGCTTTGCGGCTGAATCCGGCCAGCAGGCTGTGTACGAAAACATCCACATCGTCAACCGCGGCGCTTACTCGAGCATTCTGTTTGACGAAAACACCGGCGCAACCTATGAGATCTTTAAAGGCCTCGACGGCGTCACTGTGAACGAGGACAACACCATTTCGGTCAACGGCGGGGAAAACGGCATCGTTTCCTACGCAGACCCGAGCTACGGCTCCGCCCCCATGCTGCGCACCGAGTTCAATGCGGACAAAGAGATTGCTTCCGCGAGAATGTATGTCTCAGCGCAGGGTATTTATGAGATGTACATCAACGGCGAGCGGATGGGAGACGACTGGTTCAACCCCGGAAACTCGGAATACCGCGAACGCATCGCCTACCACACCTACGATGTCACCGACATGCTCAAGACAGGTGAAAACGCCATCGGCGCGATGCTCGGCGAGGGCTGGTGGAGCGGCTATCAGTCCTACACCGCGGCCAACTACAACTTCTACGGCGACAAACAGGCCCTCATGGCCAAACTCGACATCACCTACACCGACGGCACCACTGCAACCATCACCACCGACGACGCCACCTGGGACTATTACGGCAACGGCCCGATCCGCTACGGCGACAACTTCCAGGGCGAGCGCTACGATGCGACTCTCGAAGCAGCAGTGGACGGCTGGGCGACCGCTGACTACGACGCAAGCAGCTGGAGAGATTCCGTTGTGATTGCGCCCGCACGTGAGGAACTCGCCAACTACGAGATGGTCACCCGCTACGACGAACCCGCGCATGTGGTCAATGTGTTGACTGCAAAAGAGTGCCTGGGCGAGTCGAGACCCGGCTCCGGTTCCTACATCTATGACATGGGCGAAAACGTCATCTGTGTTCCCCAGATCGATTTGCCGGAAGGCAGCGTTTCGGCGGGCGACGAGATCACTCTGCGCTTTGCGGAGATCCTCTACCCTGACAATCTGGAAGAATACACCAAGGCGGACATCGACGGGATGCTGATGGTGGAAAACTACCGCGCCGCGATGTCGACCGACTTCTACACCTGTAAGGACGGCGCGCAGACCATTGAGCCGAGCTTTACCTTCCACGGCTACCGCTACATCGAGATCACCGGCCTGGACGAGCCTCTCCCCTGTGAAAACGTCAAATCCCTCATCCTCTCCTCGGTTGAGATGGACGGCACCTACGAGAGCTCCAACGAGCTGACCAACCGGCTGTACAAAAACGTGCAGAACTCCCAGACC
>CBCSOX010000256.1:0-3304 GCA_965141735.1 uncultured Oscillospiraceae bacterium | reverse complement strand
CAACTATGTGCTGCTCTGTGTGCTGTATTTCAAGGTCATCAAGCTGGAGGGCAGGAAACACCCTGTCAAAGGAGTTGTCATCCCGTTGCTCGCAGTCGCAGGCGCACTCGTTATTTTTTTCGGTGCTCTCGGAAAGCCGATCCTGCTCCTATATGAAGCGGTGTACGCCGTTGTTCTCTACGCAGGTTATCGGTTTGCAAATCGGCGTACTGCAGAGGCCAACAAATAGGCTGCACCACTTTTGTTCCGAGATGCCGCCTGTCTTCATTATTCTTACAGCTCTGCGCAGCCGGCAACCGCGCAGAGACGCAAAAAAACAAGGCGCCGAGCAACTGCTCAAAAGCCTGCCTATGTGTGGAAAATCGGTCCTCAGGCTTGACTGAAACGGGCGTTATACAAACAAGCCGGACGGCCAGTCCGGCTTGTTTTCCATTGTTTTATAATTTTCACCAGCAGGATTTGTCCTTGGGCCGTTGACAAATTTTTTGCCCTGGGGTAAAATAAAAAAGGCGCAGATCGCGCCGAGTCAGTCGCAACCTCCTGACTTTAAACAAAACTACGAAAGGACAATGAAAACAAAATGAGAAACAAAAAAGTGTACAGCCTTGTCGCGGCGGCGCTCATTGCCGCCATGTACGCAGTGCTCACCTTTGTCGTGGCGCAGTTTGCCTACGGTGCGGTGCAGCTGCGAGTGAGCGAGGCGCTGACCATCCTGCCCATGTATACACCTGTCGCGGTGCCCGGCCTGACCGTCGGCTGCCTGCTCGCAAACATCATTGGGTTGTCGCTTGGTAAAACGGTCGTGTGGGACCTGCTGTTTGGAACCGCGGCCTCGCTCATCGCCGCTGTGATGACCTATTCTCTCGGCAAATCAAAGAGCAAGCGTGTCCGCTACATACTCGGTCCATTTCCCGCCGTAATTGTCAATGCAGTGATTGTCGGCATGGAGATCACCTTCTTTTTCAGTGAAGGCGCAGCTACAGCAGCGGTTTTCTGGGCGAATTTCGCAAGCGTATTCCTCGGACAGGCAGTTATTTGCTATGGGCTCGGTGTTCCTCTGATGCTTGTGCTGGAACGGGGAGAGCTGTACAAACGGATTTTTAAAAGATAGGACACAAAGATGGAAAGGCGCTCATCCTCTGGGGAATGGGCGCTTTTCTATTGTTGTGTTGTTTTCACCCGGATGAAGTGTATGATAGCATGTGTTGAGTTTCCAAATAAACGAAACGGATGAAACAATATTTGGGTACAAGTCGAGCAGATTGCGTGCGGTGTTCCAGCGCAAGTCTCTTGAGAGACAAACTCCTTTGAAACCGTTATTTGGCACAATCAGACGCTTGGACTGTTTTTTTAATCGCTCCTGAAAAAAAGAAGCGGTGCGGTCAACTTTTTTTCATCCGCCTGCATCTAACAAATAGAGAACCAAATAAGAAAGAGCAGGTGATTGGAATGAATAGGGAAAAACGGGCTTCCCTCACGCTTGGACTTGGATTGTTTGCCCTCGTGATCGCAATGTTCGGCTGGATGCTGCTGCACCCCAATATGATCGTGAGCCAGCATGCACAGCAACCATCCCAAACGGTTGCAGGAGAGGACATCAATGCCGCGGACGGCTGGGAAGGGGAGATTGCGTTTGTTTAAGGCAAAGCAAACGACGCGCCGCGAGGAGTTTTCCGACTATGTTCGGGAACATCAACAGGATTTTTACAGGCTTGCTTACAGCTATGTAAAAAACCGGGAAAATGCGCTCGACATCGTTCAGGAAGCGGTCATGAAGGCGCTGGGAAGCCTCGGCAGCCTTAAGAATCCGGAGTATCTCAAAACCTGGTTTTACCGGATCCTTGTCAACGAAAGCCTGCTTTTCCTGCGGAAAAACAAACGGCTGGTGCTCAGCGACGAAGGATTTGCCGACATTGTTTACCTAGATCGGGACATCCCACAGGCAATCGACCTTTACCGTGCGATTGGAAAGCTTGAACCGCAGCTCAAGACGGTGGTGATCCTCAAATATTTTGAAGATATGACGTTTGAACAGATCGCCCAAGTGACGGGAGGAAATCTCAGTACAGTGAAATCCCGTCTCTACCGCGCATTGCAACTGCTAAAACCGCTGATAGAGGAGAGTGTATCATGAACCGATTTGAGAAAGCCAGACGATATTATGAATCGATTGAAATTCCCGCAGAGCTCGAGGGCGCAATCGAAAATGCGTTGTCTGCCACGCCAAGGAAAAAACACCGCGCGGTCAGCAAAGTGTTGCTCTCGGCAGCCTGTCTGCTCATTGTGTTCACCACTGCGCTCAACGCAAGCGAAGTATTTGCCCAGAGCGTCTACAACATACCGGTTCTTGGGGAGTTCGCCCGGGTCATCACCTGGAGAGAGTACCGGCAGCACGATGACTACCGCCTGATTGATGTGAAAGTTCCCCAGCTTGCAAACACCGGCAATACGACGCTGGAAAAGCGGGTCAACAACGAAATTCAGAAAAAGATAGACGAGATCATCACCTCCACAGAACAGGAGGCGAAAGAGCTCTACCAGCTGTATGTGGACGAGGGCAGGGAAAGCGAGTACCACAAACTCGAAGTGTCGGTCGATTACGAGATTAAGTGTTCCGATCAGCGCACCGCTTCGTTTGTGCTCACAAAGTTTGAGACATTTGCAAGCGCGAATGTAGAGCAGTTTTTTTACAATGTCGATCTCCAAACGGGGAAGGACATCACTCTGCAAGACTTGCTCGGACCAAAATACAAGGAGATCGCTGACAACTCCATCCGGGCGCAGATCGAGCAGCGCAAGGCGGAAGATGAGAACAACCTCTATTTTGATGGTACCGACGGGATAGAAGGCTTCACCGGCATCTCTGACGATCAGAATTTTTACATCAACGAACAGGGAAATCCGGTGATTGCATTTGAAAAATACGAAATTGCACCGGGCTACATGGGAATTCAGGAATTTGAAATTTCGGTAAAGTAGGCGCTCGGTGTCAGGGAGCAGGGGTGCCCATGTGGACATCCCCAATAGAAAAGAAAACTCACCAGCCATGGGGCGGTGAGTTTTCTTATGCCTTTATCAACAGAATAGCCCCTCAATAGCATGCCCGTGAGCAAAAATTTTGTAATTCCTCTTGATCTTTTTTGAAATGTATAGTATAATAGATAAGCAATTCAAGATACAGTTTGACATGCAGGCAGCCGGGCTCTGTGCGACAGAACTCCGTGAACCATGTCAGGCGGGGAACCGAGCAGCATTAAGCGGATGGCTCTGTGCGCCGCGGATTCACCTGACTGCCTGCATGTGA
>CBCSOX010000255.1:0-3346 GCA_965141735.1 uncultured Oscillospiraceae bacterium | reverse complement strand
CAGAAGTTGCCTCGTCAAATAAGAGAATCGGGCTGTCGCTGCACAGCGCGCGTGCAATGATCAGCCGCTGGAGCTGTCCGGTGGAAAACGCATTGATGTGGCTGTTGAGCCGGGTGTCCAACCCATCGGGCAGATCAAAGACAAAATCTGCCTGCGCGTGTTGAAGGGCAGTGATGATCTGCTCATCGGTCACATCCTCCCGGGCCACGCGGATGGGGTTGCGGATGGAGTCGTCAAAAATTGCGTTGCTGGGGGAGACACAGGCAAAATTGCACCTCGTCGGCTGGGCCCCTGAACCGCTGGAAAACGCGATGCTCCCGCAAGAGGGCCGCAGAAACGCAAGCAACAGATGGACCAGGGTTGTTTTGCCCGAGCCGGTTTTGCCGACCACAGCGGTCATCTTGCCCGCCTTAAAAAAACAGCAGAGATCGCGGAATACCGACTCGTCCTCGTGATAGGAAAAATCAACATGGGAGATTTGAATGCCGGAGAACTCCTGAACCGGGATCTCTGGTTCGGTTGATTCTTTGGTCAGCGTGCAGAGTTCCAGGATCCGGTCAACCTGTGCAAAACTGCTGGTGATCCCAGTGACGGCCGAGAGGATCGTTGGGATCAGGGTCTCGATCTGGGTGAGCATCTGCAAAAAGGCTGTGATGGTGCCAAAGGTTGCGGTTCCCTTGGTCAGATAGATCACACCGACGAGCAGAGACAGAAAATAGCCCGCGTTAAAGCCGAGCTTTGAAACGGTGCTGGACGCAACGCTGATGTCGTTCTGACGAATTTGATAGGTTTGGAGCCGTGTCTGGATCCGGTCCATTTTGTCGAGCATCCCAGGCTTGTAGCGATAGGATTTGATTGTGAGGATGTTTTTCAGGCATTCCTGAATAAACGACGCGTCGTCGCTGTTCGCCTTTTGGCAGGAGCGGTTGGTTGCGTGCGCCTTTTTGGCAAACAGCCAGGTGAAGGATACCGAAATCGGCAAAATGCACAGCGCTGCAATTGCCATCGGCACGTCGAGCAGAAACATCGACACCACATAGATGACTAGTTTTGAGATGTTGACCACCATCGTGGGAATGGTAATAGCCATGAGAATGGTGGCCGCCCCGGCATCGTTGTTGCACCGGGTGATGACATCACCTCCGCTGAATTTTTCGGATTGACGGCTGTCAGAATTTAGAATTTCCTCCATTACAATGTGGCGGATGCGATTGGCGAGAGGACTCACCGTCCTGCTGTTGAACATTGACAGACCTCCATCCACGGCGAGCCGCAGAAGAAGCAGGGCTACAGCGATAAAAATACTCCAGTTAAGGGAGCCCTCAGAGGAAAGCGTCGCGATGTCAACCACCCTTTTGATCGCGAGGATGGACTGCACCCCTAAAAATGAATTCGCAACACCCACGACAGTGTACAGAAGAATGCGCAGTCGGAATCCCCGGGATACCCTCCATAGCCATTTCATGTTGCGTATAAACTTGTCTTTAAAAACCATAAGCAAATACCAAAACACCGCTCCCCTCGGGCAACTGAAACTAAGCCCCCGGGACTGCGCGCCTCGTTTCTCTGCAGCTGTGAGCATTTCAAAAAACGAATTTTACCCAGTATCCCAAAGACGTTTCAACCACCGCTGCGGTGTCTCTTTCCCCCTTCTGAAAATTCTGGCAAACCGCCGTTTGATTACCAGTTTTGACAACGGTCAAGCCGAATTTTTTCCTTTCAAATTAATTATATCATATTTTGATAAAAAAGAACAGCTTTTTCCCCTTAAAACAGGGGAAAAGAACGAAATATAGGAGTAAACAGGGAATAATCAAGTTATTTGTATTTACATACCTGATTGGAAAATGCATTCAAATGGATAAAATAATTGGGCGGGACGATATGCAGGCCTACAAAAATCCGCCCAAGTTGAACTGGCTGGGACAGGTACCGCCGCCCAACTGTACTCAGCTGTCATTTGGAGAGCTCAGAGGGGCGTGAAATGGAGACAGGGGAATCAGGGGGTTTACCAGCCTGTAAAATTGCTTTTTTCAGCAGCGGAGCGCTCTCAGGAGTTTCAAAAAAGAACAGGAAAAACCAGGCACAAATCTTTGCGCCTGGTTTTTCAAAAGGGATTTGATTGCGGAAGAGAACAAAGAGAAAAGATGTTAGTTTGTTTTTGTGCGCCGCATCAGCACAACAGCTGCAGCTGCGGAGCCGGTGAGCAGCAGTGCGATCAGCAGGGGGGATTTCTCACCGGTCTGCGGGAGATCGCCATCCTGGGAGGAGCTCGATGGAGCCTGTGATTCCGAGGAGGAGGGGACAGAGCTCGAAGAGCTTGGACTGCTGTCCGGGTCAACCGTCCGGTCGGTCTGGACTGCGGTGAGTGTTCCCACTCCGGTCATGCCGGTTTTGCACAGCGCTCCCGCTTTGAACTGGGCGTAATGGTCGGCGTTGAGGCCATTTCCGTCCTCGCCGTTCAGCGCATAGCCGATCAGGCGGTTGCGCAGGGCCACGGTGAGTTTGACTGTGACGGTGTTTTCTCCCTCCTGAACGAGGTTTGTGATGTCGAGTTCATAGGGTGCGAGGGGCACCGCGGTGAATGCACTGCCATTGACCGAAACCTCGGGAACCCCGTAGAGCGTGCCGAGTTTGAGAATGTAGTCCTTTGTCGGGTCAACGGTGTCGAGCGTAAAGGTTGTGGTGTAGCTGCCGGGGTCTGCGCAGTATTTGAGGGAGTCGTTGTCCCGCCACAGGCCGAGCGCGGCTTCGCCTGAAGCGGTGTAGTCTTTGACGTCTTCGCCTGACACGCTGAGCGTCCAGTCGGTGAGATCTGCGGCGGTTGTGGTTTGCTGTGCGGCGAGCGGGTTGCCTGCGGTCAGCTGGTTCGCGCCGAATACCTCCTCTTTGGAGAGCAGGAGAACGACAGAATCAAGTCCTGCAAGGCTGCCGCTGAGCTTGCCGCCGCTCACAGCGGTCTCATGAATTTCGCCGGTGCGCGCGTCGAGCAGGTATGCTTTGGTGACAGAGCTGTCAAAGGTAAGGGTGTAGTTGGTTGCATCAGAAGAGGTGTTGCGCACAAACATGAGGTCGCCCATCGCGCCGTAGTCGCGGCGGATAAAGTTGAGGGCGTCGTTGGCCTCGTAGCTGACGTCGGGAGTGGTGTGTTTCTCCATAAAGCGGATCAATGCGGATGCGTCGGAGAGCAGCGGGCTGTTCTCCCGCGCGGTGATGTCGGAGGCGAGCGCCGCGACCTGCGCGTCAAGGGCAGCGTAGTCGCCGTCGCTGTAGGTCGGTTGCTTGGAAGGGGTGATGCCGTAGACTGCAATGGGTGCCCCATTTTTCGAGAGGGTGTCGAGCGCCT
>CBCSOX010000254.1:0-3392 GCA_965141735.1 uncultured Oscillospiraceae bacterium | reverse complement strand
TTCTAAATTGCACTCCCGCAGGTCGGCGTTAGAGAAATTGATGCCGCTCAGATTGCTGCCTTTCAGGTCAAGTTCACACAGTACGGTGAAGGAAAAATCACCGCCTGCTATGGTCAGCCCCGCGATTTCCGCCTGGGCAAATACGCTTCCTGTGCACTTGCAGCTGAGGAATTCAGCGCTGAACAGGTTGGCGTGTTCAAATCTGCAGTTGAGAAACGCGCTGTGATCGTGTATGCTGCCGCTGAGGCCGGCAAACGCAAAGCTGCATTCGTTGAAGGTGCAGCGGCGGGTTGTCCATCCGTCGAGGTCTGCTCCGTCAAAGATACAGCGGGTAAAGCTGTCACCCTCGATTTGCATTTCTCCCCAATCCTGGTCGGAAAAACGTTTGTTGAGATACTCTGCCATTTAAAAAAGCCCCCGTATTTGTTCCAGTTTCGCTTCCGCATCTGCATAACCCGCTTCATACAGCCGTCTGAGTCTGGTGATATCCCCTTCAAAACGGCCGACATTGATGTTGGCGCAGGGGCGCAGAATCACCGCTTGTCCCTGCTGTTCGAGTTTTTCACAGAGGGCTACTGTTTTATTATAACCGATATGCCGATGGAGCACAACCTCTTTGAGCGCAGGGTATCGGCGGCCGATCGCAGCGGCGCTCAGCTTGGTGGAGCGCCCTGCTGTCTTTCGATAACCCGATTCCCGGGTGAGGATAATCAGGTTTTTCCGGTTGCCGTCGTCGATTGCCCGCCGGATTGGAATCGGGTCAGCCATGCCGCCATCGTAGTATTCTTTGCCCCGGACCCGCATCACCGGAAAAAAGAGGGGGAGCGCGCAGGTTGCGCGCAGAATTTGAAAAGTTCGGTCGGAAAAATCAGGTTCAAAATACTCTGCTTTTCCAGTGCGCGCATTGGTCACCCCAGCGAGCAGCTTGCCTGGATAAGCGCGCAGTGCCTCATAGTCAAAGGGGATGAGCTTGTTTGGGATTTCGTCGTAGATGAAATCGAGCCCGAATAGGCTTTTGCAGGTCAGAAAATTGCGCGCCCCCAAATAGCGCTTGTCGCCCCGGTACTGTTCAAGAATCTTCCAATTGCGTTCGAACTGTTTTGAGGCGTAGGAGTAGGCGTTGCTGATGCCTGCTGACACTCCAATGATATAGGGGAATTCGATGTTGTGCGCGAGCAGTGCGTCGAGCGCACCATCGGTGTAGGCGCCCCGGAAGGCGCCCCCTTCTACAACCAAGCCGGGCATATCACCCCTCCTGTCTTGTTAAATTATTTTAGAAATTTGATGCGTTTGGAAAAAGGAGATTCCCTTCCCAAACCACTTTCCGCAAATGTTAATTTTCTAAATTTAGAGCCGAGAAATCCGACTCACATGTCCCCGAATTCTTCAGTTATTTGCTTGTAATAGACGTTCTTAACAGCCTGTTACTCGTGATCCTCCCAGTCGAGTGAACGGGAAACGGCTTTCCTCCAGCCGCGAAGCAGTTTGTCCCGGGTTTCTGGTTTCATGACAGGTTCATAAGCGCGTTCAAGTGTCCACTGGGTTTTGATTTCATCCAGACTGCCCCACACCCCAACAGCGAGACCGGCGAGGTAAGCTGCGCCCAGCGCTGTCGTTTCGGTAATTTTGGGGCGGCAGACCGGCTTGCCGGTGATGTCGGCTTGAAACTGCATAAGAAAGGAATCCCGGCTCGCACCTCCATCCACATGCAGGCGGGGAATGGTTATTCCAGTATCTGCCTCAATGCCGCGGATGAGGTCATCCGTCTGATAAGCGATCGATTCTTCCGCTGCCCGGATGATGTGGGCGCGCTTTGTACCGCGGGTAATGCCGAAGATGCCGCCCCGCGCGTACATGTCCCAATAGGGAGCGCCGAGGCCTGTGAACGCCGGGACAAGGTACACCCCTCCGTTGTCTTCCACCGTCTGGGCGTAGTACTCGACGTCCCGCGCATTCTCCACAAATTTCATCTCATCCCGCAGCCATTGTACGACTGCACCGCCCACAAATACGCTCCCCTCTAACGCATAGGAAATGCGGCCTTTGAGCCCGATGCCGATTGTGGTAAGCAGGCCGTTGCTGCTCTGGCAGAACTGATCTCCAGTGTTCATGAGGAGGAAGCATCCGGTGCCGTAGGTGTTTTTTGCCTCCCCCTTCACAAAGCATGCCTGACCGAAGAGCGCCGCCTGCTGATCCCCCGCAATGCCTGCGATGGGGACCTGTACACCGGTGAGGTTCATAGAACCGTAGATCTCGCTGCTGCTGCGCACCTCGGGCAGCATGCACTTGGGGATGTTGAGTGCTTTGCAGATGGTGTCGTCCCACTCGAGGGTGCGGATGTTGTACAACATGGTGCGGGACGCATTGGTGTAGTCGGTGATGTGCACCTTTCCACCGGTGAGTTTCCACACAAGCCAGCTGTCAACTGTGCCGAACAGCAGCTCCCCGCGCTCGGCCCGCTGCTGCGCGCCGGGGACCCTGTCGAGAATCCATCGTATTTTGGTCGCGGAGAAATAGGCGTCTACCACGAGGCCGGTCGCCTGGCGTATGTACTCCCCCAGGCCACATTTGAGGATTACCTCACAAATCGGGGCTGTTCTGCGGCATTGCCAGACAATTGCGTTGTAGATTGGCAACCCGGTCGCCTTGTCCCACACAATGGTTGTTTCGCGTTGGTTGGTGATGCCGATCGCCGCGACCTGCTCTGCGCTGATCCCGCTGCGCACCAGCGCCTCAGTGAGCACTCCGGATTGTGAGGCGTAGAGCTCCATCGGGTCGTGCTCGACATAACCTGCCTGCGGGTACAGCTGCTGAAACTCTTTTTGCGCGCATTCAACCACCCGCTGACTGGAATCAAAGACAATTGCCCTGGAGCTCGTGGTGCCCTGATCCAGCGCAATGATATACTCTTTTTTCACAAATAATCACCGCCTTGCATGTTTCATTTCCCTATTATAACGCATTTTATATATAATTTCCAGTAGTGTACTATAAGTTACATAAAAAATCATAGTTAAAAAGAAGGGTATCTAGGAAAAAATTGATAAAATGGGAGAGGAGGCTTTACAAATGCTGATTTTCTGGTATAATAATGAATAGGAAACTCCGATAATCCACCCTTTTATCCAAAGGAGAAAATGCAGCATGAAATCGATGAAAAAAATAATTTGCGGGCTGGCTGCGGCAGTGATGCTGACCGTATGTGCGCTTCCTGTTTTTGCAGCTGGAATCAATTCACATGAAAAAGCGGTTCTGGACGAGTTGCGTGCAGGTGCGACCGTGGACGGCATCCATTACAACATTCCCTCTCAGTACATCAACCAGGCTGAAAACTGGCTGAACTCTTCCTACGATATGACCGAGGAGCAGGCAAACGAGGTGCTCAGCTATAT
>CBCSOX010000253.1:0-3431 GCA_965141735.1 uncultured Oscillospiraceae bacterium | reverse complement strand
ATGATGGTCAACACCCGTATCGCGTCGAACAAGTCCCCCTGGCTCGCCTACACCGAGGTCGGAGAAATCCACCGTGTTCCGATTTCCCACGGCGAGGGGCGGTTCATCGCCCCGCAGGCCCTGCTCGACGAGCTGATTGCAAACGGTCAAGTTGCCACCCAGTATGTCGACAATGACGGAAACCCGACTTACGACATCCGGTTCAACCCCAACACGTCGGCGCTCGCCATTGAGGGAATCACCTCCAAAGACGGCAGAATCTTTGGCAAGATGGCGCACAGCGAGCGTGTGGGTTCGAGCGTGTGCAAAAACGTGCCGGGCTGCAAAGATCAAAAGTTGTTCCAAGCCGGCGTCGATTACTTTAAATAAAATAACAGGGCGGACACCAGTAGAATTCTGGATTGTCCACTCACCCCAGAAAAACCGCCTGCCGGAGAGATTCTTTGGCAGGCGGTTTTTTTCTGAGCGTTTTCACACGCCGAGTCTCAATGAAAAGGGCCGACTCCTTGAGTGAAAAATTTTCAGGCAAGGGGTTTTGTAAAAAAGTTACCTTGCTCTTTTTGTGAACAGTTTCTCAGTCTAATACAAGTGAGTGGGGCAGATCGTGATTCTGTCCGGCGCCGCCCGCTTTGAGTAGTTTCAACGCACAATGCCAAAGGGACACTCCTTTGCCAGCCAGCTAAATTAAAAACGAGTGATACTCATTGTCCATGAAGTGAGACTTGCGGCCTTTTGACGCATTAAAACGACCGAATCCAGCGTATGGTATCTTGTGTGATCAGTCACCGGCTCTGGTGGCAAAAAAGCAGTCGGAAAAGTGAGATCAGCCGGGTGCTGTAGGGAATACGGGGAAAGGAAACCAACTCCAAGATGTCAGAGCACAGCGCAGTGGAAAACCTTTCTATCTCAATCCAATCCGATGAAACAACGGGATGTTGGCAGTGGCAATTCCACCTCTGGAAGTATGCTGTCCGATGCACGAGCTGCAACGTCACATCCGGTTTTCATTTTACAGCAAAAACAGGGGCTCTGTCAGTTCGACAGAGCCCCTATTTATCAACTCGTTAAAAAGTCACAACCGCCTCATGTGTTTGGCCGTCGAGTGGGATGCTGACCGGCTCGTCTGAGCGGTTCCCCGGTTGGTAGCGCAGGGTGATTTTGGTGTCCTGATAGTCGAGATCAACGGTAAATTCCCTGTTCCATTCTTTAGACAGGCAGGGGGTAACCGTGACTCTGCCGTTCCAGATGCGGACACCGAGCAGATACTCGAGGATGGTGCGGGTATACCAGCCCGCGGCGCCGGTGTAAATGCTCCAGCCGCCCCGCCCAAAAGCAGAGGGATTGGTATAGACATCGGCCGCCATATAATACGGCTCGAGCTTGTAGCGGCGGGCGATTTCCCCATCGGCGTATTTTTCCGCCGGACTGAGCGCCTTGATCAGTTCATAACCCCGCTCGGCATCGCCCGCTTTGAGCATCGCCATGGCGAGCCACACCGCGCCGTGGGTGTACTGCCCGCCGTTTTCCCGCACCCCCATGGGATAGGATTTGACATAACCCGGCTCCTGCTCGGAGTGGTCGAACGGATTTTCAAACAACTTGACAATCCTGTTTTCCCGGTCAAACAGCCGGTTGTAGGCCGAGTCGAGCGCTCGGTGGTTGCGGGCTTCATCTGGCATATCGGCGAGCATGCTGAAGCTTTGGGGCAGTGAGTCGATCGAGCATTCGGGATTTCCCGAGGCGCCCATCCGGTCACCGTTGTCAAAAAAGGCGCGGATATACCAGTTGCCGTCCCAGCAATGGTTGTGCACGGCCCGGAGCAGCTGCTTCCGCTTTTCGAGATAGTCAGCGGCGCGCTGTTCCTCGCACAGGGGTGCGAATCGTTCGAGCACAATCGCCAGGAACTGGGCAAGCCAAACGCTCTCTCCCCTGCCCGCGGCCCCGACGAGGTTGTAGCCGTCGTTCCAGTCGCCGCAGCCCATCAGGGGCAGGCCGTGTTCGCCGAGATTGTAGGCTTTGTCAATCGCGCGGACACAGTGCTCAAAGACCGTGGCTGCCTCCCCCTTGCTCACAGTCAGGTACTTTTCATGCTCGTGCGGCTCAAGAAGGTCGCCGGTGCAAAATGCGACGTTGATCTCGAGGATATCACGATCCCCTGTCTTGCCGACGTACTCGCAGACCGTGTAGGGCAGCCAGAGCAGGTCGTCGGAGTAGCGGGTGCGCACCCCTTTTTTGCCGCCGCCAAATGCGGGCAGCATGTGCCACCAGTGGAGCACATCCCCTTCGGGGAATTGGGAGGCGCAGGCGCGCAGAATCTGCACCTTGGCGAGCTTGGGGGCAAACAGGACAGCGGCGCAGCTGTCCTGCAGCTGGTCGCGGAACCCATAGGCACCGCCGCACTGGAAAAACCCGGTGCGTGCAAACATCCGCGCCGCGATGTTCTGCCAGGGGAGCCAGGTGTTAAAGAGATGGTTGAGACGCTCATCCGGCGTGTGGATGCGGATGGAATTGCGCCTCCAGTCCGCCGGGAGCTCGGGGAGCTGCACCTGATCCAGCAGCCCGTTTTCAGTTTCGGCAAACGAGAGGATAAACCGAATTTTTTCGCTGCGCTTCGGGGGCAGTTTTTTCTCCACAATCAGCGCAGCGCAGGGGTCGGGATGGCTTGCAAGCTTTTCCCTCCCCCAACGTCCGCAGAGAAAATCGGGTCGGTTCACCACCGGGATGGCGGGATGGTCGCTCCACAGTCCGGCAAAGCTGCGCACAGCAAAATTCGCTGGATTGTGCAGGAGGAGAAGGTTATCCTTGGAAGAGAACCGGATTTGTTTGGCCCGGCTGCGGTCCACATAGAGCGCAGGCTCTGTATAATACGCTATGTGCAGATCAACCGGCCCGCCGTTGTTAGTGATTTCCAGATCGATCATCTTTCTCATCCCTTTCGGTGCGATGTGAACGGTGACGGTCATCTCGAGCTTTTCTGCATTTGAGCGGTAGCGGGCGTAATTGGGGTGGAATTCACAGGCCGAGCCGTCGATGAGATCGTACACCTTTTCCCCGATCTGCATCAACAGCAGTTCACCCCGGTTGTCCGACATGGTGTCGTTGTACCAAGGGGTGAGCTTGCACTCCCGCGCGTTGACCGCCCAGGTAAACCCGAGGGCGCGATCGGAGAGGAGGGTGCCGAACTGGGGATTCGCGAGTACATGCGACCAGGGCACAGAAGGCACACCGTCCACAAAATAGCTCTCCCCCGAGAAGCCGCTCTGCTCCCGCCGGGGGGAAACCCGGCGCAGGGGAAGCGGAGTGTAGGGGTACTCGATCCCGCTGCGCTGCGCCATGGATTTCGGAGCAACATGGCAGGCGTAGGCGGTAAGGGCAGTGAGAAATTCCTCATCCAGCTCTCTGCGGTCGAGCAGAAAAATCCGCTGTCCAAT
>CBCSOX010000252.1:0-3459 GCA_965141735.1 uncultured Oscillospiraceae bacterium | reverse complement strand
ATCGCCACCCCGCAGGCGTCCGTTGAGAGCATCGACCGCATTGTCTACGACGTTCCGGAAGGCAACTGGAAGATCATGGCGTTTGCAACCGTTAAGGATGGCGACGACCTTGTCGACTTCCTCAGCGCCGACGCGGTTGACGACTTCATTGAAATCACCCATCAAAAATATTACGACACCTTCCCAGAGTATTTTGGCACCGTCATTGACAGCGCATTCTACGACGAGCCGCCGCTCTACCGCGCACAGGGCAGAACCTGGACCGGCGAGTTCAACAAGATGTTTGAGGAAGAAAACGGCTTCAATCCGATTACCCTCTATCCCTCCCTGTGGTACGATATGGGAGACGCGACTGCATCTGCGCGCAACACCCTGCTCAGCTTCCGTTCCGAGCTGTTTGCCCGCAACTACATCGGCAACATGAACGACTGGTGCAACGAACACGGCATCCAACTCACTGGCCATATGGACCAGGAGGAAAACGTCAACCCGGTCACCTCGGACGGCGACCTGATGAAGTGCTTCAAATACCAGGATATTCCCGGCGTCGATGAGATTGCAAGCTATGACCGCGCCCGCAAGGCATACAAGGTGGTCAGCTCCTCGGCCAACAACTGGGACAAGGGCCTGGTCATGACCGAGACCTACGGCGCGATGGGCGAGGGAATGGGCATTCCCATCATGTATAAGGACATCATGAACCAGTTTGCAAAGGGTATCAACTTTATCGTTCCCCACGCGATCTGGCACAACAACCAGGCAAATGTGCAGGCCCCGCCCGAGCTCTCCTGGCGCTCTGCCCAGTACGGCCCGGAACTCGCCAACTACAACAACTTTATCGGCAGAACCAGCGGGCTGCTCCAAAACGGACGCCATGTCGCAGACATCGGCGTGCTCTACCCGATCGATACCCTGCAGGCAGGTTTTGTATTTGATGTGGGCAATCCCTACACCGGAAACATCACCCCTGAAGAAGCAGATTATATGGAAGTTGGAGATCTGCTCTCCGCAACTCTGCGCAAGGACTTCACCTTCCTGCACCCTGAAGTGATTCAGGAACGCTGCACCGTTGAAGGGGATACCTTTCAGCTCAACAATGAAGTCAACTATGAAAACTACAAAGTCATCATCCTCCCCGGCTCCAAAACAATCAGCTGGGAGGTTCTTCAAAAAGTTCGTGCGTTTTACGACAACGGCGGCAAGGTGATCTCCACCACGCAGCTGCCTTATCGGTCCACCGAACCGGGCCATGACCAGGATGTTGTCGACACCATCAAATACATGTTCGGTGTGGACGAAGATACCATTTACCAGAAGAGCAATCTCACCTACAGCGCTTCCTCCTTTTTCCAGAACAATCCGAATTACGCCGCAGAAAAGGCGTTTGACGGGGTTGCCTCCCTCGACAGCCGCTGGAATGCGGGCGATCTCTCGGGCGGCGACCAGTGGCTCGAAGTCGATTTTGGCGAGCCCACCACCGTTGACAGAACGGTCATCACCGAAAGCGCACCCTACCGCGTTACCCAGTACCATGTCCAGTATTGGAATGGCACCGAGTGGGTCAACTGCGCAGAGGGCACCTCGATCGGCGATGCAAAGGCGGATACCTTTGAGCCGGTGACAACGACCAAGCTCCGCCTCTATGTCGACACCATTGTTTCGGACAGCGTCTCGATCCAGGAATTCGAAGTGTATAACGGCGACAGCAGAAATCTCGCCCTCCCCGCAAACACCACAGCGGACAATTCCAACGAAGCGGGTGGCCGCGCGATCTACGTCGGCAAGGACTTCCGCAGCAACCTCGGTCCGGCCCTC
The DNA here is from genome assembly GCA_965141735.1 of uncultured Oscillospiraceae bacterium. GTDB lineage: Bacteria > Bacillota > Clostridia > Oscillospirales > Ruminococcaceae > Massilioclostridium. The sequence continues at coordinate 1,644 of CBCSOX010000252.1, read as the reverse complement.
GATCAAATGGTTGACACCTTTGACGTTGACATCGACGATGTCTCTACCCAGGGCGGCGACCTCACCTATATCCACAAGGTGCAGGACGGAAACGACGTTTACTATTTCGCAAACTCGAGCGACAACACCGTCAACACCTATGTCAACATCAACAAAGTGTTTGAAAATCCCATGGTGTGGGATCCGCACACCGGAACAAAGTACGCCCCTGAGTATACCGTCAGCGGCGATGTGACACGCATTCAACTCGACATCAATGCGGCAAAATCAGTCTTTATCCTGGATGAAAAATCAGCTGAAATTCCCCCAGTTGAGGGCGTGGACAAAACTATCCTTGAAAAAGTCATCACCTATGCGGAAAACGCAAAGAAGAGCGACGAATACGCCAATGCGATTCCAAGTGTACAGGCATCCTTTGATGCGGCGCTGACCTTTGCCAAAGAGATTCTGGCGGACGAGAGCGCACAGCAGACCGCAGTGGACGGCGCCTGGGCGGCGCTGATGACCGAGATCCACAAGCTCGGTTTCCAAAAGGGCGACAAGGCAGCACTTCAGATTGCCTACGATGCGGCGGCAGCGCTCAATCTCGACCTATACCAGGACGGCGCAGCCAAGGACACCTTCATCGCTGCGCGCGATGAGGCCAAAAAAGTCCTTGACAACCCAGACGCCATGCAGGCGGAGATTGACAAGGCAGAGAGTGACCTGGTGAACGCGAGCAACGCCCTTGTGCTCCAGCAGGACAAGACGCAGCTCGAAGTTGTGGTCGGACAAGCGACTGAGATCTCCGTGGACCTCGAGGACAAATACGTGACCGCGGGTCAGGAGGAGTTTAAAGCAGCCCTTGACAAAGCAAACGAGACCCTCCTGAACTCGGAGGCGACCCAGGCACAAATCGACCAGGCAGTTCTCGACCTGATCGACGCGATGCTCAACCTCCGTCTCAAAGCGGACAAGAGCCTGCTCAAAGCAGCAGTGGAAACCGCGCAGCAGATGAATCTCGACGGGTATACCCCTGAGAGCGTCAGTCGTTTCAACGCCGCGCTCAACCGCGCGCAGGATCTTTTGAGCAATTCTGAGCTCAGCACCGACGACAACGCAAAAATCGCAGCCGCGATCAATGAACTCGAGATGGCATCCAGAGAACTGACCACTCAACCTGCAGTGGAAGGAGATGCCCAGATGAACGCCGCTGGCAGCAGCCCCAAGACCGGGGATGCAGCTGCACTCCCAATCGCAGCAGCGGCGGCAGCAATAGCGCTTGCAGGCGTTGCACTCTATCGACGTAAAAAATAATCCAATCAAAAGAGCCGGTCCCGTGGGGGCCGGCTCTTTTTTGGTGCTTGTGCGCAGATGAGCCAAAAAGGAACCCACCAGCTAAGCTGGTGGTACTACATATGCGGGCAAAGCCGTATGCTGCTGGCAGCGCCTCAAGGCGCACATTACCAACGACGCTTGCAAAGGCTTACATCCGGTAGCCGATTGCAAACAGACAATCTTTCCCTATTCGTTTCGCTCGGTTCACGCTCTAACGTCAGCTTCTCGTATGCTTTCTCAACATAAGCCTTTGGCTAAAACCATTTTTAAAAATACATTTGCCCATGCGCTGTTTTTCTTTCTCTGCATTTTCTACTCAACCCGAGA
>CBCSOX010000251.1:0-3461 GCA_965141735.1 uncultured Oscillospiraceae bacterium | reverse complement strand
CGTCCTCTGCACCCGCTTCTACGCAGTCGTCCATCACCTTTTCCTCGTCCAGGTCCTCGCCCTCAATTAAAATAACGCCTTTTGCGTTAAACAGAAAAGAAACACAGCCGGAGGTTCCGAGATTTCCGCCAAATTTATCAAAATAATGCCGGATGTTCGAAGCCGTGCGGTTGCGGTTGTCGGTGAGCGTTTCTACAATAACTGCGACGCCGTTGGGACCGTACCCCTCATAGGTGATTGACTCGTAGTTATTCTTGTCCCCTTCACCCGCCGCCTTTTTAATAATGCGGTCAATGTTGTCATTGGGGACGTTGTTCGCCTTTGCCTTTGCAATCAGGTCGCGCAGTTTGCCGTTGACATTCGGATCAGGTCCTCCCTCGCGGACAACCACCGCCATTTCACGGCCGATTTTGGTGAAGATTTTTGCCTTTTGCGCATCTGTCTTTTCCTTTTTGCGTTTTATGTTATTCCATTTCGAATGACCTGACATCGATTTTGCATCCCTTTCCAGATATAATTTGTTAAACTGTCTCTTATTTTATCATATTAGCGGAGTTCACGCAAGCCTTTGGGATAATGGTTTTTCATTCTCCCATTGGATGCCTTGCCAAGCCCCAGTACAAATCCATCCACCGCCACGGCACACCAGCCCTTGTACTGCGGGGAACAGGGAATCTCCATTCCACGCAAAAAGTTTGCGATGCGCGGATCGTTCCCCGCAAGATCCAGCTGCCGGTCCTCCCGCACCGGATAGCCGCACATCATGAGCTGATGGGAGGGGATAAAACGGTTTTTGACAAGCTTGCCTGCCAATATCCCCGCCCGAATCACCTTGAGCCCGCTGAGCGGAGGCATCTGTCTGGGCAGTATGTAGACCGAATCCCGCACCACTGAAACCGTCTCAGGGACCGGGCAGTCAAAGAAGCTGCCCCAGAACTCCTCAAACAGTGGGTTGCTCACCGGTTTGCTCACTGAGTCGGTTCTGCCCTCTGCAGAGCCCTTCCTGCGCAGGCGGGCGACAAAATGCCCTTCCCCGCCCTGGTGCGGAAAAATGCGGTGCATTTTTGTCAAATCATGCGGAGTGTCCAACCACTCTTGCCGGGAGGGTGTGCCCAACGATACAGGAACCTGCTCCAGCTCAAAGTCGGGGTTGTCGTTTAAGAAGCTGCACACAACCAGCTCGTTTTCATCGAGTGAAAAGGTGCAGGTGGAATAGACGAGTACACCGCCTGGACGCACCGCCTCTTTTGCACTTTGGAGTATGCCGCGCTGCCGAACCGCGCAGCTTTTGGAGTGCTCGTCGCTCCACTCTTCCACTGCCCTAGGGTCTTTGCGGAACATCCCCTCCCCGGAACAGGGCGCGTCGACAAGCACCCGGTCAAACCAACCCTCCAGCCTGCCGCAGATCTGGTCAGGGTGTAGATTGGTCACCACCGCGTTGCAGATGCCCATCCGCTCGATGTTGGAGAGCAAAATATTGGCGCGGGAGGAGACGTATTCGTTGGAAACCAGCAGCCCTTCCCCTGCGAGCCGCGCCGCAATCTGGGTGGATTTCCCCCCCGGCGCAGCGCAGAGGTCGAGAATCCGCTCTCCCGGTTGGGGGTCAAGCGCAGTCACTGCCGACAGGGCAGATGGCTCCTGCACATAAAACACCCCCGCGTGGTGGTAGGGGTGGTGCCCCAGACCGTCCTCCTGTACATAAAATCCCTCGGTACAAAACGGCACCGGCTGGAGTGAAAACGGTGCGAGAGAGACAAATCGCTCCGGGCTGCACTTTAAGGTGTTGACCCGCACAGCCCGAAAAGGAGGCTGGCGGTAGCTGTTTAAAAAATTTTGGAAATCACTTCCTAAAATGAGTTTCATTTTTTGTAAAAACACTTCGCTGAGATTTTCCACAAAATCCTCCTTTTTCAAAGCATAGTTCCCCTTGGTTTTCAAATACTAATAACGTCCTCAACAGATTGAAACACATCGACGAGCGGTGCGTTTGAACCTGTCGAGGCAACAACTAAATGAGGTGAAGGAAAATGGATAAAACCAATAAAACGAGCAAAACCAACAAGACAAATAAGACCAACCAGCACGCAAACAGCATGAATGCAACCAATAACTCCACCAGCAAGGCGTCCAATCAGGTTTCGAACATGGAAGATTCTTTTGACGCTTACAGCTACCAGAACACTCAAAAGACCAACAAGAAAACCAACAAAACCAACAAAACGAACTCGAACTACAACGGCTAACCAGCGACTCAACAATCCCCTGGGACAGAAGCCCCAGGGGATTTGTTTTGTTCACTGCGGTTACCAGCCATCAAATTGAACCGACAGCCCTGCGTTTTTTCCTGCTGTGCAATTTGAGTCGAATCTTTTTACCGTGTTTTTCCTACATAGATTTCCTGAATCGCCGCTTCTGCAAGGAAACTTGTGCACGAGGCTTCAGGTATCAAACATCGTTAGACCTCTTTGTCCGCTGGCTTAAATCCCTGGCCAAGCACTTCCCCCGCATCGGTCACAATGAGGAATGCAGAAGGATCGATCGCATGAATCAGGCGCTTGAGCTTGTAGAATTCGTTGCGCCGCACCGCGCAGAGCACGACTGCGCGTTCCTCGCCCGAATACGCCCCGGTCGCAGGCAGGATGGTGCAGCCGCGCTGCATCCGCTCCATAATCGCCTGACTGAGCTTTTGCTGCTGGTTGGTGATGACGAGAATCGCCTTGCCGGTATCCAGTCCATAGAGGATCTGATCCATCACCTGGGTCTGAATAAAGATGACCACAATGCCGTAAAGCGCGGTTTCTATGTTTCGGAAGACAATTGTGGCAATTGCAATGACAATGACGTCGGTGATAAAGACAAGCCGCCCGAGCTTCATAAAAGGGAATTTGCGCTGTAGCAGCCGGTTGACAATGTCGGTGCCCCCGGTTGACCCGCCGCGCAGATAGACAAGCCCCAGGCCAGCGCCCATCAGCACGCCACCGAAAATTGAGGCGAGCAGCCGGTCGGTGTCATAGGTCGGAATCAGCACAAACAACAAGTCAGTATACACGGTAAACGAGAGAATCGAGACAAAAGTTTTGAGAATGAAATGTCTGCCGAGGAACAAAAAGCCAAGGATGAGCAAAGGGATGTTGAACAAAAAGGAAATTGTACCGATCGGAAACCCGGTCAGCGCGTGGATGACAGTCGCAAGACCGGTCACTCCGCCTGGCGCGATGTTATTGGGCAAAGTGAACATATGGACACTCAGGGCGTACAGTCCGGTTCCGATGAGCACGGCAATGTAATCCATGGTTGTAATTTTTATTTTTTGCTTTAAATCCGTCCGCATGGCTAAGTCCTCCTTCTTTTACGTTCAATCCAGCACGAGATTTTCCCAGATGATGCAAAACAGTTGGTTAATGCGTCCAGTCTCCCCTTTTAAATAGAGGTAGCCGAATAAAGCCTCCAACCCCGTCGCC
>CBCSOX010000250.1:0-3475 GCA_965141735.1 uncultured Oscillospiraceae bacterium | reverse complement strand
ATCCTGGCTTGCGTCCTCTGCATCATGAATTGTCCCCAACATTCTCAAAGCGAGATTAAAAATGGTGTCCTGCACGCTCAGACACAATGCTTCAAGAGCTTTTTGATCGCCGGACAGAGCGCGGTCAATCAGGGTCTTGAGTTCTGTTTTATTTTCCTGCATTTTTGCACCTCCACAGAGTTAGACTGAAAAAATCAATTTGTGTGACAGTTTTTCAAAAGTTTTTAATTTTATTCTATCTGGAGGGAAAGGATTTGTACATGTGTTAAAATAAACGGCTAGATTACGGACTAAATCGACCAGTTCAAGTGTAAAATCCAGGGCATTTGTAGATTTTGCTCTCTAAATGTAAACAAACTGTGTACAAACCCTTGTGTTTCTGCGCCGAATTTGCTACAATGAAAAGGTTGAAAGAGTGTGCGTTGAATATCTCCCTCTAATTCAGAGGGTTGTTGTTCAACACACACTCCCAAAGGCAAGGAGGAAGGCAATGCTCAAGAGTATGACCGGCTATGGACGCAGCCACCAGATTGTGGACGGCCGCGAAATCCTGGTGGAGATCAAATCGGTGAACCACCGCTATTTCGAATTTAACGCTCGTGTGCCGAGGGCGTATGGGTATCTCGAGGAAAAGCTCAAAAGCTTTGTGCAGCCCAATGCATCCCGGGGCAAAATCGAGGTCAATGTCAGCATTTATTCGGTGGAAGGGTCTGACGCACAGATTCAGATCAACCGCGCAACCGCCGCGGGTTATGTCGGCGCCCTGCGCAGCGTGCGCAAGGAACTTGGGCTGGAGGATGACCTTTCACTGAGCGCACTCGCCCGGTTTGCAGACATCTTTTCGGTGCACAAAGAGATTGAGGATGAAGAGGTGATTTGGAACACGGTGCGCCCGGTCGCCCAGCAGGCGCTCGACAGCTTTGTTGCGATGCGCGCTGCGGAAGGGGAACGCCTCAAGGCCGACCTCCTCGGTAAGCTTGATGAAATCGGAGAACGCGTTACAATGATCGAAGCGCGTTCTCCTGAAACAGTTGCCGCTTACCGCGAAAAGCTGACCGCCAAGCTCACTGAAATTTTGGAAGGAAAGGGCTTTGACGAAGCGCGTGTTCTGACTGAAGCTGCGGTCTTTGCCGAAAAGATCGCGGTGGATGAAGAGACGGTACGGCTGACAAGCCACATTGGCCAGTTCCGCCAGCTCCTCGAAGCGGACCAGCCGGTCGGGCGCAAATGCGATTTTCTGGTGCAGGAAATCAACCGGGAGGTCAACACGATCGGCTCAAAGGCCTCTGATCTGGAAGTTGCAAAAATCGTGATTGACCTGAAATCGATCATTGAAAAAATCCGGGAACAGATTCAAAACATCGAGTAGGGGGAGCAATATGAGACTGATTAACATCGGCTTTGGCAACATGGTATCCGCAAACAAGCTCGTCGCAATCGTCAGCCCAGATTCCGCGCCGATCAAGCGGATCATCAGCGATGCGAAAGAGCGCGGCATGCTCATCGACGCAACCTATGGACGCCGCACCCGCGCTGTTGTGATCACTGACAGCGACCACGTCATTCTGTCCGCGTTGCAGCCTGAAACGGTTGCCAACCGCCTCAACGATGAAGAGGAGGAGGATTCCAATGAATAAGGGACTGCTTATCGTCCTCTCCGGCCCATCGGGCAGCGGAAAAGGGACGATCAACCAGGTGATCGCGGAAGATCCTAATGTATTTCTCTCGGTGTCCGCGACTACGCGGAGCCCCCGGGAAGGGGAGCAGCACGGGCATCACTACTATTTCATCACCCGTGAGGAATTTGAGGGCCGCCTCAAGCAGGATGGAATGCTCGAATACAACGAGTACTGCGGCAACTACTACGGCACCCCCAAAAAAGAGGTGCAGGAGCGTCTGGAAAACGGAAACGATGTTATTTTAGAGATCGATGTCAACGGCGCGCTCAACGTCATGGAGCGGGTTGAAGACGTGGTGAGCATCTTCATTATGCCCCCCAGCCTTGAGGTGCTGGAGGACCGCCTGCGCGGCCGTGGCACCGAGAGCGAGGATGTGATTCGCCAGCGGATGAATGAGGCGCTCACCGAACTTGGCAAGGCGGAACAATACGATTACATCGTCGTCAACGACAACCTTGACGACGCGATTTCAGAGGTCCGGGCCATCCTGACCGCTGAAAAACATAAGATCACACGCATGAGAGAGTTTGTAAAAGGAGTTTTGAATTATGGCAATGAATAGACCTTCCATGGCAGAAATCTTGAAACCCGGCGAGAGCTATTATTCCCTCGTCGTCGCAGTGGCAAAGCGCGCCCGCGAAATTGTGGACAACGCCTGTGACTCGGGCGACATCGTCGCAGAGAAGCCGGTTTCCCTCGCTGTGGACGAGTTCGCGAAAAACCAGTGTAAGCTCGTTGAGGTCGACGATATCGGCGACAGCATTGAATAATCCGCTGGAGGGAATCAGATGTTAAAAGATAAGGTAATCCTTCTCGGGGTGACCGGGGGGATTGCGGCCTACAAAGCCGCCGACCTCGCGAGCCGTCTCACAAAAGAAGGGTGCGACGTCCACGTCATCCTGACACAGAATGCCACCGAGTTTATCACCCCGCTCACCTTTGAGACGCTTACTGGCAACAAATGCCTGACCTCGACGTTTGACCGGAACTTTGAGTGGGACGTCAAGCATGTGTCGCTCGCCAAGCGCGCCGACGCGGTGGTGATCGCCCCGGCGACTGCCAATGTCATCGCAAAGCTCGCCCACGGCCTTGCGGACGACATGCTCACAACCACCACCCTTGCGGCGACCTGCCCCAAGCTTGTGTTTCCGGCGATGAACACCGCGATGTATGAAAACCCGATTACCCAGGACAACATCGAGTGTCTCCGCCGCTACGGCTTCACCGTTGCAGAGCCCGCGTCGGGCGTGCTCGCCTGCAAGGATGTGGGCAAGGGGAGGCTCCCGGACACCGACACCATCCTCAGCGCAATTGCCGGGGAAATAGCCTGCCCGCACGACATGAAGGGTCTTCACGTCCTGGTGACAGCCGGCCCCACCTGCGAGGCAATTGACCCGGTGCGCTACATCACCAACCACTCCACCGGCAAGATGGGCTATGCGCTCGCAGAAGCGGCACAGCAGCGGGGTGCGAATGTCACGCTGGTCAGCGGGAAAACCAATTTGAAATCCCCCGACGGAGTGACGGTTGTCCCGGTGACCTCAGCGCAGGACATGTACCGCGCTGTGCTGGGCATCTCGGATGAATACGACGTGATCATCAAAACTGCCGCTGTGGCGGACTACCGCCCCAAGCAGGCGGCGCAGAATAAAATCAAAAAATCCGATGCGGATTTGAGTATCCCGCTCGTGCGCAATCCCGACATCCTCGCGGAGCTCGGCCGCCGCAAACGGGACAGCCAGTTCCTCTGCGGTTTTTCGATGGAGACAGAAAACCTGCTCGCCAACTCCGCAGAC
>CBCSOX010000249.1:0-3487 GCA_965141735.1 uncultured Oscillospiraceae bacterium | reverse complement strand
GCTATCCGACAAAACAGCCCGGCTTTTTTTCGTCAAATCAGGTCGGCTTTAACAATGAGTGGAGGCGCACTGGCGATTGGCTAATGTGTCTCCACTTTCTATTTAAGTAAGTTTTTCACAAGCTCAGGCATAAATCTTTGTCCGGGTTCACGAATAGCTTTCCCGACTACGTTATGCCATTGTGTTGACGCAGGCTACGCCCAAGACAAAAACAGGAGGAAACAAACATGACGATTGATAGCGCAAAGGATCTTCAAATGAAAGGCTCGTAAAATTGGTCTATTGGAATTGACGTTTTATGTATTTTCACGTATACTTAATTTACAGATTCACGCGCACATTTACAGATCATTCATCCGTCATCACAAGATGCTGGGGGTTCGAATTGCAAAACGGAAAATCGAGCCTCAAAAGCCAGCAAACCCTTGCGGCACAAGACTTTGCTCCTGCATCTTTTCTGTCAACACCCGACAAAAAGCATCGAAAACTTCGGTTTTCGATGCTTTTTTGTTGCAAAAACGCTGAAAATGGTGTGGGTCAAAATGTGGGTCAACTGCCTGACCCACACCCTGACCCACACGGGGAATAAACTGTACCCAAGAAAATGGACACGAGATTTTGACCCATGGCCCCGTTCGGCGGACACGCATTTGACCCATAGGGGCAGTCAGCGGCTTTGCCGCCTACTGCCAGCTCATGCCCCATGGGTACAACGAAATGCGCGGAAAGAACCAAAGAGCACCGGAGAGAAATTGCTTCCTTTCCGGTGCTCTGCTTGCCTGCGGGACTTATCGAATCTGCGCCATGAAGCTGCCCATTTTCTCCGCGGCCTTTTGCTGCATCTGCCGTGTGACGTGGGTGTAGGTTCGCAGGGTGAATCCCGCGTCGTAGTGACCGAGCATTGAAGACACTGTTTTTACATCTACGCCGTTTTGCAGTGCCAAGGTCGCGAATGTGTGTCTCAGGTCGTGGAACCTGATATGCTCCAGTCCCGCGTCCTTGAGGATTCGCTTGTGGAGTGTTACGACCGAGTCGGGGTGGTACATTTCTCCTGTTCTGCCGGACGGGAACATCCACGGATTGCCGGGGTGTTTGGCGTGCTCCTGCTTCAGCAGCTCCACGGCATCCTGCGGGATAGACACCTCGCGGATGGAGTTGCCGGTTTTGGGGCGGCTTAGAATGAGCTGGTGCTCTGTGTCCCAGCTGGCCTGCTTACTGACGGAGATGGTGCAGTTGGCTTCGTCGAGGTCGCTCCATTGGAGCGCGACCAGCTCGCCCTTTCTCAGTCCGCTGACCAGTTCCAGATAGAACATCGGCAGGGCATTACGCCGCTCGGCTGCATTTAGATACGCGCTGATGTGGTCTGGGTGAAGGATTTTCATCTCTTGTTTTTCAATTTTGGGGATGATGCAATTCTCCGTGGGATTGCTGAGAATGAGTTTTTCTTTCACCGCCCGGTCAAGGGCATTGTGCAGCATCATATGGATGCCGCGCACAGTGGAATTGCTCAGTCCGGGTTTTTCCTTTTTCTGTACCTTTCGCAACCTGCCATTGCTTTGCAGATCGTTGTAGAACTTTTTGCAGGTCACGGGTGGTGAGCTTATTCAGCGGGATATCCCCGATAGCAGGGATGATATGCTGTTCGATGTTTCGGTGGTAGTAGTTCATGGTAGACGGACGGATGTGTAGCTTGGAATAGAGCTCGAACCATGTTCTCAGCCAAGCGGCAACCGTGTATTCATCGGCGCGGCCGATGTCCAATGACTGGCTCTCCTCAATGGCTTTCTTTAGCTTCGCCTTGCATTCCGCCTGCGTCTTGCCGAGGACGTTTTTGATGATCCGCTTGCCTGTCTCGGGATGATAACCTGCGGTGTAGCGCCCCTCCCAACGCCCGTCTGCACGTTTGCGGATGTTGCCCTCGCCGTTGGCGCGTTTCTTAACCATTTACGATCATCTCCTTTGCATTTTGCTCTTCGTCGGCTTCGAAGGAGTAGGGTGCTCCCAGTTCTCCGGCGATACCGGCTGCCAGCTTGAAGCCCGCCGTGAAGCTCATCAACGTGGACTTCGCCAACAATGCGTTCTGTGCGTCCAACAGCCGCAGCAGTTTTCTGCGCCCCGCGGCGTCCATGTCCCGCCGCAGTTCCGCTTGGGCGTATTCGACCTGCTTGTCCAATTCACTGTGTTCCTGACGGTCGAAACGCTTTTGCAGGGCTTTCATGTAGTCGTACATTGCGGCACCTCCTTTTTGGCAACCACAACACATACCACAACCCGGCGCACAAAGCTACTGTTTTCCGAAATGTTTCTTTGACTATTGCGGCGCAAAAAATACGTTTCTAAACCTGTTCACGTGTGCATCCGCATCGAGCAGCCATTTTTTGTGGCGGGGAGTGTACCGCGCTCATCCGCCAGCAGCTTCACGCCGGGATGGGTGGCAACGTAGCGGGTGCGCTGAGCCAGCTTCGCGGCGTTCTGTCCGCCCTTGAGGTAAGGGGAGATCAGTACGATCCGGGCCATTCATCCTCCGGCTCAATGCGCCGCTGGCTCCGCACCGCGCTTTCAAAACTTACCCGACCGTTGGTGCGCTTCACCTCATCCACGGCGTAGGCCCGCAGCTCCCGCGTGTGGATCGGGTCGGCGCGGAAGTGGGCGGCGATGGTGTGGCACAGCATGTTCAGTTCCACCGCGCACTTGAAGAGAATGCGGCAGAGCCGATTGTTGTTGTCGTCCAGCGTACCCTGAATGGCTGTCAGGATGGCCCGAGAGATGTAGGTCGTGTTGTCCTCGGTGCCGAGATAACCCATGTAAAAGCGCAGGGCCTTATCCACAAATTCGCTGCGGCTTTGACAGTTATCTGCTTCCAACCAGCCGTCCATGCGGCTGATCACGCTGGGGCGCAGCCAGATCGTGGTGCTTTTCTTGTTATCATCCATATTTTTCTTTCCTTTCTGTGTCGTCGGTCAAAATCGCCGCAAAGCCCTGCAAACACGGGACTTTGCCGAATGACCGACTGTGATTGTTCTGTAAAACCGCCAAACCGACGGTGGTTGGCGTTTCCCTGAAAAGCCCCGCACTGCGGGGCTTTGTGGGCGGGCTGCGGGCGCTTGCGACTGCGGCCTTTTATCTTGTGCTTTAATCGAACGGGTAAATAAGGGGCGAAAACCTCCGAAACGGGACATGGTCGGGAGGGAAACACGCATCCCCAAAGGCTCGGTTTCCCATCGTCGTAGCAGGATTCGCCGGGCCCTTTCACACATCGTCCACAAACGCCGCAACGTTCGCTTCAAAGGGCTTTGGCGGGTGCACACTCCACCCCAGCCCCTAACCGCGCACACAGCGGCACACAGGGCGAACGGCGCGGGGAACTGATCTGTGCAGCACATCCGAAAGCACAAAATCTGTGAAAATGCCTTCAAATTTGAGGCGGTGAAAACCGTGGGAGCAGAATAACAGCCGATGAACTGCGGCTGCCCGCCAAGGGCGGGTT
>CBCSOX010000248.1:0-3500 GCA_965141735.1 uncultured Oscillospiraceae bacterium | reverse complement strand
TTGATGTTCGCCCCCATTTTGAGCAGCTCGCTCACATGTTTGAAACGGTTTTCAAAGATATTCTCGACAAATACGCTTGTGCCATCTGCAATGGTGGCAAGGGTAAAAATCGGGGGCTGGGCATCGGTGGGAAAGCCGGGATACGGCATGGTCCGCACCATTTTGACTGGATTCAAACGGGATTTTGCCCGGATGTAGATGCTGTCCCGGCCGACAATAAGCTTGCAGCCCATCTCTTCGAGCACTGGAAAAACGCTGTCAAGATGCTCTGGGCAGCAGTTTCGGACCAGCAGTTCTCCTCCAGTTGCCGCCGCACAGCTCAGATAGGTTGCCGCGACAATCCGATCGGGGATCACACGGTGCTCTGCGCTGTGCAGCTCGTCGACACCCCGAATGAGGATCGACTGCTCCCCAGCGCCGCGGATGTCCGCACCGCAGGAGTTTAAAAAATTCGCCAAATCGACAATTTCAGGCTCACTTGCGGCGTTGTTGATCACCGTCTCCCCCTCTGCCGTACAGGCTGCGAGCAAAATGTTTTCCGTCGCGCCCACGCTCGGCATGGGTAAGTACACATCGCGCCCAAGCTGGGGAAGGAGAGGGATATCTTCGCCCCTTTGAGCCTGCCGTGCACCGTGCAGTCGAGGTACCCGTGGTCATCCTGAATCTCGAGTCCGAGCTGTTGTAACGCGGACAGATGCAGATCGATCGGACGAGGCCCCAGCTCGCACCCGCCGGGGAAACACACCCGCGCCGTTCCGAGCCGCGCAGCGATCGCGCCGAGAAACACGATGGAGGAGCGCATCTCGCTCATCAGGGACTCGGGGATCTCAGAGCAGCTCATTTCGGAAGAGTCGACTGTCACCGCATCCCCTTCCCGTTGGACGGAACACCCGAGATGCTCCAGAATCCTGCACGCCGTGTCGACATCGCTGAGCTGGGGACAGTTATGTAAAACACTCCTGCCTGCGCTGATCAACGTGGCTGCAAGCAGGGGCAAAGAGCTGTTTTTGGCGCCGTGGACGCTGATTTCGCCCGAGAGAGGAACTCCCCCGTCGATCATTAACTTTCCCATGCAAACACCCCCTAAACAAATCAAAGATAGCTCGCACTACCTTCACAGGGTATTCTATGTTTGCTGGGTCGAATTGGTGCGTCAGAGGATGTTCATCAGCGCGCTGTAGATCCGCTGAGCGGTGTCGAGAATCGCAAGGCTTTTGGCATTTTCACTCAGGGTGAGGAGTCGTTTCCGGTCGGTGTAGAGCGAATTCACTGTGGCGATCAGCTTTTGCTTGCTGTAATTCTTTTCCTCAATCACAATGGCCGCGTTGTGGTTTTGCAGCACCATTGCATTGTGGTACTGGTGGTTCTCCGCGACGTGGGGGGATGGGATGAGGATGGATGCCTTCCCTGTCGCCTCAAGCTCGCTGAGGGTAATCGCACCCGCGCGGCAGACGACGAGGTCAGCGGCGGCAAGGCAGGTGTCCATGTCGTGGATATACTCCCGCACATCGATGCGGGGGCATCCGGTGAGGTCGACGCCGCGTTCCTGGAGCATCTGGGGGAACAGGTCCTTCCCAAGCCGCCCGCAGGCGTGAATGTGATTGACATTGCCTTTTTTATAGTGCCACTGGATGAGGTCTGCGGCAATTTCGTTGACCTTGACCGCGCCTAGGCTTCCGCCGAAGGAGAGAATGCAGAGCGCATTGTCCAGCCCGAGCTCCCGGCGCGCCTCCTCCTTCGACTTTTTGAGGATCGAGCTGCGAATGGGATTGCCTGTGACGACGATCTTTGCATTTTGGGGGAACATTTTTTTCGCTTCCTCCACCGCGAGCATCACCAAATCCACCTGTTTGGAAAGCATCTTGTTGGTGATGCCTGGGTAGGCGTTCTGCTCGTGGATCGCGGTCTTGATCCCCCGCTTCGCCGCCTTTTGGACAACCGGCCCGCTCGCATAGCCGCCAGTGCCGATCACAAGGTCGGGCTGAAATTCCTTGAGGATTTTATCCGCCACAAAATTTGAGGTGATGAGGCATTTGACCGCCTCGATATTTTTGATGATATTCTGCGGGGTGAGCTTGCGCTGGAATCCCCGCACCTTGATGGGACGGAAGGAGTAGCCCGCTTTTGGCACGAGCTTTGCCTCCATACCGTTCGGCGTGCCTGCAAAGAGGATTTCAGCATCCGGCTGATGCGCCTTGATAGCATCGGCAATTGCAATCGCGGGGTTGATGTGACCCGCTGTTCCGCCCGCCGCTAAAAGTACTTTCATATTTGACCACCTTTTCCTGCTGCTGTGTTTATGTCTTTTCCATGGCCGCGTGTCGGGAGACGTTGAGGATGACCCCTATTTCCGCGAGCTGCATCGTGAGCGCTGTACCGCCGTAGCTGAAAAACGGGAGGCTGATTCCAGTATTCGGAATCGAGTTGGTGACAACGGCGATGTTGAGCAGCGCCTGCACCCCAATCTGCGCGGCGACGCCGACACAGAGCAGCATACCGAATTTATCCGGCGCTTTGGATGCGATGGAAAATCCCTTGTAGACGAAGAGGATAAAGAGCAAGATGACCAGCACTGCGCCGATAAAGCCGAGCTCCTCGCAGACGATTGCAAAAATAAAGTCGTTCTGTGGTTCGGGAAGGTACATGTATTTTTGCTTGGACTTGCCAAGACCGAGGCCGAGCAGTCCACCCGAACCGATTGAGAGCAGCGACTGGTCGGTTTGCAGCGTCTTGTTCATCGGGTCGCTGAACGGGTGCAGCCAGTAGTAAAACCGGTCGCCCATGTAGTCCTTGCCCACGGTGAGGGCAAAGGTGAGGAAGACCGCGATGACACCGCCGAGCATGATAAACCAGCGCGGCTTGGTCCCGCCCACAATCATGAGCACCGCGCCGATGCCGAGGATGAGGATAGTGCCCGACAGATGGGGCTCCTTATACATCAGAAAAGCGACAACGCCGAGGATGAGGATGTAAGGGAGCACTCCGTTTTTAAAGGTGCTCATCTTTTTGTAGTTGGTTGAGATCATCGCGGAAAAAAGGAGGATGATCGCAAACTTCATGATTTCGGAGGGCTGAAACTGAAACGGGCCGATGTAAAACCAGCGCTTGATCCCGTTTTCATCCCCTTTGGTAAAGAGGACAGCGATCATGAGCAGCAGGGCCACCAAAAAAATCCAGGGTGCAAATTTACGCCAAAAATGGTAGTCAATGCGGGAGATCACCAGCATGGCGATCACCCCGATGACCGCAAATACAGCCTGCCTCCCAATGTACTGGAAGCTGTTTCCCTTGTAATAGTAGGCGTTGGCGTAGCTCGCTGAAAAGAGCATGATCAGCCCAAAGGCCAGCAAAATGAGTACCAGGATGAAAAAGACAATGTCCATTTTCCCATGTTTCTCACGGACTGGCAGAACGCGTTTTTTTACCTCCAATACGATCCCCCCGGGTTGGATTTGGTATAGTTCAGCTGGTTCAGAGCGGATAGTGTGTTACATCCTGAG
>CBCSOX010000247.1:0-3520 GCA_965141735.1 uncultured Oscillospiraceae bacterium | reverse complement strand
GATCCCAGGTGTCGACCACATTGGCAACGCCAACAACACCCATCAGATTTCCCGCGTCATCACCTCCTCCGCCTACAACTGGGACAAGCCGCTTGTCATGAGCGAGACCTACGGCGCGGCGGGCGCCAACATGCCGGTGGGCGACCTCTACCGCTGGGCAATGGATGAGTTTGCCGCGGGCGTCAACTACATCGTTCCCCACGCGGTATGGTACAACGACAAGGTAAACGTTTTTTATCCGCCTGAGCTGAGCTACCGCAACGAGAAATACGCGGCGGAGCTGCAGCCCTACAACACCTATGTCGCCCGGCTCAACCAGATGCTCCAGGGCGGCCGCCATGTCGCGGATATCGGTATTGTCTATCCGATTGACTACCTCGAATCGAGCTTTGTCATGAATGCGGGGGACTGCAATCCGGCGGACGCTGACTACGAAACGGTGCTCACCACCCTCACCCAGTCGGTCCGCAAGGATGTGACTTTCCTCCACCCCGAGGTCATTGACGAAAAATGTACCGTCGACCCGGAGGCGAAGACCTTTAACCTCAACAATGAGGTCAACTACGAGCGCTACAACACCCTCGTCCTGCCCGGCATGAAGGTGATCAGTCTTTCCAACCTGCAAAAGGTCAAGGCGTTTTACGACGCGGGCGGCACAGTCATCTCGACCACCCAGCTCCCCTTTGAGGGCATCACCGAGGCGGAAAACGAGCAGGTCCGCGCCATTGTGCAGGAGATGTTCGGTGTGGACCCCGAGACCAAACAGCCGCTCGACGGCAGCGATTTCACCACAGTCCACAGACAGTCCAACCAAGCCGGCGGCAAGGCCTACTCCACCCTTGCCCCGACCGACGCCAACCTTCGGGCGATCCTGGAAGACACCGAGACAGTGTTTGACATCTCTTTCCCCGCGCTTTCCGCACCGGGCGGACGGTTCACCTACATCCACAAGGTGCAGCAGGAGCAGGATGTCTTTTTCCTCGCAAACACCTCCACCGCCCCGATCAGCAGCGTGGCGACGATCCGCGGGGAAATTTCCCCGGTGATCTGGGACCCGCACACCGGGGAAAAATCCCGTCCCCAGTTTGAAGTGACCCAGCAAAACGGTGTGACGGTCACAAAAGTACAGGTTACCCTCGGCTCGGACAAATCCCTTTTGCTCGTGGACGAATCACTCACACCTGAGGAGGAGGCGCTCCTCGCCCTGACCGACGCGCTCAAAAACGCAAAGCTTGTGGATCAGGACAAAATCGTGCGCGGGAAAATTGAGCTCAACCGCGCTATTGCGCAGGGGGAGAGCATCCTTGCCGCGCCGGAGGGATACACCAGCGAACAGATGCAGGCCTGCACCCGCCGCCTGCTCGACGCGGTGGAAAACGTCATTTACAACCCACAGGCCAACCGCGCCCTCCACGCGACGGTCACCGCCAACAGCAGCTATGAAAACAACACTGCGTGGGGAGTGAGCAGACTGACCGACGGGCAGATTGCCGCCGGCGGCTGGACGAGCAGCAACACCAACACCGATCCCAAGCTGATGGTGTGGGCGCAGCTCGACCTCAACGGCGCACAGACCTTTGACCAGATCGTGCTCTATCCTCGGCAGGATTATCCGGTCAAGCCGTTCCCCAAGACCTTTTGGCTCGAGACGTCCGACAACGGTGTCGACTGGGAGGGGCTCTATGAGGGGATCGACTGCCCCGAGGTGACAACCAACGACCCGCTCATCATCCCTCTCAGTGAGCCGGTCACCGCGCGCTATTTCCGGTTCCGCTGCACCGACCTGCGCCCCCTGCCCGGTTCGGGAGCAGGCGTCGTGGGGGTTCAGCTCGCGGAAATTGAGCTGTATAACACTCAGTTTGTCCCTTACGCACCCGAATACGAAGTCATTGTGCAGCAGCCGGAGCATGGAACCGTGTCGGTTGACCGCGATATTTTTCTCGAAGGGGACAGCCTGCTCTTTGCCGCTGTCCCGGACAAAGGCTATCAGCTTTCCAATTGGGTCATCAACGGAGAATCCGTCCAGTCGGAGGGAAATGAATACCGGATGGAGGATGTCCGCGGCAACATCACCCTCTCAGCGGAATTCACCCGGATGGAACTGAATACCGACAAGACGATCCTCAACAAGGTCATCGCCTACGCCCAGGAGCAGGCGGAAGACCCCGCGTTCAGCAAGGTGATTGAGCAGGTGCAGACCACTTTCCTGGCTGCTCTGGACGCCGCAGCCGCCGTCGCAGAGGATGAAGTCGCTGACCAGAGCGAAATCGACGCGGCCTGGATGAACCTAATGCGGGAAATTCACAAGCTCGGGTTTGTACAGGGGGACAAATCAGCTTTGACCCTGCTGATCGAGGCGGCAGAGGAACTTTCCGCCCACCTCGACCGCTACACGCCCTCCTCTGTCCAGCCGTTTGTCCCGGCGCTTGAGGGGGCGCAGCGAACCCTGAGCGATGGAAACGCCATGCAGCAGGAGGTAGACGAGGCTGCTTCTGCTCTGCTCGATGCAAAGCTCGGCCTGCGTTACCGCGCAGACAAAACCCTGCTCAACGCGCTCTTGGACCAGGTGGGCAAGCTCGACCTCGCGGCCTACACCCCGGAATCTGTCGATGCTTTCTGCTCTGCGCGTGACGCTGCACAGCAGGTATCACTTGACCCTGACGCGGAGCAGCAGGAAACCGACGCCGCGGCCGCTGCGCTGGACCGCGCGGTCCGCGGGCTGCAAAAGCTGCCGGTGACTGGGAATCCCGTAGACCCCACTGCAAACCGCTCGCCCAGGACCGGGGAAGCGGGGACAGCCGCGGCAGCCGCAGCGCTTTTCGCCGGAGCGGGCATCCTGCTGCTTGGCAAAAAACGCCGTTAAAACACACATTCTCTCTTTGTTTAATATATTCTGCACAGCGGAAGGCCGGACTCTGTTTCGGCCTTCCGCTGTGCTCTTGCAGTGCCTGCCCGGTTATCGATCAGCGATTTTAATCGGATGAACTGAGTGTCACAATCATTCTGGCAGGGCTGTCAGAAACCGAACGTTAAAAACACATGATTTGTATCTTTTTAGATTGCTATGAGCAGCTTCTGCCCTTTTTCCTGTCCCCGCAATTTATTGGGAGGTTCCGCGGGGAACGGACAGCATCTCCAGACTGCTGCGGACCGCCGGAACAATGGATTGAGAGGCGCAACTGTATCTGATTTTTCTGAAATCTTGCTTTTTGGCCCGTTTCGTTGGGTACGTCTGTTCTTCCTTTCTCTTGTTGATGGGCTGTATTAGACGAGATGTACTATGCGAAACAAACTGCCGTCTCAAGTAGAGTAGAAGAACGTTTTAAATTTTTCAAATCCCTTTTGTCGGCGTATCACGAAGCCTTCGAAACAGCCAGCAGATGACAGATTCGGTAGTTCTCAGAAGAATAAAAGCAACATTTTCCTATTTACTGAGCAATTTCCACTATTGAACTTGTTCTGGGCCTCTGTTAAAATAGAACTGACAGATTATTCCTTTGAAATTGCATATTTTTGTGAA
>CBCSOX010000246.1:0-3526 GCA_965141735.1 uncultured Oscillospiraceae bacterium | reverse complement strand
GCTATGACAAGGCGATCGGTGAGGCGGAGCTGCTCGAGCGCTGCCTATACGCCAAGATGGTCATCACCTATGCGGACGGCAGTTCCCAGGTCATCGCGACGGATGAGGACAACTGGAAGGTCAGCGACCTCTCCCCAGTTGAACAAGACGGCATTTATGAAGGGGAACACTACAACGCCGTGACCGCGGCGCAGATCGAAGGCTGGAACAACGCGGGCTACGATGTGTCCGGCTGGGCATCTCCCGAAGAGCTCACCTATGGCGGCAGCGTCAAAGCGAGCGCTGACAGCGTGATTTACGACTATCAGGAACTCCCGATGGTATCCGCCTACTCCTACCGTGCGGACGACGTGATCACCGCGGAGCAGGGGAGCGCCTATGCGCAGGGCGAACTCGATCCGAATAAGATCATTTCCTACCAGGCTGGGGAAGAGATTTCCCTCAAGGCCGGCGATACCCTGCTCGTGGACTTCGACCAAAACGCCGCCGCAACGGTTGCTTTTGCGCTCACCGCCCCGGCAGGAACCGCCATTACCATGCAGCCGGGCGAATGCCTGAGCGACGGAAAAGACGGCGAGTTTGTCAAGGACACGCTGATCCCCGGTGCCTGCGCGGGCAGGGGCTTTGGCTACGTCGCCTCTGGAAATGGAATCGAAACCTATCGCTCGCAGTTCCATTTCACCGGTTACCAGTATCTTGAGATCACAGCGGATCAGGATGTCACTTTCCACAGCCTTTCCTCGGTGGCGGTTTCCTCTGTCGGCGAAGAGACCGGATTTGTGAAAACCTCGAACGAGCTGCTCAACCAATTCGTCTCCAACTCCAAGTGGAGCCAGGTCAGCAACTTCAACTCGGTCCCCACCGACTGCCCGCAGCGGGAGTACTACGGCTGGTCGGGAGACGCCCAGCTGTTCGCGGAGTCCGGGATGTATCACTTTGATTCCGCCCGTGTGCTCAGCAATTACACTGAAATTATGAACGATTTTGCCAATACCTACGGCAACTATGCAAACATCATGCCCATGCACACCAACAGCTTTTTCTCCAAACTGATCGGCGCGGGCTGGGCGGATGCCGGCGTGATCATCCCCTGGGTCTATTACCAGCAGACAGGCGACCTCACCCTCGCCAAAACCTATTGGAGCGAGATGACGAAATACACCGACACCGTGTATTCCAGGGGGCACTCCTACTCCCTGGGCGACTGGATGGGCATCGGGGAAAGCTCCGGTACCCCCTTTACAGCAAATGTCTACAACATCCTGGTTCAGGAGCTGATGTCCAAGATGGCGGACGGTCTCGGCTATGAGGAGGATGCGGCAAAGTATGCTCAGAACGCCGAGAACAAACGGCAGGCGACGATTGAAAAATACGTGACAGAGCAGGGCGACGTCCTTTCCGCCACGGCGGACGGCGGCGGAGATGGGTTTGTCGACAACGCGCAGACTGCGCTTGCCTGGTGCATCAAGCTCAAACTCTACAACACCGAGCAGCAGCGGCATGGGATCATCGCCAACCTCGCAGCGAGCGTCAAAAATGAAAACTACTCCATCTCGGCAAACCGCGGGGAAAACACCCTGTCAACCGGCTTCCTCGGCGTCAACGTCCTGCTGCCCGCGCTCAGCGAAGGCGGGATGAGCGGAACAGCCTATGACCTCATGCTCAATACCGACCTCTACACTTTCCTGTATTCAGTAGCACACGGGGCAACCACCATCTGGGAAAGCTGGGACATCTGGACAGAAGAAAGCGGCTATGACACCAGCAACATCTCCCAGAACCACTATTCCTACGGTGCAGCCTCTGAATGGCTGTACGAGTATCTGCTTGGCATCCAAAAGGATGAGGAAACGCCCGGATTCCAGCATTTCATTCTCCAGCCCGAACCCAACAGCGCGCTGACCGATGCGGATGGCACCTACAAATCCTATTACGGTGAAATCAAATCCAGCTGGAGCACCCATGACGGGGAAACGGAATACCGTTTTACCGTCCCGGCGAACACCTCGGCCACCCTCTATCTTCCGGCTGAACAGCAGGCTGCGGACAGCTTCCGCAACATCGACGGCGCAACCTATGCGGGTATGGCGGAGCACAACGGCAAAAACTGTGCAGTCTTTGAATTGCAGGCGGGCGGCTATGACTTTGCTGTCAGCGGCAACGCAATCAGCGTCTCCCACCAGGAGGGCTATATTGCCACAACCTCCACAGATAAGTCGATCCTGCGCACCGTACTCGCCTACGCGGAAAAGCAGTACGCGGACCCGGCGTTTGACACTGTAATTACCGATGTTCAGGCCTCCTTTACCGCCTCCCTCGAAAGCGCGCGCGGGGTGGATGCCGATCTCAACGCCTCTCAGGCGGACGTCGACGCAGCGTGGCAGTCCCTGATGACGGAAATCCACAAGCTCGGCTTTGTTCAGGGGGACAAGGCGTCTCTCGCCCAGCTCATCCAGGTGGCACAGAGCTATGCGAATCAGATTGACCGCTACACACCTGTGAGCGCACAGCCCTTTGTTGCAGCACTTGGCGCCGCACAAGCGGTGTTTGAGGATGGCAACGCCATGCAGGCGGATGTCGATGCGGCGTCGCAAGACTTGCTCGACGCCATGCTGAACCTGCGTTACCGCGCGGACAAATCGATTCTCCAAGCGGTCCTTGCCCAAGCGGATCAACTCGACTTATCGGCATATGACACAGAAGCGGTGGCATTATTCCACTCTGCCAAGGCAGCAGCGGAAGCGCTTTACAGCGATGCAAATGCCGGACAGGATACAGTGGACGCAGCAGCTGACAACCTCAAGAAAGCCATTGAGGCGCTTCAAACCGCTGCGGATGTGGAGAAGCCTGTTGCAGGGGATTCCAACCTCACCACTGGCAGCGGAAACGCCAAGACCGGCGAAACCTTCCCAGCAGCTGCGGCAGTTGCAGCGCTTTTGCTTGCGGGAGCTGCGGCGGCTGTATTTAAGAAAAAGAACAGCTAAAGATTACAGTTGAATAAAATTAAAAGAGACCGGAGCGTTTATTTGTTCCGGTCTCTTTTTGGTGCTGCCCTATAAAAAGATCTATCGGCTCTACTGGGGGAGAAAAAGAGCATGCGTAACAGAACGTACCGATTGAAAAGCATTGGCGAGCGCATTGTTTGTGTGTGGCAGAGTTTGTCGGAAATGGCAAGGGACAGGGCAGTTTCGTGAAAATTGATCGCTCTGCGAATCTGAAATAAGGATAGCTTTAAGGCTCTTGAGCCTCCGGCACAGTCGGAGATTTTCTGCAACAATCAAAACCACCAGTTCAACTGGTGGTTTTGATTCCCATGCGGCTTTGAGTTCTTTGCGTCCGGCAAATTTTAAGCAATCGCCTGTGCGATCAAGTGAAGCTTTTTGTCTTTTATGGCGAAAACCTCGTCGCACTGCTGCGCGAGCCGGTTGCTGTGGGTGATGAAGATGCAGGTCCGGTCGGGATAGTACTGCCGGATGTTTTGCAGGACACGCTCCTCCATTCGGTAATCGAGCGCAGAAGTTGCCTC
>CBCSOX010000245.1:0-3558 GCA_965141735.1 uncultured Oscillospiraceae bacterium | reverse complement strand
CAAACGCGTCCACGTCGACATAGGCGCCGACAGCCGCCGGGTTTTTCTCCCCAGTCACGACCACCTGAATGGTGTGCTGTCCGGGCGAGAGGTTGTCCGCGCGGAACACTTCTGACTGGCGGACCGCTGCGGCGGAGTACAGGTCAAATTTCCCCTGCGAAACGCCGTCGAGCACAATCTCAGCCAATCCACGGTTGGACTCGAGACTCGAGAGGAAGGAAATCCCGGATCCCTCAAAGGTGAAGGAGGCGTTGTTGCCCGCAACGTTGGAATAGCTGAAGGTGTTGGCGTAAGCGCCCGGCATCGGGTCGTGGGTCCAGCTGCCTTCGTAAGAAACAGAGGGATTCTGGTCATCCACCGTTTCGGTGAGGATGACCGGGGTGTCCCCCATCCCCTCTCCAAAGAAAATGCCGCTGAGTGTCGCGTTCGGGCCGCGCATCTGGTCGATGCGGAACCGGACGGATTTGTCAAACTGGTACACGAGGTATTTGCCACCCGCGTAGTCGTCGACTACCTGAACCGGGGCCACCATGTCGAGGGTGTCGAGGTCAAACATCTCCACTGCGAGCTCCCGCCCGCCGTTGTCCCAATCGACGAAATAGAGGGCCACGGTGTAGGGCCGTTCCTGATTGAGTTCAATATCTACAGTAAATGTCTGCCAGCAAGCGACGGGATCGTTGCTGTAGAGCGCGCCAACCCGACGATCGTCGCCGTTGAGCGGGTTGGGCGCGGGGGCGCGGACGTCGTCGGTCGCTGCGCTCCACTGGGTGGTCATCGCCTTGCTGTAGCGGATGCCGCCAACATAGTCAGGCAGGACTCGCAGGTCGTTTGATGCCCCGTTGTAGGAGCAGAGCACATATCCTTCGGAACCGTACACTCCTCCCCAATTGCCCTGGGTCTGCTCGTCTGTCCCGACAAACTCTGCGCTGTATTCATATTCAGGTTCCTCAAACGCAGGGGTTTCCCCTTCGTAGGCCACTTGGATCTCATAGCTGCCGGCGGAAAGGGCTTTGAGCAGGACAAATTCCTCATCTTCCGAAGAAATCACCTGCTTCTGGCCGTTCACCCACACACTGGTGATCTTCTTTTCCACCTTGGGAATGCCGACATCCGCGGTTGTGCCCTCCGGCACTGTGACGCTGCACTTCCCGGTATTTGTGTCAAACGAGGCTTCAATGGTACCGTAGGGGGTGAGGGTGCTGCCCGACACCCGGGTGAGCTGGCGTCCGAGATGGGGGAGAACTGCAAACGTCTCAAACCCGGGCGTGGTCGCATGGATGCCTAAAATCTGCTCGCTCATCCAGGGCAGGACGCCTGCGCTCCACGGATGGGCAAGGCTGGTGTAACCGGCCTGGTTGTTGGGAACCGGGGCATTTGTGTCGATGACGTCGTTCCACTGAGGGCGGTAGGTCTCAAAAAAGGTCGTTCCGCCGTAGCTGACCTGGCCTCCCCACAGGTCGAGAATGGAAGAGATCGCCTGATCGTATTCCCCCGCCTCGCCCATTGCCTGGAGAATAAAATACTGGTTGAAGGGCGAGTAGGAGAGCCGGTTGACCCGGTCATAGAAATACCGATTGCTGATCTGCTGCATCTGCTCTTGTGTGATCACCCCCGCGTTGATTGCGTCGGAAAAGCCGTGCAGGCCGCAGGCTTCGCTCCAGCTGGGATCGCTGAGCAGCTCGTTGGTTTTTGCCTCGGCATAGCCCGCGTAGGTCTGTGCCAGGACGTCCTCCCCGATGCTGCCGAGCACCCCGGAAAACTCCTTCCATGCCTGGATCGAGAGCAGCTTGTAGGAAGTCTGATTTTCGGGGATGTTTGGGTTTTCAAAGCCCGCGCCCAGCCGTTCGTCCCATCCAAAGAAGCCGAGATTTGGGTTGGTTCCCCAAATGGAGTAGGCGTGGTCGAGCCGTCCGGTCGCCTCGCTGAGCAGGCTCCGAACCCCGTCTTTGTCACCGGTGTATTCGTAGTAGTCGATCAGGCTGAGAATCCAGTAGAGCTCATAGCTTTCAATGCCGTTGGAGTGCTGGGAGGTGTACCGGAGGTTGTCCAGCACAAAGTCGTAGTTGCCGAATGCGGCGAGCGCGGCCGCCTGTGCGGTGTAGGCGTCCCCTGTCCAGGAGTGGCGGTCCCCGCGATCGACCAGGATGGCCGCGAAGTAATCCTTCTTGAGGTTGGCGCGCACGTCGTACGCCGCTGTGTACCAAATTTTGTTGAGCATCTCGTTGTCGCTGTCAAAGCTGCCGTTGTAGTTGACCGGCTTGGTCTGACAGACCAGGCGCACGCCGGTGATGGTGAACGGCTGCTCAAAGCTTGTGACGTTGATGAAGCCGAACCGCGCCCCCTCATAGAGCTCATCGTTGAGTTCGAGACGGTAGGTGTCGCCGTATCGGACCGGCTTTGCGGTTTTAGAGGGGGATTTAGGGCCCGAGTTGACAAAGGCGGGCTGGTTGTACTCGCTCACGCCGAGGGTGATCTCCCCGCTCAGGTCGGGGCTGTCGATTTCGAGCCAGGCGGCGTATTCCACCCCGAAGTCGAGGCGGATGGTCCCCTCTCCGGTGACAGTGACCGCTGTCTGCTCCGAGGTCAGCGTGTCAATGCCTGAAAACGAACCGGGCTGGTCAGTTTCCGCCTTGACCGGTCTGCGCAGGAAGATTTCGAGGTCATCCTCAGCGGTGGGGTTGTCCCAGCGGTAGCTCACCAACGGATCGGGGGAAGCGGGCTGCTCGTCACCTGAGAAGCTGCCGTCCGCAACATAGTCATAGGGCTCCTGAATCGGGGAGCTGCCCCAAATGGGTGCGTTGGGCGGGGCAGTGATACAGCCGAACACTCGGATTTCGGCAAGCTGCATGTAGTGGGTGTTGAAATCGTCCACCCCAAATCGGGTGCCGAGGACCCGCAGCTGCTTTGCCTCAACCGGGGTGTCGAATGCAAATACCTGCTCGCTGTCCGAGCTGGGGGAATAGTCGGTGTAGGACTGCCCCGGAATGTCCAGCCAGGTCTTTTTATCGACCGAGTACTGAAGCTTGAAATCCTTTGGGAAGGTGGAAGGGAACCCTTTGCGCGGGGTAACTGCCACCTTGGAGACGAGGGCTGTCCCCGGAATCGAGACAGCGGCGTACTCCCCTTTTTCGGAAGATTCCGTGCTCATTGCGGAAGACCAAAAGGTATCCGGATTGGAATCGATGAGGTTTTCCGGCCCAAGCGAGCCGTTTGCGTTGGATGAGGACGATGCCCCGGCCAGCTCGAGCCACTGCGCCGCGTTCTCCGCCCCAGCCACCGGAATGGCGGGCAGGACAATCGCGAGCAGCAGTGCAAACGAAACCAGCAGGGACACCGCTTTGTTTGTTTTCTTCATAACTTCTCCTCTTTTTTGACTGAAAGAATAAATACGGATGGGTGCACCGAGAACCGTCCCCCAACGGCGCGGCTGCACTGTACTTATTATATAGAATCAATTGTATTGAGTCAATAGATTTTCAGCTTTCTAACGAACACCATTCTATTTATTCCCTTCTAATAGATTTTGGAATGGTTTGAAAGAAGTTTCGTCCCCTCCTT
>CBCSOX010000244.1:0-3560 GCA_965141735.1 uncultured Oscillospiraceae bacterium | reverse complement strand
GCCCCAAATGTACAGATTTATACCGCGTTTCACCCAACCAATGCATCAGCCCGGTTTAGGGACCCAAAAGAGGACGGATCCTTTGCATTCTGCATTACACAGACTGCACCAGTCCGCATTGGAAACCATGTCTGGATTGGCGGCGGGACGATTATCATGCCCGGCGTCACCATCGGAGACAATGTGGTCATCGGCGCTGGAAGTGTTGTGACAAAAGATATACCCGACCATGTGATCGCTTACGGTTCGCCCTGTAAAGTAATTCGTAAAAATGAATAGGTGGAACCATTTAAAATGATTCCTTGTTCGCCATGGTCCTAGAACATTTGTTATATGGGATTAAAAACTGTTTGACGCGCCTGAATCTGTCCGCCGGCAGTCCATCTGAACGGTTTTTACTCTTTCGTTCCTTTCCTGCTCCGCCCTGCTTTGGTATTCCAGCCCCCAAGCCTCCATCGCATCAAGGATCGGTTTTAGGCTGTATCCGGTTTTCGTGAGGGAGTACTCCACCCGCGGCGGCACTTCGGCAAACACCTTTCGCAGGACAAGGCCTTTTTCTTCCATATCCCGCAAATGAGTGGTCAGCACCTTTTGGCTGACGCTGCCAATCGACTTTTTGAGTTCCCCAAACCGTTTGGTGCCGGGCAGGAGATCCCTTAAAATCAACACCTTCCATTTGCTCCCGATTAAATATAGCGTGGTTTCAACCGGGCAGGCGGGCAATGTGTTCTGTTCCAAGTCTCATTCCTCCATCTTTAAAAGTATCTTTTGGATACTAAGATACTTTTAAGTGCTTACTTTACTTTTTTTCTATTTGCATATATTATATCATTAGGCAAGAAAAACGTCAAGATTTGAAAAGGGAGGGATATCATTGACACAACAGGATTGCCTGCGCCTGCTCAGGGAGATCAAAGACGTCGCTTTTGCGACGGTGGATGAAACTGGGCGGCCACAGGTTCGTATGATCGACGTCATGCTGATTGAGTGTGACAAATTGTATTTTTGCACTGCGCGGGGGAAGAATTTTTACAGGCAGCTGATCACGTCGGGTTGGACAGCGCTCACCGGAATGAATCGGGAATTTCAGATGGTGCGTTTGAGTGGGCCGGTCCGGCGGGTATCCGGGCAAAAAAAGTGGATTGACCGCATTTTTGAGGAAAATCCAGCGATGAAACAAGTCTATCCCGGAGACAGTCGCTATGTGCTTGAGCCGTTCTGCATCGAGAGCGGCGAGATTGAATTCTTCGATTTGGGGAAATTCCCCATTTACCGGGAGACGTTCTCCTTTGGCGGGGCAGAGCTTTTGCGCGCAGGCTTTCAAATCACCGATTCCTGTGTTGCATGCGGCAGGTGCAGACGAAGTTGTCCGCAGCAGTGTATAGAACCCGGATCCCCGTATAGCATCCGGCAGCAAAACTGTCTGCACTGCGGACTTTGCCTGGAACAGTGCCCAGTTCAGGCAATAGAAAGAAAGGGGGAGTCGTATGCTACAGGATATCTGGACGCTCTTCATTGACAGAAGGGAGTTTTTTCTCAAGCTGCTTTGGGAACACCTCGAGATTTCCCTGATCGCGATTGTGATTGCGATCCTTTTCGGCGGGTTTGTTGGGATTCTCATCAGCACCTTTCAAAAGACCTCGAAGCCCACGCTGGGGGTGATCAATCTGCTTTACACCATCCCCTCGATTTCTATGCTGGGTTTTTTAATCCCCTTTTCGGGCATCGGAAACGCAACCGCAGTGATTGCGCTGACAATTTACGCCCTTCTTCCCATGGTGCGCAATACCCACACCGGAATGACAAATGTGGATCCCGGCATTTTGGAAGCGGCCAAAGGGATGGGCAGCACCAGGCTGCAAATCCTGTTTAAAATCAAGCTGCCGCTGGCCATGCCGGTGATTCTGTCCGGCATTCGCAGCATGGTGACCATGACGATCGCCCTGGCCGGTATTGCCTCGTTTATCGGAGCGGGCGGCCTTGGCGTCGCAATCTACCGGGGAATTACCACCAACAACGCCGCAATGACAATGGCGGGAAGCTTGCTGATCGCACTCCTTGCACTGGTGATGGATTTTCTTCTCGGATTCATTGAGCGGAGAATGAAAAAGCGCACCGTCAAGGCAAAGCGGCAAAACCGTGTCCTTGCGGCAGTCGCGCTGCTTCTCTGCGCCGGCATCATCGGTGGATCGGTCATCCAGTCTCAGTCAAAGGAGACGATCCACATTGCTACCAAGCCCATGACCGAGCAGTACATCCTCGGGGAAATGCTGGACATCCTCATTGAACAGGAAACCGGGCTGAACGTGCAGCTGACCCAGGGAGTTGGCGGGGGAACTTCGAACATACAGCCCGCCATGGAAAAAGGGGAATTCGACCTCTATCCCGAATACACCGGGACCGGCTGGAACATGGTGCTCAAGCAGTCCGGCCTCTATACAGAGGATTTGTTTGATACAATGCAGGGCGAATACCAGGACAAGCTGGGGATGCAGTGGGTCGGGATGTACGGTTTCAACAACACTTACGGTCTTGTCGTCCGGCGGGAGATTGCAGAGAAATATGGTCTCAAAACCTATTCAGATTTAAAACGGGTGGCAGACCAGCTCGTCTTTGGCGCAGAATACGATTTCTTTGAGCGGGAAGACGGATACAATGCGCTGTGTGACGCCTATGGACTGAACTTTAAGGAGACAATGGACCTTGACATTGGCCTGAAATACCAGGCGATCAACCAGGGGAAAATCGACGTTATGGTCATTTTTACAACCGACGGCCAGCTCAGTGTTTCAGATGTGACGATTTTGGAGGATGACAAGAGCTTTTACCCCTCTTATTTGTGCGGCAACGTCATCCGCACACAAGTGCTCCAAGCGCACCCTGAGCTCGAAGCGGTTTTGCGCAAGCTCAACGGTGCAATCTCGGATGAGAGCATGGCGCAGATGAATTATGCGGTGGAATCTGAAGAACGGGAGCCGCGGGAAGTTGCGGAACAATTTCTGCGCAATGCAGGCCTGATTGACTGAGGAGGTGGGTATATGAACACGGCGATCGAATTTAAAGACATCAACAAGGTTTACGGGGACCATACGGTTCTCAAGGAATTCAATCTCATCGTCGAGCGGGGTGAGTTTATCACCATAATCGGCTCTTCCGGCTGCGGAAAAACGACGGTGCTCAAAATGATCAACGGCCTGATTGAGCCAAACGGAGGCACAATCCTTGTCAACGGGGAGAACATTCGGGAAAAGAACATGATCCAGCTGCGCAGAAACATCGGTTATGCCATTCAGGGGAGTATGCTTTTTCCTCATATGACGGTGGAACAAAACATCGCCTATGTCCCGAATCTTCTCAATAAACGGGATAAAAAACGCACCAAAGAGGCGGTGCGTAAGTGGATGCAGATTGTGGGGCTCGATGAGAAGATGCGGGACCGCTATCCCTCCGAGCTCTCGGGGGGACAGCAGCAGCGGGTTGGAATTGCCCGGTCGCTCGCAGCGTCTCCCGACATTCTCTTAATGGATGAACCGTTCGGTGCGGTGGACGAAATCACACGC
>CBCSOX010000243.1:0-3592 GCA_965141735.1 uncultured Oscillospiraceae bacterium | reverse complement strand
ATTTCTCTCTGAATATGAACAGGATTTTTATAAATTCACACTTCCCAAGCACTATTCACGTGCGCAAATTCATATTTATAAGTTGCAGCAAGAAACGAAGCAGATTTTTAGCTTTGTGGACAACCTTTACGATTGGTTCCCGCCGCGTTATCCAGAGGATTTGTGTTTTTACCGGGGGAAAAAGATACTGTTTGAAAGCATCACACATGAAAAGCTCGCCTTTCTTCATACGGAAAGCATTGGGGATGCAAATCAATGGAACAGCTTTGAACTTATTTAACAAGGAACTAAGCTGAACAAAGGGCTCGCATACACGGGAGAAAGATATGTCTGTATACACCTCAACCAGTTGTGCTTCAAGTTCGATCATAGAGCCCTGCATTCAAACTCAGCTACAAGACTGTGGTTATAGCACCGCAGTCTTTTTTTACTTTATGAATGTTATTTAAACGTTACTTTCTCCCCTTCTTGCCATGCTGATAGAGATAAAATTGCTCTATTATAATCATAGACATATCGTCTTGTTCACTGACCCCACATTGATAAAATAGTTGGTACAGTCTGCTCTCTGGATGCAGCAGGTTGTTTCGAATCCAGATGCCCAACCCAAAATGATAAGCTGAAAGCCTGCAAAAATCACACTGACAAAACTCCTTCATCTGTTGTTTCGAAAACCGCTTATCGATCTTTTTAAATTGTCGCTCTATTTCTCGATTGAGTTCCATACAATCACCTCAAACCTATTTTATCTGAATTTAAGATAAAAAGCAATATCTTAATTCAAGATAACTCATAATAAAGCTGAGGTGATTGTTATGAGGACTGAAATTTTAAAATATGAACGCATCCGCAACCTGCGCAATGATAGAGGGCTGTCTCAACAGCAAATTGCTGATTACCTAAACGTCAAGCAGAATACCTATTCTCAATATGAAATTGGCGTACTGAATTACCCGGTTGAAGTGATCATTAAACTTGCCCTGTTTTATCATACCAGCACGGATTATCTTTTGGGACTCACAGATGATAAGCGCCCTTATGAACGCAGAAAGATAGAATAATATACAAATGAGGGCAACAGCAAAACGAATGAAGCTAACTCAAACTGCTAATTTTAAATAGAAAAGGGGCCCCTCAACAAAATTGAGAGAGCCCCTTTTATTTATAGACCTATACATTTCATTGTCTACAGGAGAAGGGGTTAATAACCGATTGTTGTTACAATTGGTTTTCCATCCCGGTCCAAAAGCGGCGTCAGACCGCCCGAATACCCGTCCTCATGATACAGATAATTGACACCTGTCTCTTTATCCACCCAGATTTCCGTCACAGTCAATTTTCCCTGCTTATAAACTTTTTCAAACCGTTCCTTCAATTGGTTCACCTCTCCACACGGGAATTAGAGTTTTAACATATCGTTGAAATACATGAAAAGAGCGTTTCAGTCCGGACTGCGTTGTCTCAATAACAGTGATGGATGCAGCTCACCGGGCAGACCTCGACGCATTTGCCGCAGGCGGTGCACTTCTCATAATCAATCCGCGCGAGGAAATTGTCCACGTGAACCGCGTCGTAGGGACAGGTTTTTTCGCATTTTCGGCAGCCGATGCACCCGTTGGTGCAGGCCGCGCGGGTGTTTTTGCCGTTCTGCTGGCTCGCGCAGAGTACCACCACCGGCTTGCTCAGCGGCTTGATGTCGATCAGGCCCTTGGGACACTCCTGCGCGCACTGGCCGCAGCCGGTGCACTTTTCCGGATCGACGTACGCCACCCCGTCGATGACGTGCAGCGCGTCAAAAATACACGCGTGGGTGCAGTCGCCGTAGCCGAGGCAGCCATAGGGACACTGGCCGTCCCCCGAATAATACTTATTCGCCCCAGCGCAGCTCGGGGTTCCGGTGTACTCATATTTTGTTCCAGTCGCGCCGTGGACGCCGTTGCAGCGGACCACCGCGACGTTTTTCTCGACGTCCTCCGCCTCGGTCCCCATGATGGCGGCGAGGTCCTGGGCGGTCTTTCCCCCGCCCGGCACGCAAAGGTTGATTTTCTCTCCGCCCGCCACAGCCTTGGCGTAGTCATCGCAGCCGCTGAAGCCGCAGGCGCCGCAGTTGATGCCGGGCAGCGCATTGCGCACCGCCTCTACCTTCTCGTCGGTTTTCACTCCTAAATAGGCGGAGGCAAACGAGAGGAGCAGGCCGGCAACCAGGCCGAGCACAACAAAGATGAGAACGGGAAGAATATACACTTCAAACATCAGACCTACTCCTTAACCAAATATATTTTCGACAATCCCGCTGAATCCCATGAACGAGACCGCGAGCAGAGAAGCCGCAACCAGGGTGGAGGGCATCCCTTTAAACGCCTTGGGAATGTTGGACTGCTCGAGCTTTTCCCGGATGCCGCTGAAGAGCACCATGGCGAGCAGAAAGCCGACGCCCGCGCCGAACGAGTTGACAATTGACTCCCAGAAGGTGTAGCCCTCGTCGATGTTGAGCACCGTCACGCCGAGCACCGCGCAGTTGGTGGTGATGAGCGGCAGGTACACGCCGAGCGAGGTGTACAGCGGGGGCATAAACCGCTTGATGACGATTTCAACCAGCTGGACAAACATCGCGATGACGAGGATAAAGGCGATTTTATTGAGGTATTCCAGCCCGAACGGAGCGAGGAGCCCGTTGTAGATCGGGTAGGTGATGGCGGTGGACATCACCATGACAAAGGTGACCGCCACGCTCATCCCAAACGCGGAATTGAGCTTTTTGGAAACCCCGAGAAAGGGGCAGATGCCGAGAAATTTCGAGAGGACAAAGTTGTTGACCAGAATGGCGCTGAAAAAGATGAGTAAAAAGTTCTGCATTATTCAGCTCCCCCTTCCTGTCCGCCGCAGGCTGTACAGCCGCCGCAGGTTTCGCAGCTTTTGACCTTGGGCTTTCTGCCCCGGGTGTTCATGATGAGGTTGACCACCGCGATGACGATGCCGAGCACAAAGAAGCCGCCCGCGGGGTTGACAAAGATCGTCATCGGCGGGATGGATTCGGGGAGAATCTGCATCCCGAACCAGCTCCCAGCGCCGAGGATTTCCCGGACCGAGCCGATGACCACAAGGGCGAGGGTAAAGCCCAGTCCGCAGCCGAGCGCGTCAATTGCCGACTTGCCGACCGAGTTTTTGCTCGCAAACGTCTCGGCCCGCATGAGGATGATGCAGTTGACGACGATGAGCGCGACGTACATGCCGAGCGACTTGTTCAGATCCGGGAAATACCGCTCGAGCAAAAAGCCGATGATGGTGACAAAGCCCGCGATGATGACAATATAAGAAGGCAGGCGAACCTCCTTGGGGATGACTTTTTTGAGCAGCGAAATGACCACGTTGGAGCCGAGCAGCACAAAGGTGGTCGCGAGACCCATGCCGATGCCGTTAAACGCGGCGGTGGTGATGGCGAGAGAGGGACACATGCCGATCATGAGCACCAGAACCGGGTTTTCCTTGAGCAGGCCGTTGAGAAAAATTTTCATGTTTGACATTTAGGCGTTCCTCCCTTCCCCGGCGGCTTGTGCGTTTCCTCCGGCCTTGATCGTCTCATACGCCTGGG
>CBCSOX010000242.1:0-3604 GCA_965141735.1 uncultured Oscillospiraceae bacterium | reverse complement strand
GAATATGGAAAGATTGTCTGTTTGCAATCGGCTACCGGATGTAAGCCTTTGCAAGTGTCGTTGGTAATGTGCGCCTTGAGGCGCTGCCAGCAGCATAGGGCTTTTCTACATAGGTGGTACCATCAGCTTAGCTGGTGGGTTCCTTTTTTAAAATAAACAAGGTTATGTTGATAAAAAATCATCTGGTTGAAAACGCCTCGTGGCTCCCAAATTTAGAACGGCGGCATGCGAAAGAGAAAGTGTTTCTATGACGGAAAAACAGCTTACAACTGCCGCCAGCTTCCTCAAAAATTGAAATTGCAGCATTGCATCAACAAGAATCTGTATCACAAAGATCTCAGGGCAGTCGTGGGCAGGAAACCTGTGGCAGTCTGATGGCTTACAAGGGTTTAACACAATGAAAGGTACCCTCCCTATGAATATCCTTTGGCAGTTAGTTGTAAAGGTCAAATATGAAAACGACACAATCGACCGCAGTGCAGTGGTCTACGGCAATTTTTATAGGTAATCGACTCGTAGGCAAAAGCTTAAGCAAAGACCCCGCAACCCTGGACAGTGACGATCTGAAGCTGAGCTTTTGTAATATGCAAAAGGTCTTTTGTCATTTGGCAATCAACATTTTTCAAGCTGTATGCACGCGTTGGAAAATCAGCTGATCCATACCACCAAAAAAGGGACAACCAAAGTTTGGTTGTCCCTTTTCAGAGAGGTGATTAACTGTGCTTTAGGATTCCTGCCAAGATGCGGCCAAGTAAAACACCTATTATACAGAGAAATAAACTGCAAATGACGTTGAGCAGAGCGAGACTGTGGGATCCATTTTCAAACAGGCGCACTGTCTCTAGACCAAAGGTAGAAAAGGTTGTAAATCCTCCACATAGACCGGTGGTCAAAAGCAAGGATAAGTGCTTGTTGGACTGGCCAAATAAACTGGCAAAAAAACCGATGAGAAATCCACCCAAAACATTGACAATGAGCGTGGCAAAGGGAAATCCGTTCGGATGGATACGGGCAATTCCCAGTGAAACGGCATAGCGCAACACTGAGCCCACAAAACCGCCACAGCCTACGAGTAGCAAATCAATCATTACAGCAAAACGGTAGAGATAGAAGAACGGCTGACTGAGCGGACTGGTTTGTGATTCAGTTGGTCCAAAAGATCGGCTAAAGTCGTTTTTTCCAGGCTTGACTCGAGCGCTTGCTGCGCAGTTTTGAGGGGATTGGAAAGAAGGGGCAGAACCTCTTTTCCAACAGTACAATCCAGATTTGGATCATGCAGGCTGAAGAGCTGGTTGTCATCCACAACATCTGCCGCATGGAAAATATCAAGTAAAGTAATGCTCGACGCAGGCTTTAGGAGGGCGGCGCCGCCTGTGCCCGAATACACTTCAATGAGTCCGGCTTTTTTGAGTTTTCCAAGCACTTTACGAATGACAACGGGGTTGGTGTTGACACTGGCTGCGAGCTTTTCAGAGGTAATTTTTTCATCCGAGCAGGAGATGAAGAGCAGACAGTGTACGGCTACGGTGAATCGGCTACTGATTTTCATTGGTTACACGTCCTTAAAGTTGTTATTCTATTTGTTACAACAATACACCATTCCATTCGATTTGTCAACTAAAATTGAGAAAATTCTCACTTTTTTGTCTTCTTCGATTGAGGGAGAACAGTCTCACTTATACGGCCAATACATGTCAGATCGGGATACAAGCGCCTGTTGTAAAGATGGATAAAATGCAGCGCATTTTAAAACGAACTAGTTTCCCCAAAAATACAACAGGCCTGTTTTAAATACAGGGAATTTTCAGACTCAGTTGAGACCGGCAGCTTCAGCAGGAACCAGATGATGCAGATTACTCATTTTGTCGTTGACATTCCATAAGAAAAAAGATGCAGATAGCGCATCTGAATGGTCCCAACAGAGTCAAATCAAAATGAGTCCTCTTTGGAGGAAAAAGCACGATGTACTTTGAGGAAGACAATACCACCAATTTGTTAGTAAACCAGGTAATTGTGTCATGGATTGGGAGGTATAATAAAACAACACGACAAGCCGCAGTTGCGGGCTTGCCGTGTTTTCATTTTCCTCTGTACGGGACCAGTGAAAGGTTATGTTTTTGATTGAAGCTTAGATTGTGTTTGTGAGTCAGGATAAGGGGAAACCGGTTGTACTAGTTTAGAACCATTGGATCAAAAGACCTGGTGAAGTGTGAGGGAAAATTCCTAATAAAGAACGCCTGCGTTCACTCTGATGGCAGCAAGTAATCCCTTTTATTGAACCGACGAAACCGCCTGATAGACCGCCTCATAGTCTGGATGGTTTGTCACTTCAGGAACATACTGTACATAGGCAACGCTGCGGTCGCTGGCGAGGACGATGACTGCACGGGTAAGCAGCTCCAACGGTTGGATAAGGGTTCCGGTCGCCTCTCCAAAATTGTGGTAGGCATAGTCGGAGAGGGTTTCGATGCCATCCACCCCATTTGCACCACACCATCTTTGTTGGGCAAACGGCAGATCAACTGACACAGCGTAAACTTTCACCTTCCCGAGTTTGGACAAATCTTTATGAAAGCGCTTGATTTCGAGGTCACACACCGGTGTGTCGAGCGAGGGGACTGTGATGAATACAGTCACGCCGGAAAGGTCGTTTGCTGTAAAATCCGAAAGATCATTTCTGCGCAAAGTAAAATCAGAGAGCTTATCTCCTATTTGTAAAGGTTTTCCCTTTAATTGAATCAGATTCCCTTGAAATGTAATGTTCATCTGGACAGCTCCTTTGTTTTTTTCTTAGTATACGCCTAATTTTTTACATCATACGGTTGAAAAACCAAGAGAGGAATGCTATAGTAATAGGAGTTTAAATGGAGGTGGAATGCATATGACGATTACCTATCGAGTGGGGCAGGGGCTTTATCTCAACATCACCAATCAATGCCCCAACCGTTGTGACTTCTGCGTGCGCACACATTCTGACTTTTACGATGGCTCCAACAACCTGTGGCTGGAACGGGAGCCCACAAGCGATGAAATATTTGAGGCGATTTGCAAAGAGGATTTGACAGCGTATCAGGAAATTGTATTTTGTGGATACGGAGAACCGTTGTGCCGGATGAATCAACTGCTTGAAGTGGCGGAAATGCTGAAAAAAGTCACCAGCCTCCCGATTCGCGTCAATACGAGTGGACTGAGCGATTTAATGTATGGCCAGCCCACCGCACAGCTGATGCAGGGATTAGTGGACACCGTGTCTGTCAGTCTCAACGCCTCAACGCCGGAAAAATACGATCAAATCTGTCATTCAAAGTACGGATTGGACGCGCTTCCAGCAATTCTCGAATTTACCAAGGAAGCGGTTTGCTATCTGCCCCATGTTGTCATGACAGTGGTGGATGTAATTGGCCCGGAGGAAATAGAGGCCTGCCGTGCGCTGTGTCAGCAGACCGGTGCGGAATTCCGAGTGAGGGAATATATTGATTAGAGGAAAGGGGGCGTTGTATACAGCGCTCTCTTTTGTATCTGGAAGAAAAAGTAAAATACTTTGGTGATGCCGCAGGCAAAAATGGCCGCAGGCAAAAATGGCCGCAGGCAAAAATGGCCGCAG
>CBCSOX010000241.1:0-3610 GCA_965141735.1 uncultured Oscillospiraceae bacterium | reverse complement strand
CTGCTGTCGCCTGGTCCAGCGCCTCGGTAAAGGACTGCTGCACCACCGCGATGACATTGCCGAATTCCTCCGAGTCTTTCTGTCCCTGTGCGTATTGGATCACGGTGCCCAGGATGGTCTTGTCTGTGGGTTTGACCTCGCCCGCAAGCACTTTGGTGTAGGGGCTGATCTTGACCTCGCCCGTCATACCGAAGTCGCGCGACTGATTGTTGTTTGAAGTGGCGGCTCCTGACCAACCGGGATATCGACCGTTGGTCGTGAATGCTTCGTACAGGCCGTCCGGACGGTAGAGTTCCCGCAGGGCGTTCATCAGAATGCTGGTGACCTCGACCTTGATGGTGTTGGTACCGGCTTTCAGGAAGCTGCTAATATCCGCCACACAGTCCCGTGGATTGAGGACGCCCACCTTTTCACCGTTGACATACACAGCAGCTGTCTGGCCGCTGATCGAACCGATGTTAAGAACCGCGCCGTTCGCGCTGGTCCAGCCGTCTGGAAGTGCAAAGGCCGTTTCGTAATATCCGATGCCGGAGACAAACTCCCCTACCCCGGGAATCTCCTTCCAGGAGACAAGGTCGGTGATTGTCCCGACGTCAATATTTTCTTTAGCTGTCGGCCAGATGTACTCGGTGGAGGTGTAAGCCGGGGAAGTCGGTCCGCCGAAAAGAAGCTGTGATGCATCCTCGCCGACGATTTGGGATGCCCAGCCTTCCGGGCGGGTCTCACTCGCATATTCCCGGATGCCGCCGGGGTCTACCGTCCACTTTTCAACGGTCAAGTTCCAGGACGTCAGCGGAACTTCGTCCGGAACCACAATGCTCCTCGTCACAGTGGAGCCGTCGCTGAGCGTTGCCGTGTACTCGCCCGATTGCGAGGCGGTCATGGTGATCTGGCCGTTGGAAAGAACCGCTTTGTCTGCTGTGGTGCTGACAACATACAAATCTTCAAGCCCCGCCTTGTTGAGCACGACCATCGTCGCGTCGCCGGGTTGAATCGTCAGGGAGAAGACCGTTTTGCCATCATGGAAGGAGTAGTTAAGTGGTTCCACTTCGCCGGTGTAGGCGTCGTACTGGTAGGGCTTGCCGAGCGCGTCGAGGGTGATCTCCACTTGATAGGCTTCCTGCTGATCCCACCTGTGGTTGTAGGCGTAGAGATAGATCTCGTTGTCCGTCTCACGCATCGAGGTCACAACGTTGTGGCTGGTTTCGTGGAATGCCGCGCGGGGATACACGCCGAGCTCCTGCAGAGCCAGATAGGCGTCGTTGTCAATGCCGTTCTCCGCTGCATCGACTGTCCGCGCGTTGGGCAGCGCCTTGATCTGGGCGATCACCGCCTGAACCTCTTCGTCGGTGGCGGTGGTGAACATCGATT
The DNA here is from genome assembly GCA_965141735.1 of uncultured Oscillospiraceae bacterium. Taxonomy (GTDB): domain Bacteria; phylum Bacillota; class Clostridia; order Oscillospirales; family Ruminococcaceae; genus Massilioclostridium. Next base: position 2,239 of record CBCSOX010000241.1, on the reverse strand, counting down.
TGCTGGCGGCCTCTCCGTGCTGCCAGGTGTTGTAGACCGTGTCGCTCTGGCACTCAATGACTTCGCTCAGGCCGTTGACAAACACCACCGGCAGGCCCTGCCGCGCAAACTCCAACAGCTTTTCAGCGCTCTCGAGTGAGATGTGCTCCTGATAGAGGATAACCGCCTGATACCCCATGGTGTCGGGATTGATCTGGCCGTCTCGGAATTCGATTGCGTCGGCATTTTCCAGAATCGCCGGGGCAAAGTAGTCGTAGGTGTACCCCATCTGCTGCATGGTCAGATCCCGGAAGTAGTGGCCGAGCTCGTACTGGGCCGGCGTTTGGAGCGCTTCGGCTCTGCGGTGCAGGCTGTCGGCGTGGTAGTCGGTGCGCAGGATGGCAAAGTCCACTTTGGGAACGCCCTGCTGCAGCATCTTCTGGTAACGGGAGATCATGGTGGACCACTCTTTGTAATGGATGCTCGAAGGTTGCCGTTCGCTGAACCGCTCGGGGTAGGTGTTGAGCATCCCGTCGTTTCCCGGCCAGCGGACCGCGTCGCTGCCGGCAAGGCTGGAATATCCGTGCAGCACGTTTTTCTGGACGCCTGCCGCAAAGGCCGCATAGATGTGCTGGGTGTGCTGGTCGATATTCATCTTAAAGGTCGCGTTGCCAAGCGCCCCCATCTCGACCGAGTAAAGCTTGTCGAACACGTGCGCCCCGCCGGACATGAAACGGTACCGATCAACCTGCGACTCAAAATCGAGGGATTCGGTCTCAACGACGTCTACAAACTCAGCGGGTGTGGAGATTTCAAACGGCTGGTTGTAGGAAATCTCGGCGCGCAGCGTCATTCCCTTCTCGTGCAGCCATTCCCGCAGGGGTTTGAGGGTGTTTTGGGTGTACATTTGAGTGACATACTCCAAAATGTCGTTGCGCACCTGTGCGGTTTTGCCTTTATCCGCGTCAAAATAGGCCTCGTAATAACTGGTGGAACCTCCAGAGCGGTGGTTGCCGCGGACAAACGGAATCCAGGGGATGGGATCGTATCCGTATTGTTCCAGGAAGCCTTCCCGCATGTCGAGTCCCCAGATCATTTCCCGGTTGTTGCGGTTAAAGCAGCTCAACTCAAGGGAGTCCATATACAGCTCCACCTTGCCGTTTTGCCGGATAAGCTCCTGCATGTCAGGCGTGAGGATGTATTCGTCCCAATACTGTTTCAGCGCATCGATGCCGTAGGAATCCATGTAGTTCACCGTATAGTTGGTGGCAACCGACGGCTCTGCAGTCTGGCAGGTGCCGTGCAGCCAGATCGCGATAATCTGCACCGGATATCCCGTTTTGTTTTCATAGGTCACAGTGTTCGCAACGGTGTCCACCGCGCCCTGGGCAATCAGATCGACCGGTACGATGTCCCGGACCTGGTATTGCCCGACACTCTTGCTGTTGATCCTGGTGCCGTTGGATTCGGTGCTGTTGAGGGTGTAGGCGTAGACACCTTGCAGCTCAAACTCCGGCTCATAAATCTCTTTGATCGCGGCGGGAATTGTGGGAAGTGTCAGTGCGCCGGAATAGCTTTGCCCTGCCTCCACCGTATTGGAGGTGATGTTGAGCTGCTTCAAGGCCGCCTTGTTGTCCGGTGTGAAATACTCCCCGCCGTACTGAAAGGTGTCGGGCAGGTTGGCTGATTCCCAGTTGGTGCCGCTGGTCATGGCGATGCCCATATCGAGCTCGGTCGCCTTCTGAATCAAAAGCTTGGTGTCGTTGACCCACTCGGCGGACCCCCAGCCATAGTAGGCACGCAGTGAATCGTAGGCGCCCCCGTTATCCGGCATGGCCAAAACCTCCATACCCGAGAGCCCCTGGTCATGCATCTTCTGCACTTCTTCCGTCAGCGTTGAATCGGTGTGATGCCCTTCGTTGAGCCACCAACGCGCCCACGGCCAGTATTCCTCCTCAGGCTCGTCGTACATCGCATGCAGTTTTTCTGTAAAGGGATCCCCTGTCGATATTGCTGGATTCTCCCCACTCTCCGCCGCTGAAAGTCCAGCGGCGGCTGGCTCAACCATCGTGGCAACGAATACAGTTGCCAGCAACAGTGCCAAACCTGATTTGAATTTTTTAAACATAGCCTTCTTCTCCTTTTTCCAGTTTCTCCACTTTTTAAGCACAATTTTTAAATAGTACCGAAAACCGGCTCGTTTCCCCAGTTGTGAAACCATCCCCCCTTCTCTTTTACTTGGAATTCAAATGCCACACCA
>CBCSOX010000240.1:0-3626 GCA_965141735.1 uncultured Oscillospiraceae bacterium | reverse complement strand
AATGGAACGACGTCTTTGTCAACCCCGAGACCAAAGAGGCGAGAACCCTCAGCGGCACGCCGATCAACACCCAGGCGGCGTATGATCTCGCAATCGCCCACGGCGTCATTGCGGACGAATCCCGCGACGCCTACGCACAGCACCTCGTCGAGGCCTGTGAGCGCGGCTATCAGGGAGAGCCCTACACCATCACCACCGGCTTTATCGGCACCGCGCCGCTGCTCCCGGCACTGACCGAGACCGGCAAGATCGACGCGGCCTACAAGATGTTTGAACAGACCAACTACGCCTCCTGGCTCTACCCCGTCACCCAGGGCGCGACATCAATCTGGGAGAGATGGAACTCCTACACCGATGACAACGGCTACGCGGGCAACAACGGCATGAACTCGTTCAACCACTACGCCCTCGGCGCGGTCGGCGCTTGGATGATCAACTACCAGATCGGCATCCAGACCGACGCGGATGCTCCCGGCTTCCAACACTTCATCCTCCAACCCACCCCCGGCGGGGCGTTCACCTATGTCAACGGCTCATATGATTCCTATTACGGCACCATCGTCTCCAACTGGACGGCAGACGGAAGCGGCAACCTCACCTCCTACACTGCGGAGGTTCCGGCGAACACTTCGGCAACCCTCTATCTGCCGGTCAGTGCGGACGCGGTCAAAGATTTTGAAGGAGTGGACGGCGTCACCTTCCTCGGCGTGACGGAGCACAACGGTATGCAGGCCGCTGCGTTTGAACTCACCTCGGGCGGCTTTGCGTTCGCTGTGAAGGATGGAAAGCTCACCGTTTCAACAGCCGACGGCTACGTCAGCGTTGCACAGGCGGACAAGACCATCCTCAACAAGGTCATCGCTTACGCGCAAGCGCAGAAGGAGTCTGCGGAATTTGAAAACGTCATCCCCATGGTACAGGAATCCTTTACTGCAGCACTGGATAAGGCAAAGGCTGTCAGTGAAAGTTTGTTTGCAGACCAGGCGGCTGTGGACAAGGCGTGGCAGGACCTGATGCTTGAAATTCACAAGCTCGGCTTTGTCAAAGGGGACAAGACCTCGTTGTTCACCCTCATCACAGTCGGCAACAGCTACAACCTCGACAACTATGTGGAAGCGGGCAAGGCGGAATTCACCGCAGCGCTCTCTGCCGCTCAAACTGTGTACGACGATCCAAACGCCATGCAGACAGAGGTAGACGGCGCGATGGAGAGCCTACTCAACGCAATGGTCAACCTCCGTCTCAAGGCGGACAAATCCCTGCTCGCGGCAGCTGTTGCCGAGACAGCTGTTGCTGACCTGAGTCTTTACACACCCGAGAGCGTCGAGCTGTACAACCAAGCGCGCGCAAATGCCGACGCGGTTCTTGCGGATGAGACCCTCACCGCAGATGATCAGGCAGCTGTCAACGCGGCGGCGGACGGCCTGCGCGCCGCATACAGCGGGCTGATCCTCTTCGAAGCAGGCGGCGCCGCTCCGGTCGCGGGCGACACCGCCCTGACAACCGGAACCGGCAACGCAAAGACAGGGGAGTCTGCACCAATCGCAGTTGCGGTCGCCCTCCTCGCACTTGCAGGGGCGGCCGTGATCGGTAGAAAACGCAGATAAACCAGTTTATAACTCCATTTAACAGACAAACACCGGCTCTATTTTTAGAGCCGGTGTTTGTCTGTTGCCCCCCTTTGGTCAAAACAATGCGCAAACGGGTAAACATATGCATTGGATCATTGAGCGGGACATGCAGAAGAACCGGGATTTGCGGGGACGGTTGAAAAATGGGGGAACCTCGTTCTCCTAAGTGCCGACACGCTTACACTGGTTCTACCTGTAAAGCCGGTTTTTAGTGTTCGTTTCGCCGCTGCTGTATTTTCGGTGAAACCAAAGTGGTACTTGCCTGAGGGGAGGCCAGATGTGAAGGTTCTGTGAAGAAGCCAAATCGACTCGATTTCTGTCTAACTCCAAGTCAAGTGATGTTCCATTTGTTTTAGCAACATATTCCTACAAATTGAGCAACATTCTTTATTTACTTTACTCTAAGAATGAAATATAATGGAATTGATACAGAAACAAGTTCTGTGTGAGTGAAAATCAGTCGATTTTACTCAAATCCAGGAGGAGGAAGAAAATGAAAAAAATAGCAAGGATACTGAGTGTTCTGCTCGCGGGCTGCCTGAGTCTGCAGATGGTGTGTATCCCCGCCGCGGCGGACACCACTGCACAGGATCCGCTGTGGCAGGATTTCCAGAATCCGCCTGCGTCAAGTAAGACCCGGCCGTTGTGGTTTTGGAACAACGAAGTCAAGGACATGACGCCCGAAAAAATCCGGGAAATCGTCCGGGAATCCTACTTACAGAGCGGATACGACGGGTTTGGCATCCTGCCCAACTGGCTCAGCGAGTACCTCAACGACGACTACTTTGCGCTCTACGAGGCAGCTCTCGACGAGGGGAGCAAGTACGGGATGCAGTTTTCCCTCTACGACGAAAACGGCTTCCCGAGCTACAACGCCGGCGGCCTGCTCGAGGAGCAGTACCCCGACCTGACCACCAAGCGGATTGACAAAATTGAAAAGGAGGCCAAGGACGGCGGCAAGACGATTCTCAGCCTGCCGGTGGGGACGTTCCTCGGCGCGGTTGCGATGAACACCGAGACCAAGGAGAGGATCGACATCAGCGAGCACGCGACGATTGTCGACCCGCCGCCGTTTGACCCGGCGACCGAGCCGCTCGGCATTTCAGCGTCATCGACCTATAGCATTGACCCGGGTTATGAAGCATCCAAGGCGGCGGACGGCGACCTCACCACCCGCTGGAATGCAGGCTCGATGACAGGGGGCGGGGAGTACCTCCAGATCAACTTTGGAGAACCCAAGACCTTTGATTCAGTCAAGGTGTATGAGGACGCACTTCCAGTGCTCCACCGTACCACCGCCTACTCAATCCAATACTGGAACGCAGAGACGGCGAGCTGGGAAATCGCGGCCAAAGGGACGACGATCACCGACAAGGGGGTCACCAACACCTTTGCCCCGGTCACTTCCCAGTTGGTGCGGCTGTTCATCAAGAGCGTGACGCAGGACAGCGCCTCAATAAGCGAATTCCAGGTCTTCAGCGGGGAGGAGCAGCTCGCCGTCCCGCCCAGCCCGCTGGTTCCGGACGAACCCGGGGTTTCCGCGTCGAGCGTCTACGAAGTGGCTTCGGGCTACGAGGCGGACAAGGCGTTTGACGGGGATCTGACCACCCGCTGGAACGCCGCGGCGCACGGGGGCGCCCCTCAGTGGCTCCAGATGTCGTTCGGGGAGGAGAGAACGGTTGATTCAGCGGTGATCTACGAGGATCTCGGACGAGTCAGCTCCTTCAAAATCCAGTATTGGAACGGCTCTGAGTGGCAGAACTGCGCGGACGGAACCACCATCGGTTCGGAAGGGCTGCGGGTGAGCTTTGACCCGGTCCAGACCACCAAGATGCGGCTGTTCATCGACGGCCTCAACGGAATCAGCCCGTCGATCTGGGAGCTGGAATTCTACGACGGCGCGGAAAAAATCCAGCCCAATTACGGCGAAGAGGGCATTCCGGACGGCTCCTACCTCGAATATACCGTTCCGGAGGGGAACTGGAAGGTCATGGC
>CBCSOX010000239.1:0-3633 GCA_965141735.1 uncultured Oscillospiraceae bacterium | reverse complement strand
CTGCGCTGCTTGACCCCTTCGTGATAGTCGGGGGCAGAGGTGAAGGGCACACCGGTATCTTCGATGCGAATGCCCGCAAACACGCCGTTGGGACGGCGCAGCAGGTCGACCGGCCGGCGGGTGACATCGAGCCCCTGGTAGGAGAGGTAGCCCGAGCCGCTGTCGGTCTGGATGCTGGTGAGTTCCCCGTTGGAGAGCAGCTTGACGCGGGGAAGCTGCGGGTATGCCTGATCGAGCTCCACCGTCTCGTTTGTCTCGCGGGAGCTTTTGGGCAGCTGGTCTTTTTTATAGATTCCTTCAAACAAAATAGATCCCTCAATTATCTTTTCTTCAAGCAGTTCAGATGCTCGGTTCATAATTTTGTTGCGCAAAAAGCGTTTTTGCATTATCTTGTCGTTGAGGGCGTTGTTCACCGCGACAATGCTCATGCCGACGTGGTGCGCCATATAGCTTTTAACCAGGGCAAAATCCTTGTTGCGGATGCGGGATTTTGTAAAGTCAACCGCCTCGTAGTGACCATATTTTCCCGCTGTCCCCACATCGGAAAGCCAGCGCAGGTTGCGGAACGACCGCTCAAAGTCATACGGCAGGGTGAGGTAACTCGAATAGGGGGAAATGACGAGCTCGTCGTCCATCCCCCGCTTGAGAGCGAGTTTTTGCACCCCGTGCGCTTTGTATTGGTAGTTGAGACAGTTGTCAAACGCGTAATAGGCGCTCTCCGAAATGCCGAATGGCACGCCCTTTCCCTTGGTGCGGCTGCGCTGGCAGGACATGCAGAAATTAAGCGCTTCAAAACCGAGCGACCCCTCGACGCAGTGGAGCAGCAGCTCGGGCATAAAGTATTCAAACATCGTCCCTGTCCAGGAGACAGGCCCGGTGAAGCTGTTGGCGCTCGCGAGGGTGCGGGAGAGAAACTCCCAATGGCGCTTGGGCACCTGACGGGTCGCGATGGCAAAATAACTCGTCATCCTCGCCTCGCTCATGAGCATATCGTAATGGGAATCGCTGAGCTTCCCTGTGGCCACGTCGTAGCCAATCGAGAGAAGCTTTTTATTGGGGTTGTAGAATTTGCTCAAATCAGTCTGTGCAATCAACCGGTCGATCCGCTCGATCAGGGAGGAAAAATTCCCGTCGAGGCTGTAGTCGAGCAGGCTCTCCCGCACGGCGACCAGGGAGCAGACAAAGTTTCCGCTGTCCACCGTTGAGACAAAGGAGGGCTGGAGAACTTTGAGCGTTTTGGTATCATACCAGTTATAGAGGTTGCCGTTCCACTTTTCGAGGCGTTCCACCGTGTCGATCGTCTGGGTCAGCCTCCGGCCCATCTCCGCCGTATCGATCAGGCCAAAATCACGGGCTGAAACAACAGAGAGAAGCAAAAATCCGATGTTGGTCGGGGAAGTGCGGTGGGCAATGCGGAAAACAGGTGCCTCCTGCACATTGTCGGGCGGCAGAAAATGATCCTGACGGCCTGCGTAGTCGCGGTAAAAATTCCACATGGCAGCGGCGGAATTCTCGAGTTCTTCCCGCTGCTGGTCCTTAATCTCCTTTTTGCGGCCCTTGTAGCGCCGGGATGAATACAGGACGAGCGGGATGGAAAGCAGAAAGAGGATTCCTGCCAAACGCAGATAGCTGCGGGAGGAAAAAATGAGGAACAGCCCCACAGCTTCGCAAAACCAATAGGACGCAGCAACCTGCTTGAGGCTGCTGCGATGCTTTTCCGCCTGTGCTGCTGTCGTCCATTCGAGCATCTTCTTGTGGGAATGAAACCGCCGGTAAACAGCGCGAACCGCTGCATCCGCAGCGTTGAGAGCAAATTTCGGCAGCAGAATAAACTGATAGAGGGCCTGGCAAACCATTTCAAACCCTTTTGGCATGACGCGCGCATAGTATTTGCGGGAAAAGGCAAACCCGTTCCTGCCCAACAGCATCGTAATCAGACCAAACAGATAGGGCGCGACAGTGGAAATCAGGCCGGCAGCGCCCAGCCAGCGGGCTGGGACAGTGGGGGCAAAAAACGCTGCGAGCAAACAGAGCAGCGAAAAACAGGGGGAAAGCGCGCGGCGGAGGTTGTCGAACAGCTTGAAGCGAGTCAGGCGGTTGAGCGGATTTTTTTCCTCCCCCTCGCCCGTCTGAATGTGTGCAAACAGATAGGGAATGTTTTGAAAATCCCCCCGAATCCATCGGTGAAGGCGCTTGAAAAACGGGGTTGCCTCGGGTGGAAATCCGTCGACAAACGAGATGTCGGATACAAACCGGGTGCGGAGAAAGCTTCCTTCGAGGATGTCGTGGCTGAGTACCGTTTCACTCGGGAAGCGGTCGTTGAGCAGATTGTAAAACACTTCGACGTTGATGAGGCCTTTTCCAGAAAAAATCCCCTCCCGGTAAAGATCCTGATAGAGGTCGGATACTGGGATTTCATAGGAAGAGACGCCGCCAAGGCCGCACATTACCCGGGCGAACGGGGTGGCCAGAGATGACTGAAGGGTTGCCGCAACGTTGGGGGCAAATATGCCGTATCCTTCTGTAACCGTCCCGGTTTCCTGATTGACAACCGGCTGGTTGAGGGGGTGTTCGGCAATCGACACAAGGCCGGAAGCCGACTCGAGCAGCATCTGGGTATCCGAGTCAAGGGCGATGATGTATTTGGTTTTCTGCAATGTATGCAGGTCTCCAGAAAAGGTCTGGAAAGAGTGCTTTTCCCCTTTGATCATCCGCAAAAGTTCGGAGATCGCTCCGCGTTAGCGCTCCCATCCTGAGTACACTCCGCCGGTTTTGCTAAAGGCGCGGCGGCGCACGAGAAAGAGAAACTTACCATCGTATTCCCGATTGAGCTCCTCAATCACCTCGACGCAGCGATTGATTTTGGCTTCGTCTTCAGCAAGAATCGGAGAGGCCGCCTGCTTGAGATCCGCCAGGACACAAAAAGAAATTCCCGCGCCTGAGCTCGTCAGGCAGAGTTTTTCAAGACGTGCTCGAAACTCTTTGAGCTCGGTGCGATCGGGTACCATCGTGGCAATGACGGCAAGGGTTGGAACCGATGCGGGAACATCCCCTTGAAAGTCCAAACGGGGCGTATACTCGCTTTTCGCGCCGAGCATGCAGATGCGCTCGGTAATTGGGCGCAGAATCTCCCATATGGGAAAATAGAGGAGCAGGCTCCACAGCAGGTTTCCCATCAACAGCGAGCACCCAACGGCAGCGGCGGCGGGCAGGATGGCGAGGAGCGGGATGTGCAGCGTTCTTCCCCAGGTGGAGGTAAACAACTTGTCATACTCCTGATAGATCACCGCACCGACATGTTCGCCGTCCTGCTGCAAATAGGTTTGGGCAAGCGATAGTTCATTCTGCCCCGTTTTGAGTGCGATCCGGCTGATTTTGTAGCGGTAAAGCTGGCGGGTGCGTTCGTTCATCCTCGGATAAATCGGGTCTTGGCGGAGGATTTTTTCAAGACGGCTGTTGCGTTCTGTGAGGAGGTCAAAATCGATGTTGTCGACGCCGGCAAACGTGGTAATACAGCGGACAATCAGCGCTTCATTCCTCGTTTTGACCGCTTGGTACACCCCTTCAAGCGCTGCGGCGCGCAGAGCCATCTGAAAAAAGTCCAGCTCAAAGTTTGTCAGGCTCCGACGGTAC
>CBCSOX010000238.1:0-3638 GCA_965141735.1 uncultured Oscillospiraceae bacterium | reverse complement strand
AGAACTTTCCCGCGACCCGCTGGGAGGTCATGGCGATGCGCTGAAAGTCTCCCTGTCCGTCAAGGCGGTAGTTGACCGTCATACAGGTGAGTTTTGGGTTGCCGCTCGTATCCTTGAGCGAGTCGACGGTAAACGTTGTAAAAAGTTCCTCTCCCTCGTTGATCGATGCGGGAACCTCCCCGTCGAGCTCGACGAGCGGCGCATAGCCGTTGTCCGCCGGGTAGTTGTCATAGCCGCGGAAGGGAATGAAATCCGTTGGCACCTGCCAGTCCTCTACAACGCCGGGGTTCCAGGCGGTGTTGGTGCTGACTTTAATGCAGGTGTTGTCCTCGGTGCGGGGATAGGTGTATTTGATTGAATTTCCCGAGCCCGCCGGGGTGTCCGCCCCGTTTTCATTGAACTCGGCGAGCACAAACGCGGTGTTTTCCGAATAGCCGAGCCGGACCGACCGCTTTGCACTCGCGTGCAGGCCGGAGTAGTTGATACGCACAATGTCCTTGTTTTCCACCAAGCTTGTGCCATAGAACGCGTTAAATTGGTCCACTGTGGTGCCGTTGGAGCTCAGCCAGAGCACGAGGGTATCTCCCGGCTGGATGATCACATCCGGCTGGCTGATCGACCAGGTCTTGTCCGCCGCGGCATTGGGATAGTTGTAGTAATAGAAGATCTTGTAGTAGCCGAAGTTGATAGGAGAATCGGTGCGGTTGTAGATCTCCACATAGGAGAATTGTCCGGTGCCAGGTGCGCAGTTGACCTCGGTGACCACCAGCGGCGCCGCTTTGTCCGCATCGACCGGGCTGTACTCAATCCGAGAAACAGCCTCCTGCGACCGGCCCGAGATTCCCGCGCCATAGCTCGCTTCGACATACCAGGTGACGGCGTCACTCCACAGCAGACTGCGGTCAACCGAAACGGTGTAGTCTTTGGTTCCGGGCGTGCGGGTCATTTCAATCCGCTGAAAATCAACATCCTCCTTTTGTTTATACCAGAGGTTGACTTTCATCGCACCGGGAAGCCCCTCCACCGTTGCGGTGACGGTAAACGGCTGATCCGCCGCTACCGTGGAGGGCGCATCCACAGACTTCACGGAGGGGGCGGCTTCGGGAAGCTCCACTTTTTGCTCCGGAACCTGAGAGGGGTCGACGCTGCCGGGAGTCGCCTTGGACACCCCGGTTTTGGTCGACACCACGCCGCTTCTGGGATAGGTGTAGTGCACGCCGAGCTTTTTGCCGCGGTCAGCGGAAGGGATATCCGCCCCGTCCTCGTTGCACCACGCCTCGGCGATGATGGTGTCCGCATCGCGGCCAAACAGGAAGCCGCGTCGGTCGGTCTGGTGAATGCCGGAGTAATTGATGCGGAAAATATCCTTGTTTTCCACCAGATTGACTCCGTAGTACTCGTTGAAATCGTCCACTGTTTTTGCAGGGTATTTCAAGTCGCTTTGCCACAAAACAAGGCATTTGCCAGACTCGATGATGACGTCCTGTCCACCCGTTGTCCAGGTCTGTCCCCCGCCGGAGGGATAGCGGTAATAAAAGGTGTAGTCTTTAAAATTGATGTCTGAGGTCGAGTTGTTGTAAATTTCGGTGTAGGTGTAGCGGGTGTTTGCCGGTCCTGTTGGAACCACTTCGGTGACAATGAGCGGGGAAGCATTTTCCGGCTCATAAACCGTCTCTGTTCCAGCTGGCCGGCCGGTTGCAATCGCCGGGACGACTGTCGCCGCCAGCATTACTGCAGCGAGCGCTGCCGCCAAAAAGGGTTTGATCCGTTTCATAGCAGTCTCCTTTTTACTTCTGTGTGTTTCATTTCCTTTGGGCCAGTACCCACTATACCGTATTTTCCGACTTTGATCTATCAAGATCTTGTTTGGGCAAGTTTTAGATTTTGTTAAATCTTTGATTTTTGACGCTTTACAATCTACGTCTGCAGGGCATTGCGGGAACAGCAAGGCTGCAAACGATTCTCTTGCAAAATTTTGGAGAATACAGTATAATAAATAAAAGACTACATGATTTGACATCTATACTATGTTGTAAACCTGCTTTTCTCTTCTCCAGTGGGAAATTTCCCCTGACAATGAAAATTGAATACAGCTGAAGACAGATTCTCAGGCGATTGCGCAAACCGCCCTGATAGCTATTTTCCGCTCGAAACAGGAGAACTATTATGTCAAAACTGATGGATGAACTGTCGGAACTCGTCTATGTCGCCGATCTGGACAGCTATGACCTGCTGTATGTCAACGCAGCTGGCCGGGAGATGTTTCAGATTGATCAACTCGACGGCAAAAAATGCTACAAAGCCCTGCAGGGGTTGGATAGTCCTTGTCCCTTTTGTACCAACCAGCATTTGCACGCCAAGCAGGTGTATACCTGGGAATATACAAATCCCCTGCTCCACCGGCATTATCTATTGGAAGACAGGATCATTGAATGGGAAGGCAAGCCCGCCCGGTTTGAGATCGCATTTGACATCACCAAAAAAGAAAATGAGAAAATATCGCTTAAAAACGCACTGGATGCCGAAAAAATGGTTCTCGACTGCGTGAAAATACTTGACCAATCCGAGAATCCCGACCGCTCCATTCCCGCTGTGTTGAAACGGTTGGGAACATTTCTCTCAGCAGAACGGGCGTACACCTTTGAAATTTGCGGTGACACGATGTCAAACACTGCAGAGTGGTGTGCAAAGGGCGTTGAGCCCCAGATTGAGAATCTGCAAAACCTAGACCTTTCCCTGCTCAACAGGTGGAGGGTCTATTTTGACCAACACGAGTGCATGATCATAGAAAATGTGGAGGAAATTCGGGAGAGCGACCCGATGGAGTACGCAATATTGGCTGATCAGAGAATTACCAGTCTTGTCGCCGCTCCGCTGGAGCGGGATGGCCGGCTCGTCGGCTATCTGGGGGTGGACAATCCCCCCGAGGAAAAGGTGCGCAACATCACCTCTCTGCTCCACACGCTGCGGTATTTTCTGATGTCTACGCTGCGCCGCTCTGAGGACGAAATGCTACTCACCCGGCTGAGCTATTACGACACCCTCACCGGCTTTTACAACCGCAATCGCTACATTCAGGACATGGAGCACCTGCCCTCCCGGAGCGGGCCGTTTGGCATTCTCTACCTCGACATCAATGGGCTTAAGGACATCAACGACCACTACGGCCATGATTACGGCGACCAGATACTCATTGAATGCGCTCAGCAAATTACAGAGGTCTTTCCAGGTTCAGACATCTACCGGATTGGCGGGGACGAATTCATCGTGCTGTGCGCGCCGATTTCTGAGAACGAATTTCAAGACAAGATTCTGGAGCTGAAAAAGGGGTTCGCGCTGCACCCCTCCTGCCATGCGGCGATCGGCTACCAGTGGTCGGACAATGCGAGCAACGTACAGCAGCTGATCTCCACGGCGGACGCAATGATGTATGAAGACAAAAAGAAGTTCTATCGCCAAAATCCGTCTTCGAAGCGTTACCGGCATTACAACGACGGCATTCTCAGTCTCGTCGAACCGGGCGTCCTTCAAAAAAAGATTGAGCAAAACCATTTCATCGTGTATTTCCAGCCGAAAATGTCCTATCAGGACCGCTCGCTCATCGGCGTCGAAGCGTTGGTGCGCTACCGCACATCAGA
>CBCSOX010000237.1:0-3677 GCA_965141735.1 uncultured Oscillospiraceae bacterium | reverse complement strand
ATGGGCTGTTAGAAAGATTTGCCCGCCCTGAGCCAGTGTGCGCAGGTTCTCTATGATCAATTCCATTGGTTCACCTTCTTTCTATGTCAATGATTGCCCGTCAGTGGGTTGCGCAATTTTTCGCAGACCCCTTGACAGCCGGTTTTCCGGCCATGTCCACCGCCTACTGTGCTCTGCGCAGTGGGCTTTATTTTTTATCATCTGATAATGGGCTGGGTGGCGATAATTTATCAGCTATAGTTTTTTCATACGTTAAAAAGCCAGACAAAGACAGAACTTGTATCCGGTAATTGTCCAACATACAAATAGCTTTTGCCATTTCTGTTAGTAAGTTCTGGCCGCTGTCATTCAGACAAAAAAACAGTTCATCAAGATAGCGTCTTTTTCGTTCAATGTCAGTAATCTGCAAGTGTGAACAATTCTCATGCCCCGCGTGATCTTTTCTAAATTGCTGATCTTTTAAGTCGTCCAATGTTTTTAAGTCTTGTAGATAAAGATTCCCATCAACATCGACCATTGGCCGCTCTTTTTCAGGATCATATTCAACAGAATCAACGGCCTTTACAAGCCCCTGTAAATCGTCATCTTCTCCGAGTAGTACATACCAGTTTATATTCAAGACTTCTGCGATTCTCTTTATTGTTTCAATTTTGGGGTTAAGTCTCCCGGATTCGTATTTGCGAATTGTCGATGGGTCAATGCCAGTTTGTGCGCCGAGTTCTTTTTGCGTCAATCCAGCAAACTTTCTCTCCTCGGCGATTCTTTCTCCGATTGTCATCTAAAACTCCCCCTTTAGCGTGTAGTATATCATATTTTTTCTTCAAAAGGAAGAAAAAGCCCTAATTTAACCATTGACAGGGATAAAAAGCCCTGTTATAATACGCTGTAGAGGGACAAAAGTCCCTGAATCGAGGTGAGATGAATTGTCGAAGTCAATTACAGTCGATCGCGTGAAAGTTGTAGCGGAGATGGCGCGTCAGAACTTGACTACCGAGGAACTTTCCTTAAAGGCAGGCGTTGGACGCACTGATATATGGAAAATGAGTAAGGGTCAACCCGTATGGCGCACTACCGCAGGCCACGTGGCCGCAGCTCTGGGCGTGACCGTTGACGATTTGAAGGAGGTGAACTAAATGTATCAACCGTTTCACAGGCTCCGCGTAAGGTTCGCGGAAATGGAGCTGCGGCAAGGGGATGTGGCGCAGGCCGCAGGCATGGCAAAGAGTACCATGACGGCCCGCATGAAGGGCTACCAGCCCTGGACGAGCGACGAGATCACCCGCGTGGCCGCTGTTTTGAACATTCCCCGGGAGCAGATCGGAGAGTTTTTCTTTGAACCGTCTCCCAAGAGCAAGAAGGGTGCATGATGGCAAACAAAAGAATGTTTTCGGTGGACGTGGTGGAAACCGACGCTTTTCTTGACCTACCGCCCAAAACGCAGGCGCTCTACTTTCATTTGGGTATGCGTGCCGATGATGACGGGTTTGTTTCAAGTCCCCGCACCATCGTGCGCACCATCGGATGCACTACCGGTGATTTGAAGCAGTTGGAAGCCGCTGGTTATGTAATTTCGTTCAGTTCCGGTGTGCTTGTTGTGACTGACTGGAAGGTAAACAACACGCTCAAGAGTGACCGTTACCGCAAGACTATGTTTCAAAACGAGCTTGCACTGCTGAAAGAATCAGCATCAAAGCGTTACATCCTTTCTGACAATGGAACCATTTCGGAACCAATCAGGAACCAAAACGGAAACCAGCAGGAGCCGCAGTATAGCATAGTGAAGGATAGTGTAGAGAAGTGTAGGTTAGAACAGGAGAGCAACGCCGCTGCCGCGGCTGGCGAGCCTGATACTTCCCCGGCGGATATTTTCACAACCTTTGCCGATGGTGACGGCGAGCTGCTGCAAGCCCTTCGGGACTATGACCGTATGCGCAAAGAAAAGCGCAAGAGCCTAACCGATACCATGCGGCGCAGCTTGTGCCAGCAGCTGGATGAAGAATTTCACCGCTGTGAATGGACAGAGGTGGTCAAGCAGGCCACGCGGCAGGGCTGGCTGAAATTTTACCCGCTGGATAAGGACAAGCCACCCAGCACCGTGCCAGAGTTTGAAAGCGCTGGCGACCAGATCAGCCGAATAATCGAAAATCTCAAGCGAAAGAATGGAGCGTGATACAAAATGACCCTTGAAAAGGTAAAAGAACTGATGCAGACCCGCATGGACTACTTCGAGCAGCACCTTTCTGATGAAACTATAACCGCTCAGCTGAAAGCCTACACGGCCAATCTGGGCACTGTGCCGGATGATATTGCCGAAGCAGCTTTCTATGCTGCACTGGGTAATTGCCGCTATCCGAAACAGTTCCTTGCTGACTGGCAGGAAGCTGTGCGGGACATCCAGCTTGACGCGCTGCCGTCCCCGGAACAGATGTGGGTAAGCACTCTGGCAGCGGCCAAACGGATTGACAGCGAGCTAGAGTGCGCCCGGAACGGTGGAAATCTGGACGAAGAAAACAGCCGGGAAAAATGCCTTGCGCGGGCATGGGATGTATTTAACGCTCTGCCGGAAGCTGTGCGCAAGCTCTACGGCAATCCGTCCGCAATGCGCAGTTTGCTTGCATCCCGTGATACCAGCGTGAGCGAGATGAACCGCATCTATCGCCCGGCATTCATGCAGGCAATTAAAAAAGCCCCGGCAAAAGCCCTGCAGACCCCAAAGACAGCGCCCCAGCTGACGCAGGGCACCCAGCCTGCTGCTCAGATCAGCGACAGCAGCAAGAGCGCGTGAGGGGGTGATTTTGTGAACGACACACAGGTAAACCGTGACCGCTATGTTGAGGCAATCACCAAGTTGCTGGAAAAGGCAGACCTACGCAAACTGCGCCTGATCTGGATCTATGTGGAGCGCATGACCCGCACCAACTAAGCCGACCCGCTCAAAAAAGAGCGCGTTGATATTTTGATCGTGCCCAGTACGGGCACAGAGAGGACAAAACCATGAAATCGTTTATTTCCACTGACCGCGATACCATTCTTGAGTGCTTGCAGGGTGAGAAGCTGCTGAACATTGTACCCGATGGGCTGGGCAATGTGTCGCTGGTGTTTGAAAGCGCCAACCCGGACGCATCCGACCTGCTGACGGTCAAGCATGACGGTAAAATCATCGCAACGCTGCTTTATGACGAGGACGATGTGCCCCAGACCGTCAACGACAACCCGACCATGACCGAAGTATCCACGCTGCTGGAAGATAAGAAGCTGAGCCTTATGTGCAGCACCGGCGGCATGGAAGCAGAGGACCCTAGCGAGGGCATGGAGCTGACTTTCCTTGACTACAAGGGCAAGAACCCGGACACCCTGCTCCGTATCACTCCCGCACTGGTTGACGGCACGCCCATCATCAAGGTGGAAACCCAGAGCCTGAACCAGCAGTAAGCCAAGACCGCCGACAAACAGAAAGCCGCCTTTCCCTGCGCCAACAGGGAGGGGCGGCAAATGGCGGGACAACGCATTGCAGTAATGTTTCCCGCCCTCATTTTATCAGAAAGAAGAGGGATTTTCAATGTTTGGTTACACCGCTTTTCAATTTTCTGTCGTGGGCCCGTTCGCCCTGGTTTGTTTCCTCGGTGCCGCTGTGATGTGGTTCAGCGGCATCCGGTAAGGGGGTGTGCAACATGACG
>CBCSOX010000236.1:0-3722 GCA_965141735.1 uncultured Oscillospiraceae bacterium | reverse complement strand
GTGCTGGCTATTGGAATGCCATGCGCCCCTTTGCGCAGAATTGGGCCTATCTGAACGCCCGGTATGACATCCGCAAAATCGTCACCTGATTGGAAGGGAATCTTTCCACAATCAAGAGGAATCTTGTTGAAACATTCGGGATTTTCAACCTGACTGTCTGAACAGACCTGATTTCGCGAGAAACTGTAGCGCCTGGATCCATCCCGGTGCAGGCCGCAGCATCTGACCGCAATTCTGCCGGCTGTCCCCACTCGATGGGATGATTCACAAAAAACAGCTTTTTTTGACACGGGTTTGTCATGAAAAAAATGCGGATTTTTCATGAAGTGAACACAATGCCAACATATTTTCTGGGTATAATAAAGTCAATCCAAGGAAAGCTTCTTCCCCCCAGGAAGCCCCGACGGATTCAACTTTTTCATTTTCTTCTCCTTTTCTCTTTTCTCTTTGCCGCCTCCTTCCCCCAGGAGACGGCAATTTTTCGTCTCGTGTTTACATCGAACCCACACAGGAAATCCCTCCGACAGTGTTTTCGCACCTTCGGACGAAATCTTTTGTCACGGTTTCTCCCTGAGAAGACGGGCGCTGCGCATGACAAGGGCTGGAGATACCGGGCAGTAAATCCGGCCCTCCTCACTTTGTGGTGCATACGGCCCGGTCAATTGTTCAGGAGGCTGCAGGCCCAGCTTTTTATTGACAAGTTTTCAGCGCAAGAACCGGGGCTGCAAAACACAAAAAGGCCCTGCCGAGAATGGCAGGGCCTTTTTTCTAAAATTCGTTTTACAAATGGTATCGGCAGATTATTTGATGTCAGGCAAAATACGCGATAGAAACTCCAGCCAGAAACCATTCGGCAGGTTTCTCCCCATATGCCCGCTTTGGGGCCTTGGGTTTTTACTTGCGTTTGCGCACTGCCAGGGCGGCGCCTGCGAGCAGCAGCGCTGCTGCGGCTGCAATCGGGAGAGTTTCCCCAGTCTTTGCGGAGGAACTTCCTGTTTGGATGGTGCCGTCTCCGGCAACAAGCAGTTTCTCAGCTGAGCTGTCTTTGCGCTCCAGCTTGTTGACAGCATCGGACAGCGCCTGCACCGCCTGGTCAATTTCCTGCTGGCGATCGGATGAAATGCTCTCGTCAGCGAGTTTTGCCTTTGCCTGCTCGAGTGCGGAGTTGAACTGCGCCACGCTCTGCGGGGTGTACTGCGTTGTGTCAATCGCCTGCGCCGCACTGACAAGGGTGTTGAGGATGCTCTTGTCCGCCTTGTAACGGAGATTGAGCAGTGCCTGAATGAGCGTGTCTGTCGCGCGGTCGATCTCTTCCTGCAGCACAGCGTCATCCTGTGCAACCTGTTTGGCTTTCTCTAAGGCATCTTTGAATTCCGCCTGACCAGCCGCAATGTATTTTTCCTCCAAATCGGGGAGAATGCGGTTGGCTTGTTCAATGACTGCGTTGAGCTGGGTTTTGTCCGCCTTGCGGATGAGTTTTGAGGCTGCTTCAACGAGCGCAGAATCCGCTGCGTCGATCTCGGTCTGCATGGCATCCCGATCGTCCAGCACCTGCTTGGCAGTGTTCAGCGCTTCGACAAACGCCTGCTTTGCGTCGTTGTCAACATAGTTGTTCAGATCGAGCTTGGAATAGATCGCGTAATCCGCGGCGAGGACGCTCTTGTCGCCCGCGATAAAGCCAAGCTTGTGGATTTCGCCCATCAGGGCAATCCACATCTGATCCACCTCCGCCTGGGTCGCCGAGCTGTTGCCGCTGAGCTCCTTCGCCTCGTCCAGGACAGCGGTGAAGGATTCCTGCACGCTCGGGATCGCCTGGTCAAAGCTTCCGTCGGTCAGTCTTGCCTCAGCATAGGCAATGACCTTGTTGAGGATCGACTTGTCCGCATTCTGCGGCTTGAACTCGAGAAGTCCGGCCGCTGTTTCCAGGGCGCTCGCCGCATTGTCCACCTGTGTCTGGGTCGCATCTGTGTCATTGAGAATAGCCTTTGCATCAGCGAGTGCAGTGACAAAATTGTCTTTTGCCTGACCGTCGAGATAGTTGTCAAGGTTTGTATTCTCCCAGGTCTGCACCAGCGTTTTAAGCGCGGATTTGTCTACCTGCGCCTGCACGTCGGTCTCATCGAGGATAAAGAGGGACTGCACAGCGGTGAGGCTAAGGGAGATGCGGGTGACCCCGTTCTCAATCGTATAGGCGGGCTCGTATTTTTCGCCCGTCATCGGATCCCAAACAACCGGTTTGCCCAGTTCGCCGCGCAGCGCGACAGTCGGGCTCATTGCTGTGTCACTCGAGTTGGCGATAAAGTAGATGTCACGGTTGTCCTTAACTTTGTGGATATAGCTGAGGTTGCCGCCCGAAATCGCGGGAACGTTTTCGAGTACAACATCGTAGACCGGGAGTGCGTCGTCGAGGGCTTTTTGCAGCTTGGTCTCAAATCCTGTTTTGATGAAGTAGGCCGCGCCGCCCTGCTCGTTTGCGTTCTTGGTGTACTCGCCCGCGGCTGCGCTTATCGCCTCCCCTGTCGCCGGGTCGACGCCGAACATCTCGCGGATGATCTCCACAACTTTTTCGTTGTCTCCGTCGATGGTCGCGCGGGTGGGAAGCTGGGTGGTGGCGATGACCTTGCCGCCGCCGTCGTAAAACGCCTTGATCTTCTCGAGGTTGCTCAGGCTGATGACCCGGGTTCCCGGCATCACAAACACCTTGAACTGCTCAAAGTTGACCGCATTGTCCATCTTGAGGGTGTCACCCTCCACCGAGCATTTCTCGTCAATGATGTCGGGGTGCAGATAGGTGAAGTCGCGGCGGGCGCTCAGCGAGAGTGTCTCGCCCACCCGCATGTAATCGGCGTCTGCCGGGTTGTTTGCATCTCCGTTGAAAATGAAGCTCGACTCGAGGTAATCGATCGGGTAGAGCATCGCGATGTCCGCGACATGCCGGCCGTTTTGCAGCAGGGTGTTGAGTCTGCCCATGTAGTTGTTGTAAATCGGGAGCTCGTCCTTAAAGTTGGGGTTGCGGTAGGAGAGCTCGGGCGGGTAGTCGACCTTGCCCGGTGTGGTGTCGTACCACAGCGCGTGCGGGACGATCAGGTTGACGCCTTTGGCGTACTGGTCCATCGAACTCTTGTAGAGCACGTTTTTGTTCATGCCTTCTCCCATCGCGCCGAACGACTCGGACATGACAAGTCCCTTGTCCCAGTTGTTTGCGGAGGAGGAGATGATCTTGTAGGCTTCCTGGGTGTAGCCGTAGGAACCGATGACGTCGACGCCGGGGATATCCTGGTTTTTAAACACCTTCATCAGGTCGCCGTGCAGGCCGACCGGATTGACCCACTCCTCGAGCAGCATGTGGCCCATGAGGGAGATGCCGTGATCGGTGCACCAGTCCTGAATCTGGCCGAGATAGCTTTCGGCAAACAGCTCGGTGCGCACGTACTGCAGTTTGTTTCTCGCCTCGTCGGTCGCGTCCCCGATGTCGTACCACAGTGCGGGGTAGTTGAGCACCGGGCTCTCCCCGTCAAACCGCTCGGCGTATTCCTGGTTAAAGTTGGGCGTCCAGAGGCGGGCATCCTTCGCGCCGTAGGGGGTTTTGCCCGGCCACGGCCAGAAGGTCGGCTCGTCGTAAAACGCCGAGGTGATGGTGCCGTTTTCAAAGTATTTCTGGAACCGCTCATAGTATGCTTCGTAGGTGATGTCAATAAAGGCGCGCACCGATGCGGGGTCGA
>CBCSOX010000235.1:0-3739 GCA_965141735.1 uncultured Oscillospiraceae bacterium | reverse complement strand
CCCACAACCTCCCCTATATGCACCGAAGCAACCGGGATTACTCCGAGATCGCCCTGAATCCAAGTATTCTCTCTAAGATCGATGCTACTTTTGCGCCGCTGCTGGGGGCGGAATGGGCCTACCTCCGCCCGGGAATTCTGACTTGCTTTGAATATGAGCGCAATCATTTAGAGGCCGCTCTTGCTCAGAACGAACAAGTCCTCGGCCTGATCACACAGGAGAGCAAGCCGGACGGCCGCATCTGCGTGCTGGTGCTGCAGCACAGCATTCTCTGGCAGCTCGGCCGAACCAAAGAAGCAAAGAAGGTTATGGACCAACTCTCTGAATTCGCGCAGGAGAACGCACAGTATTTCCTCCCCAACCTCACCGCCTATCAGACCAAGCTGAAGCTATTCGACGGCGATGCAACTGCCGCCCGGGAATGGCTGAACCAGTATTATGTGACAGAAACAGATCACATTGAATTTTTCCGTTCCTTCCAGCACTTCACCACCGTCCGGGCGTATCTAGTGCTCGAAGAGACGGAAAAGGCTGCGCGTTATCTCGATTTGTTGGAGGCCTTTGGAAAGGATCTCCAGCGCCCGCTGGACGAAGGGGAGGCGCTGACGCTTCGCGCCGCGCTGCTTTGGGCGACGGGGGATAAAAAAGGCGCCGTTTCCAAACTGGAGGAGGCACTGGAAGGATTGCAGCCCTACGGTTTCATCCGGAGTGCAGCGGACGAGGGAGCCTCCGTTCTGCCCATCCTCAAGAGGCTGACTGTCAAGGTGGAAAAGGAGGGCTACAGCGGTTCGCTCAAACGGGACTATCTGCTCGAGGTGACGCTCGCCTGCCACACCTTTGCTCGGAAGCACAAGGGGGTGACGGCGGGCATCCTCCGTTCGGACAAGCCGATCAAGCTGTCCAAACAGCAGGCCATGGTGCTGACCATGCTCTCGAAGGGACTCAAAAACGCGGAAATCTGCGAACAAACCGGGCTTTCCCTCCCCACCATCAAGAGTCACACAGCCGTCGCCTACCGCAAACTCGGTGTAAACAACGCTATGGACGCCATCCTCAAAGCGAGGGAGCTGGAGCTGATCTAATCCTCAGAAAACATCCTTAGTCTTTAAAAATAAAGCGTGCCGACAGGAAAAACAACGGCTGCAGTTCAAAAGTACTCCTCTAAAGCGGACAGTATGAGATACTGACCATGTGAGGGGTGCTTTTGTATGCGACAAAATGGCTGCCAAACAGGAAGCAGATGACAGGCATAACAACTGACCACCAGCTAAGCTGGTGACTTAACTCAACCCTAGGAGGGCATAACGTCGAAAAACGCATTGGAGTGATCGTATTTTGCCTCACTTGCCCTACTGCCCGTCAACGGGCCATTCTCTTCACCCATTCGTTTTCGCGAAAACGCTTTCATCGCGGCCCGCTTCGCTCGATGCTTCTAGCGAAAGCGAACGGGGAGCCTCCACCGGCAGAGCCGGTGGTTTCCATAACAATAAAACACGGGCAGTATAGAGATCAATCTATACTGCCCGTATGCTGTGAACTGGTCGTTCAGGAAGCTTGAGTCATTCGGTTAAAAGGAATTGTTCGTTGGTTCTCCAGGCATAGTCAAGCTACTCGCTTCTATCTGGATTTGCGGTTCTTCTTTCTTGTTAGAACAGCTCCCGCACAAGCGCCGAGCAAAATCACCGCGATGGCGGGTGAAGCGTTGTCTCCGGTCTTAGCTGAGTTGGATTTGCCGCCGCTGTCTCCGGTTACTCCAACCATGACTTCAATTGCCATCTGTAAACCCTGCGCTGCCTGGTCGACCTTCTCCTGTTCGTCACTTGATAAGGTCGAGTCCGCCGCGATGTTTCTCGCGTTGTCGAGCGCCGAGACAAACGCAGCCAGCTTCTCAGCGCTGTACCCGCTCGGGTCGATTGCTTCCGCCTGACTGATCAAAAGCTGCAGCAACTCTTTGTCCGCCTTGTAGCGAAGCTCTGTCATGGCGTTGACCAAACGGTCGGCAGCCTGGTCAAGCTGCTCCTGTGTCACATCGTCGGAGGAGAGAAACTCCCGCGCCGCGCTGAGTGCCGCTGCGAACTCCTCCCAGCCCTTGGCGTAGTCCTCTTCCCGGTAATCCGAGGCAACCGCCACAAGGAAACTCAGTGTCTCTTTGTCCGCTCTTTTCACGAGCTGACGTGCCGCCGCGACAAGGGCGTTGTCGCACGCGTCGACCTCCGACTGAACCTCGTTGTCGCTTTCGAGCATGGCGCGGGCGGCCCCAAGCGCTTTGATAAAGGTTTCCTTTGCCTCGTTGTCGACATACGCATTGAGGTCTAAGCTCCCGTACAGCTCGACATGTTCTCTCAAAAGATCCTTATTGCCCTGGACGAGGCCGAGCTTGTGGATTTCAAACAGCATCGAAACCCATGCCTCATTCACCTGCTGCTGGGCCGCATTGTCGTCGTCGTTGACCGCCTTCGCCTGCTCGAGCGTATTCCGGAAGCTCTCCCGCACGCTCGAAATCGCGTTCAAAAACTCCTCGGAACCGAGCAGCTGTTCCGCTTTGTCGATGACCCTCTGCAGGATGCTCTTGTCGACCTGGCCCGGCGCACCGGTCACGGTGACCGTGGCGGTGCAGCTCACCTCTTGGTTCGCTTTGGCGGTTGCCCGAACCAGGAAGCTGCCCGCCGTTTCGTCCAAACCGACGGTCAAAACCCCGTCCGCGCTGATCTGGGTCGCTTCGCTGCGCGCGCCTTCGACGCTCCAGAGCACGCTTTGGTCAAATTCGCCGATACCGGAGACAACCGCTGTAAACTGCCGGTTCGTTCCCGGCGGTACCGAGATGGATTCGGGGCTAATGCCCACAGCGGTGATCTCAGCATGGAGAATGGTCACTGACAGGGAGGTTTCATTGTCCGCTTTGTCCCGGGCTGTCACGGTGTATTCCCCGTCCTGTTCCAGGGTGAATTGGCTTGTGTTGTCTGCAATTTCCTGATTTTCTCCATTGACGGTCACGCTGCCAAGATAAGCGTCGGTCACAGTGAGCTGCACCGCGTTCCCGTAAGTGCCGCCGTCCTCCGCGCCGGTGATCTCGGGAGCGGTCGCGTCAAGTACAAGGCCGTCGGAGGAGAGGTAGGCCACGTTGCCCGCCGCGTCGGAAATCCGGGCATAGACGATGACGCTCGCGTCGGGGGCGATTGAAATTGCTCCGCTGTAGCTCATCCAGCCATCCTGCGCCGCCGCCTCTTCGGGGGTGAACGCCGTTTCGGAGAGCAGGTAGTAGATTTCCGGCTCCTCCCCGCTGTTGTCCGCCGCGGTGATCGTCACCTGCTGCGTCTCCCGGAAGAACAGGCCGAAGGTAATTGTGTTGAGGAACTGAGACCAGCGGTTGTCTGCGACCGCAACCTCGCCGGTCGGCGGGTAACATCCTTGTAGGAGGCCGTAATGACCGCGTCGCCCGCACCCATGGCAAAGGTAGTTTCGGGGCTGTTCGCGTCGGAAAATTCCCCCGCTCCCGAAGAGAGGGTCCACTGGCTGAAATCATAGCCCTCAGGCGGGGCGTCTGCGGTAATCGAGACCTGCGCGCCTGACTCGTAGAGTTCGCCGCCCGTTGTGTCGCTGCCGTTCTCTACAGTCAGGGTGTAGGCAATGATGTACTCCGCCGACGCGGCCATACTGCTGTCCATTCCATCCTTTACCGCAACCGCTTTGAGGGTCACAGTGCCGTTGATGGAGACCGGTCCGCTGTACGCCGCGCGGG
>CBCSOX010000234.1:0-3747 GCA_965141735.1 uncultured Oscillospiraceae bacterium | reverse complement strand
CAAAATCATCGAACTGCTGGATGAATCCAAAAAAGAAGCATAGAGGATGGGCCTTATTTGAGTATTACAGTGGCAAAAACCGCCGGGTTCTGCTTTGGCGTGGACCGTGCAGTCAACCTGGTTTACAAGCTGGTGGACGACGGGGTGCAGGCCGGCACCCACGGCCCCATCATACACAATCCGCAGCTGGTGAGCGACCTTGCGAGCAAAGGGGTGCGCACCATAGAGCGGCCGGATCAGGCGGATATACAGGAAACCGTTGTGATTCGATCCCACGGGGTTGCACAGTCGGTTTATGACGAATTGGCCCATGAGGGCGTTGCCTATGCCGATGCGACCTGCCCCTTTGTCTCCAAGATTCACCGGATCGTTTCAGAGCAGTCGCGCGCCGGCTCGGTGATCCTGATTGCCGGTGACGAGTGTCACCCCGAGGTCGAAGGCATTCGCGGGCACTGTTTTGGACAGAGTTTTGTGTTCAATACCCCAGAAAAACTGGAAAAAATATTGACAAATGAGATAGATGTTTCCAAAAAGAGGATAATTCTGGTGGCGCAGACTACTTTTAAAGTAGGTTTGTGGCAAAATTGCGCAGAAATTGCGAAAAAGCTATGTACAAACATCGAAATTTTTGATACAATATGTAATGCGACTAGTGAACGACAAGCGGAAGCGATCCGATTGGCCAAGGCTTCTGACTTAATGGTTGTGGTAGGGGGGCGGCACAGCTCCAATACCGCAAAACTTTTTGAAGTGTGCGCCAAGCACACCCAGACCGTCCTTATTGAAACTGGGGACGAGCTTGATCCTAGTCTTATTATGCCGCATCGAAAGATCGGCATAACTGCTGGAGCATCGACCCCGGCATATATAATTAAGGAGGTTCTAGAGACCATGAGTGAAATTATCAAAGATCAGCCTGAGGAGCTTAGCTTTGCCGAACTGTTTGAGCAATCCGAGGCACAGGCAGAAAGACTATATAGCGGAAAGAGGATAAAGGGTGTCATCACATCGATCGCTAAGAACGAGGTGCAGGTTGACATCGGCGGCAAACAGTCCGGCTTCATCCCGGCGTCTGAGCTCAGCGACGACCCGAATATGAAACCTGAAGACATCGTTTCCAAGGGCGAAGAGCTCGACCTCGTTGTGCTGAAAGTCAACGATCAGGACGGGATTGTCACCCTGTCCAAAAAACGCCTCGACGCTGAAAAAGGCTTTGAGGATATCATCACAGCCAAAGACGAGAACAAAACCATGACCGGCGTCATCACCGACGTTGTCCGCGGCGGCGCTCTTGTACTTACCAACGGCGTAAAGATCTTTATCCCGATTTCCCAGCTCTCCGACAGAAGAGTGGAAAACGCGGAGGAGTTCCTCAAAAAAGAAGTGGAATTCAAAATTATCGAAGTCAACCCGAGCCGCAGACGTGCTGTTGCTTCGGTCAGAGCTCTGCTCAACGAAGCGAAGAAGGCGAAAGCGGAAGAGTTCTGGGCTTCGGTTGAAATCGGCAAAACCTACACTGGAACTGTCAAATCCCTCACCGATTACGGCGCATTTGTCGACCTCGGCGGCGTGGACGGCATGATCCACATCACCGAGCTTTCCTGGACCAAGATCAAACACCCCTCCGACATTGTCAAGGTCGGTGATGTGGTGGAAGTCTATGTCAAGGATATTGACCAGGAGAAAAAGAAAATCTCGCTGGGCTACCGCAAATCCGAGGACAATCCGTGGGAGATCTTCAAGAAAGATTACGCGGTTGACCAAGTTGTCAACGTGACCATCGTCTCGCTGACTCAGTTCGGCGCATTTGCTGAGATCATTCCGGGCGTGGATGGCCTCATTCACATCTCCCAGATTGCCAATCAGCACATTGCAAAGGTATCGGACGTTCTCAGCGTGGGCCAGAAGGTGGACGCGAAGATCACCGAGATCGATGTGGACAAGAAACGCATCAGCCTTTCGATGCGCGCTCTCCTCTCCGAGGCAACCGAGTCCGAAGCGGACGAAGCTGCTGAGGCGGTTGAGAATATCGAGGGCGTTGAAGTGACCCCGGCTGAATAGCAAAAATGAGAACGGCAGATTGGACCAATTCGGTTCCATCTGCCGTTTTTTAGCGGGCGGTTCAATGTTTTGCGTCCGCAGCTCTCTGTTTGTTTCTATCATATTTTTCGCTCGTTGACATGGTTCGCTCATCACTGTGTGACTGTCAGCCTGTTCGCGTGTTCATGAGCCACCCTCACTCTTTTCCATTCATTGTGTGCTTCATCGTGTGCTTCATCAGGGCCGAACCATGTGTTGTATGGACTTGTGCAAATTTTGATGTTTCCCTCTGAGCTGGATGCTATGGTACGATCCTCATTTTGTCCGATTGCGTGTTCCCGTCAAAACTTTACGCTGCACCGTTTGCCGTTGTCTATGAGCCGACCACCCATCGTTCTGCTGTGTGACCAGCCTGCATTGACTGGTTGTATCCAATTTATTTCATAGCTCAGAAATTTTATTCATTGGTTTGTAGAAACCCCTACCGGTTATTCCAGTAGGGGTATTCGTATTTTCGCTGTCACAGTATTCGGTTGACCGTCCCGTTTTCATTGAGGAGGATAAAACCTGTTTGGGCGGATGCTCTCTGTAGGCAAAACCTTCCCTGCTGGTTTCGGAAGTCCCTTCCCTGGCGTGAATTCATTCGCACAAAGGGGTACGGGACGGTCCCTTGAGGGGGTTCTCCTTTCCTAATCTTGATCCATGCAGTTCAAAATCAAGCTTGATATCGCAGGGAACCTGCTATACCTTGAATTTTATCCACAACGATCCTTCAAGCTGTCACTTGCTCTGAGCAGTTCTCCTTCGCCGCAAGATTCTACTGGTGTGGATAAAATGCCAACTTGGTTTTTGCATTCCAACCGCTCAGCCACCTGAATTCGGCAAAACCATTTAAAATAACCCGGCCATCCAGATTTCATTTCCTCTTTGGCTTTGCGGTTGCCCCAGCTGCCAATAAACATGTGATCCTCGGACAGGGATTACAGAGATATGCCGGTGTCGTGCGGGCTGATTGCTTCGTTGAACTGTCGATTTCGCATCCATCTCTCCCTTGCAGACCGTCCGGCGTGTGGGTCGGTTGGGCGTCAAATTAATTTTAGTTCTTTAAACAGGTTGAAACAGTCGCGGTATCCCTGTTGATAATAAAACTCATTTTCTCCTTGCTGTCCGCTCTGCACCCCGCGCATCGCTGCTTGTATGCGCCTGAGGTCACTGGGACAGAGAAACTGTCTGTATACCTCCTCTGCATTGATTTTCTCCTGTTCCAGCAGCTTGCCGCATTCCGTTTCTTTAAACTTTTTTTGCGCTAGTTCAAACAATAGATGGCTTATCTGTTCGTCACAACTCTGTTTGTTCATTGTATTTCTCCTCCTGCATCGATCGTTTCCACCTGATTATTCAGCAGTGCAAGGCTGTTTTCTCTGTTTCATTTGAATGCGTTGAGCAGATCGGGGATCGTCATACAAAGGCCGATCAGCAATGCTGCCGCAGCGATCCGTGATGTGTGCAAGGGGATGCTGATCATTGCGATCAGATAATGAATCATCTTGATGCTTCCCTCCAGATCTATCCAGGTTAAAAGCTGTTGGCGCCCCGAGGACTCTGAGGGAGAGGGAAAAGGAGAACGTCACAGCAGGACCTTACGTGCTGTGCAGTGCGCCCGGAAGGGCTGTGGCGTAAGCCAAAGCAGCTCGCGGGCAATTTGGG
>CBCSOX010000233.1:0-3774 GCA_965141735.1 uncultured Oscillospiraceae bacterium | reverse complement strand
TTCCGGATGCGCGAAAAAGAGGAAGCGGTGCTCACCAGCCTCGGCCTGCCCCGCAGCGCAAGCTATGTTATGAGCGATGAAAATTAACTTTTACCACAAAGAGATCCGAAGCCTGGTGAAAAGCTTTTCCTATGCTTTTCGCGGGCTTTGGTTTTGTATACGGAATGAGCGCAACATGCGCATCCACATCGTGTCCTCGGTGCTTGTGCTGCTCTTTTCGCTGATTTACGGCCTGACCAGGGTCGAGCTCGCCGTGCTTTCGGTGACCCTTGGTCTTGTCATGATGTGCGAGCTCATCAACACCGCGATTGAGGCGCTCGTCAACCTCGAGTCCCCCTCCTACGACAATCTCGCCCGCATTGCCAAGGACGTCGCAGCCGGGGCGGTGCTGGTGTGTGCTTTTGCAGCGGTCGGGGTGGCGATTGCGCTCTTTCTGCGCCCCGCCAAGCTCGCAGCGGCCATTGCGACCATTCTCGGCACTCCGATGTACACCATGGGATTTTTGCTGATTTTCGTCGTGGGGCTTGTCTTTATTTTTAAAGGTCCAAAGCGAGAACGGCCGAATCGGGATGCCGTCAAGGTATACCGTCCCGAGAACCGGCGCAAACGCCGTCTGCACGACGAGATACCAGGGACACACAAAAAAAGATAACAAATCATCTGCGCAGGTGCTGGGCCGCGTTATGGGCGGGGGTTGCTCTCAGAGGCTTTTTCCTCAGAGGGTGTGCAACCCTTTTTCGCTGATTGTTGAGCCGGTCTGCGTCTATGGCATGCTTGCACAGGCTCACGTGGTTTGTTTCCCACTGTGGGGCGAAACGCGGCGAGCTCTGCAGCCTTGAAATTTAGGCTGTTTGACTGAGTTTCAAGCGCCCGGCGGACAGGCCCTGTTAGACCAAAACTGACCGCATGCTGCCGAAAAGACCCGCCTGCGCAGGAAAGAAAAAGGAGAGTACCATTATCGAAACGCGTTCTGCATTTATCGCGATTGTCGGCAAACCGAATGTCGGCAAATCGTCGCTGTTAAACGCCCTGACCGGGCACAAGATCGCCATTGTCACCAACCGGCCCCAGACCACCCGCACCCGCATTACCGGCGTGCTCACCCAGGAGCAGACCCAGTACGTCTTTATCGACACCCCTGGGCTGCTCAAGGCGCGCAACAAACTCGGCGAAAAGATGGTCAAAACGGTGCGGGAGAGCGTCGCGGACGTCGACGCCGCGGTGCTTGTTGTGGAGCCGAAAGGGGAGGTCAACCCCGCGGAGCTTGACCTGATCGAGGGATTCAAGTCCAATCGGATGCCCGCGGTGCTTGCGATCAACAAAATCGACACCCTGCAAAACAAGGAGCTGCTCATTGAGCGGATCGCCAAATTTCAGGATTTGTATGAGTTCTCCGCCGTTGTGCCGATCTCCGCGCTGGAACGAGACGGGATTGACGACCTGCTCGGCGAGCTCTCGAAGTTCGCAATTGAAAGCCCCCATTATTTTCCTGACGACGCGGTGACAGACCAGCATGAGCGGGTGCTCGCGGCGGAAATGGTGCGGGAAAAGCTTCTGCTCAACCTGCGGGAGGAGATTCCCCACGGGACGGCTGTCACGGTTGAGACGATGAAGGAGAAAAAAGGCATCCTGCATGTGGATGCGGTGATCTACTGCGAACGGGAAAACCACAAGGGAATGATTATCGGCAAGGGGGGCGCCATGCTCAAAAAGATTGCGAGCGAGGCCCGCGCAGAGCTCGAGGATTTTTTCCAGATTCAGGTTCACCTGCAGTGCTGGGTGAAGGTCAAGGAGGATTGGCGCAATCGCGAAGGCATCCTGCGCAACCTCGGCTATTAAGCCATGAACGAAAGAGCTTGGCCAACTGTTGAGAGGAAACCGCCGCGGGTTCTTCCCGCATTGCAGAGCGGGTGTTGCCGGAGGATTTCGGCTGTTTCATACCGTGCAGTGAAGGATTGTGCCAAATTGTCGGGCAGAAAAATGGCCGCTGTGGTGACCTGGAAGAAATGAATGTGGGACTTTGGGATGACTGTGCTGTCATTCTACGGTGATCCTGATCGGAATACTGCACACTGTTTTCAAATGCCGTTGGCTGGGGGAACTGCGTAAAGGCTCGTTGCCGCTTTCTTTCTGAAAAGGAAGGGGGCTCCGCTTGTTTTTCTTTTGTCGAAATAGGGTGGAGTTTGGCAAAGCTTTGATTGATTCCCTGTTTCACTGTCTTTTGCAAGTTTTTTGCACCGGCCTGAGAGGAATGTATCATGAAAATGCCAACCGGTCCGATTGACTCGAATCTATTTGCGCCATGCGGGATGAATTGTCTGGTGTGCTATCGGCACTGTTTTCATAAAAAACCGTGTGATGGCTGTTTGAAAAGTGATCTGGGGAAGCCGGAACACTGCCGCAAATGCGCAATCAAAGCCTGTGTTCAGGAAAAAGGCATCCATTCCTGTTATGAATGTGGAGAGCACCCCTGCAAACGGATTCAAAACCTTGAGAGAAGCTACCAGTCGCGGTACGGAACGAGCCTGATTGCCAACAGTTTGATGGTGAAGGAAGCGGGGCTGTCTTCGTTTTGGAAGGCGCAAAAAGAGAAATACACCTGCCCATCCTGCGGCGGCGTTATTTCTCTTCACGATGCCCAGTGTAGTGAATGCAGGCGTCGGAGCGAATAACCTTAGGGCAGATGGGGAATGAGCGCAGCAGAGCTGCTTGACAGTTCCGGCGTGAGTCATTACAATAAGAGAGACGCCTTTGGATAGGCTCTCCATCTAGGCAAAATGAAAGTGTTGGCAACATGAGAACGATTTATAAAACAAAAGACAGCAGACAGGCAGTGCGAAAGCTCTATGAGGAGCAGCTGTCCAAACTCGGCTGTGCGTTCCAAGATATTTGGATTCATACTTCCTTTGGGGAGACGCATCTAATCGAAACAGGGCATCCAGGAGGTCCTCCGCTGCTGGTCTTTCACGGCGGAAATTCCACAACCGCCTACAATCTGCTGCTGTGCAGATTCCTGCTTGCAGAGTTTCATGTCTATGCAGTCGATCTCATCGGACACCCTGGAAAAAGCGCGGAGAACAGCCTCTCCCACAGAGGCTATGCGTATGGCCGGTGGGCCAGTGAAGTGATCGAGGGGCTTGGTGTGCAGCGCATCCGGTGTTTCGGGGGCTCGTTTGGCGGCGGGGTGCTGGCAAAACTGATGTGCACTGCTCCGGAAAAGGTGCTGAAAAGCGTTCTGGTGGTTCCGGCTGGAATTGGCAACGCCCTTCCAATCAGCTCTGCGAAAATGATGGTGCCGCTGATTCGATATTCGTTTACCAAGGATGACAGACAGATCAGGGAGGCGGCGCTCTTGATGGCACTCACGCCGGAAGTTCTGGATGAGGATACCCTCAAGACGGTGAAAAGCAGCTTTACCCACGTAAAGACGAAGGTGGGCATGCCCTCGAACGTCGGGAAAAAGAAAATGAAGCGCTGCACTGCGCCGACTTTGGTGCTGGCGGCTGAATTTGACTGCCTGTTTCCGGCAAAAAAGGTTTTGAAGCGGGCGGGAAATATCATCCCAAATTGCACCCGGTACGAATTGAGCGGCCGGGGGCATATGCACAACCTCACAGTGAAAGAAAAAGAGATGATCATTCACTTTTTAAAGTAATTTACGGCAGCCTAGCCTACAGGTGCCGAGATAGCAGAGAAAAACTTTTGCTTGAAAATTTTCATCTTTTACTCGGTTCGGAAGGCTGTTGACTGGTTGCAAAGCCATTGTGTAATCTT
>CBCSOX010000232.1:0-3777 GCA_965141735.1 uncultured Oscillospiraceae bacterium | reverse complement strand
ATGGAGGGCATCCTGTTCCAAATTTTTGTACACCCCTGGGGCGAAAGACCAGCAACAATTCGAGATCCCGACCCGAATTTTGATCAATCTCTTTCGATTGCCGGTAAACGCCTGTCTGCAAATCTCCCTCACGCTCCTCTCACGGATGCGCCAAGCAAAAGAATCCAATCTCAGTCTGGCTTGTTTTTGCTCGCATCCGCGCGTGATTGGTGTTGAAACGCATCGGCGCCGGCTGACCGCTGACACAGTACCCGTTTTGACAGTGGATATGATTGTCATTTCTACGAATGTAATTTTCATGCTGCACCGTTTGCTGTTCGTCTTTATCACAAAATCCTGCGTCTGTTCTCTTGCGCTGGGGGATGGCCTGTCAGTTTTCTGCCAATACAATTTTCTGTTTTTTACATACCAAGGCCAAAATATTGAAAACGCTGTCTATTTGCGCTATAATTCAAAATGAATTTTTATTTTTTAGCGAGCGAAAGAATATTTTTTCAAGGAAATGCTCCCTCGCCAGATGGAAAAGAGAGGTCATACCGCATGGATCAAATGATAGTCGCCAATGTAGCGCTGGATATTTTCAGCATCGTTTTGTCTCTGATTCCGATTGTCTATCTGCTCAGCGGTCGGCGGTATAAGCAGCGGCTGAACCAATACTTTTTAGGCGTCGCTGTTTCCAACATCTTGATGATTTTCGGCGATTTGGCGGACTGGCTGCTTCAAAATCCAACAGACACGCCGGAGAAAATTATGCTGTCTATATTTACAGCGGAATTTTATACCGCATCTGCCTTAGTGCTGTATTTTTTCGCCCGTTACATAGCTGAATACCTCAAACTAACCGGCAAGGCAAAAAAAATATGCCTTACGGCGGTGGTATTTGTGTGTGGCGTACAGGTTTTCTTCGCTCTCATCAGCCCCTTCACCGGCTCCTTCTTCTATGTGACCGACAACGGGTATCAGCGGGGCAGCTTGTTTCTCATTTCGCAGCTCATCCCCCTGTTCTGCTACCTTCTCTTTACTGCTTTGGTGATCATTTACCGCAAAAGACTGTCCTTGCAGGAAGTCGCATTCTTTCTGCTATACATCTTCGTGCCGCTAAGCGGTGGAATTGCTCAGATGCTGACCCGCGGGATTTCCCTGATTAATATCGGCGTTTCCTTTGCTCTGCTCCTCATTCTAGTTAACATCCAGTTTGAGTATGAAGTGGCGTTGCGGCAGCAGGAAAAAGAGCTGACCGAGCAGCGCATCGACATTATGCTCAGCCAAATCCAGCCCCATTTTCTTTATAACGCCCTGGGTACCATTGCCGAGCTGTGCAGGAGTGACCCAAATCGGGCGGAAAAAACAACGTTGGAGTTTGCCAACTTCCTGCGCGGAAATATGGACAGCCTGAACACCCGGGAACCGATTCCATTTGATCAAGAACTCAGCCATGTGAAAAATTATCTTTATCTGGAACAGCAGCGGTTTGGGGATCGGCTCCGTGTCGCCTACGATATTCAGACGATCGATTTCTTCCTCCCGCCGCTGTCGCTACAGCCGCTGGTGGAAAACGCCGTGCGGCATGGCATTCTCAAAAAAAGAGAGGGCGGTTTGATTACCATAAGCACCAAAGAAACGGATGAGTACGCTGTCGTGACGATTGCGGACGATGGCATCGGGATGGAAAGGGCAAAAAAGCTCCCGAATCTTGGGGATCACGCCCATATCGGGATTGAAAATGTGCGCAGCCGCATACAAACGATGATGGAAGGCAGTATGAAGGTAGAAAGCAGCGATCATGGCACGGTGATCACCCTTCAGATTCCATGGACAGGAGGATTTTCATGCGATTTTTAGCAGTGGACGATGAAGAAAGAATGTTGGAAAGGCTGGAAAACACGCTGCGCAGCGTCCATACTGAAGCGGAGATCTGGTCTTTCACATGGCCTGCCGACGCACTGGAGGCAGCAAAACAGCACCCCATCGACGTTGCTTTTCTGGATATTGAAATGGGCGGCATGACAGGACTGGAGTTGGCGGCAAGGCTCAAAAAAGTCAAACCAGATATTCACATTATCTTTGTGACCGGTTTCCATAAATATGCGGTGGATGCTTTTTCAGTACACGCCACTGGCTATCTGCTCAAGCCAGTGAGCAAGCAAGCTGTGAAACGGGAGCTGACCTTCATTTATGGGCAGCTGAATCCACAGAGCCATATCCGTGTGCAGACTTTCGGCGGTTTTGAGCTGTTTGTGGATGGACAGCCCGTCAAATTCAGGCGGGCAAAATCCAAGGAGCTACTGGCGTATCTAGTTGACCATCGGGGCGCATCCTCGACAACGGCGCAAGCCTATGCCGCCCTGTTTGAAGACGCTGAAGATACCATATCCGGCAAGTCCTATTTTCGAACCATCCTTCATGAGATGATAAAAACGCTGAAAAAGACGGGAGCAGAGGAAATCCTGCTCAAAGGCTTTAACAGCTATGCCATAGTGCCGGAGAAATTCGACTGTGACTACTACCGCTTTTTAGAGGGTGATCCGATAGCGATCAACCAGTATAAAAACGACTATATGCCCCAATACAGTTGGGCCGAGTACCGCAACGCAGAGCTTGGCTTTGAGAATCCATAAACACTGTTCGCTGGTCGGATCACTCCGACCAGTTTTTGCATACGGGGCAGCGCGAACGTTCCTATCCCCCGAGCGCTAAATAAACCATTTTTAATAAAGAATTTCGGACTTTTATCTAACCGGATTTGTTGCGCTTTTGTTGCGGTTTATTTGATACAATATATTCAGAAAAAAGGAAAAGGAGGGGTTTACTGTGACCATTATGGTGGTGGACGGCGACCAAGTCGCCCTGTATAAAACCGCAGATGTTTTGGCAAAGAGGCGGGCCGCCAGAACGGTCGTTCTGCAACAAAGCGCGGTGAAAGCAGCCGAGTTTGCCATGTCAATGCTGTGGACATTCTATTCACCCGTACAAAGCTGCCGGATATGTCCGACGAAGAGCTGCTTGAAAAAGTCAAACGCCTGCAACCGATAACCGCATGTCATCCTCTGAAAGATAGTGAAGAAATCATCGTAGCGCCGCGCGGCGAGGTGGCAGTGGGCGCTGCTCAACTAAAATAGCGATAATTCAATTAAAACTCAATGTCTGCTGGGGGATGACCAAAAATCAGCCGATCCCCGGCTCGTATTCACGTAGTAACCGGCAAGAAGACCAAAAGCCAAGAACCGCTATAAATGAAGAAAAAATGTATCAGGAGGAAGGATGAAAGACAATCGCCGTTGACCCCCGCTTGCTTACATGATGACAATATGATGCACAGAGAAACTGAGGATTCGGTTTCCCCCGCAATGCAGTACAACACAAGTCATCACATAACTAAACTTGTCACAAAAAAACGGGCTTTGCGTGATCGATGTATCTTTTTACACCGATGACAGCGTCAAGGCGACGGAAAAAATCGAAGAAATCAAAAAATAGATGCGATATTGAGAACAAGAGAGCTTAGGGGCAAAACAAATCTAGAGCGATTTCTCTCTCGGAAGAATATTGGTGCGGCTGACTACCCGTATCAACCTGTGGTCACGAATATTTTTGTCAGAAAACAAGTTTTCGTCATTGGACAAAACGGCGTAGCAACCGAAAAAAATCTCATGTTTCCCTGTTGGCCATTCCGTTTTTCGTCTGCTCAGGCGTGTTCATGAACTATTCCGGTGTAACCCGCCGGATTATGGCCCTTTGCGATATCCTCCCCGGACGGCTGTGGGGCGGCTTGGCGCA
>CBCSOX010000231.1:0-3783 GCA_965141735.1 uncultured Oscillospiraceae bacterium | reverse complement strand
TTCAGAATGAAATTGGGGATCTGGTCATCCCCACCACCAAGACCACCCCCGATGCGGGGGAATTCCAAAAAATCCTCTCGGATATGGTTGAGGCTGGCTGTGAGTATGTTATAATAGAAGTGTCGTCCCATGCGCTCGACCAGTGCCGCCTGGCTGACAGCCACTTTGAAGTCGCCGCATTTACCAATCTGACGCAGGATCATCTCGATTACCACAAGGACATGGAGGACTACTTTCAGGCAAAAGCTAAGCTGTTTGACATGTGCGACAAAGGGGTCATCTGTATTGACGACAGCTATGGACGCCGCCTCGCGCTCGAGGCGCACTGCAGCCTGCGCACCTTTTCGGCGGAGGATGTCTCCGCCAGCTGCTTTGCGCGCAACATTGAAATGGATATCACCGGCGTGCGGTTTGAGATGGTCACCGGTGCGGTGACCAGCCGGATGCAGTTCGGCACACCGGGATTGTTCTCGGTGCGCAACGCGCTCTGCGCCGCGCTCGTCTGCCTGGATCTCGGCATTTCTCTCGACAGCGTAGTGGGTGGAATCAATGCCTGTGGGCATGTCAAAGGACGCAGCGAGATCATCCCGACCGGCCGTGACTTCACTGTGCTCTGCGATTACGCCCACACCCCTGACGGGCTGGTCAACATCCTTTCCTCCATCAACGAATACAAGGGAAAGGGCAGGGCGGTGGCGGTCTTTGGCTGCGGAGGGGACCGCGACCGCAAAAAACGCCCGATTATGGGGGAGGTGGTCGCGCACAACGCCGACTTGCTCATCGTCACCTCGGATAATCCCCGTACCGAGGACCCCGACGCAATTATTGATGAGATCGTCGCCGGCATTGAGCCGACGGGCACCCCGTTTATCCGGATCACCAACCGCAGGGAGGCGATCCATTACGCGGTGCAGCACGCCCAGCCGGGCGACATCATCCTGCTCGCCGGCAAGGGGCATGAGGACTACCAGGTGCTCGGCACCCAAAAGGTGCACTTCGACGAACGGGAAGTTGTCGCCGAAGCGCTCGCCACACTGAACTAATTCCGGCGGCGGGGTGAAAGCCGTGCCGTTGATTGATCTTATCATGCAAAACTGGTTTGAGTCTTACGGCTCCCCCTTTCTGCGGTCTTACTCACTTTTGAAATGAGGATACCCTTTTGTGCAAACAGTCGGTGCCAAGCACTGAACGGCAGAACCGGCTGAGTCGTAAAATTGTGAGGCGGAAAATTGGGCAGCCTTTGGTCAGAGCGGAGGATCTGAAATCTGATTGGACATATTAGGAGAGGGTAATTTGGAAGTATTGACATTGACACAGGTCGCGCAGGCGGTGCGCGGCGAGCTGCGAAACCCAGAGGACCTGACGGTGAACGCTGTGGTGATTGACAACCGCCTGGTCACCCCGGGCTGCCTGTTTGTCGCCATTCAGGGCGAGCGGTTTGACGGCCACGATTTTATTCCGTCCGCGTTTGAAGCAGGGGCGGTGGCTGCGGTTTCCGACCGGGAGATTGAGACGGGCAGACCGTATCTTCTTGTCAAAGACACCCGGGAGGCGCTGCTCGACCTCGCGCGCTGCTATCGCCGGGCATTCGATGGCCTGGTGGTCGGTGTGACAGGCAGCGTTGGCAAGACGACCACCAAGGAGATGATCGCCGCTGTCCTCAGCGCGGGGTACAAGACGCTGAAAACGCAGGGTAACCTCAACAATGCGATCGGGCTGCCCCGCACCATTTTTGAACTCGATTCTACTTATGAAGCCGCTGTCATCGAAATGGGGATGTCCGCTCTCGGTGAGATCAGTCTGCTCTCCCGCACTGCGCTGCCCGACATCGGGGTGATCACCAACATCGGGGTGTCCCATCTCGAAACTCTCGGCACACGGGAGAACATCCTCAAGGCAAAGCTTGAGATCCTCGAGGGCATGGCACCTGGCGCCCCGCTCGTGATCAACGGGGACAACGACCTGCTCCAGACAGTGCAGCTTGAACGCCCGGTGCTGACCTGCGGCATCGACAACCCGGATGCCGACTACCGCGCGGTGAACATTCAGCCCCGCGGGTTTGACACCGAATTTGACATTGTGTATGGCGACAATACAGTGCATGTTCTGCTGCCCGCCATTGGGAAGCACAACGTGCTCAACGCCCTGTTTGGCTTTACAGTCGGCAGGTTCGCGGGCATGGAGGATGCCGCGATTGCCGCCGCGCTCGGCACCTATACCCCCTCCGGCATGCGGCAGAACACCCGCACCGTAAACGGCGTGATGGTCATCGAGGACTGCTACAACGCAAGCCCTGATTCGATGCGGGCAGCGCTCACCACCCTTCAGCAGCTCGGCTGCGCGGGAAGGAAAATTGCCGTGCTCGGCGACATGCTCGAGCTTGGTCCCGTCTCCCAACAGGCGCACGCCGAAGCGGGGACACTCGCGCGGGAGTGCGGGGTTGACGCGCTGTTCTGCTTCGGGGACCTTTCGCGGGAGACCGCAAAACACGGCGAAGGAATTTCGCATGTGGAGTGGTTTGACGACAAGCAGAACCTCGCGCAAAGCCTGAGTGGCTTTGTACAGCCGGGGGATGCGGTGATCTTCAAAGCGAGCCGCGGCATGAGGCTCGAAGAGGTCATCCACGCAGTGTTTGACAAGTGATACAGAGAGGAATGTATGAAATTATGACATGGACAGCAGGGGTAGTCACCCTCGTCGTCGCGTTTGTCCTGACCGCGGCGCTCGGCAAAGTGATGATTCCGTTTTTAAAACGCCTGAAATTTGGGCAGACTATCAAAGAGATCGGTCCGACCTGGCACCAGAAAAAGCAGGGGACCCCCACTATGGGGGGCATCATGTTTGCCATTGGCACTGCGGTCGCGGTGCTCGTAGGGTATGTGGTGCTGAGTGTGAACAGCGATTCCCAGTATTCCCAGGTGAGCGTGGTCAACAACGTCCGGCTGTGGGCAGGGCTTGCGCTCGCGTTTGAGTTCGGGCTCGTCGGTTTTATTGACGATTACATCAAGGTGGTCAAAAAACGCAACCTCGGCCTGACCGCCATGCAAAAGACAGTGCTCCAGCTCGTCATCTGCATCGGCTATGTGGCAACACTTTACCTGTCTGGGGCGAGTTCGACCATCATCATCTTCCCGTTTTTCGGTCAGATTGATTTTGGGCTGCTTTACTACCCGCTCGTTGTGCTCGGCATCTATTTCATCGTCAACGCGGTCAACCTGACCGACGGAATTGACGGACTAGCTTCATCGGTCACCACCGTGTACGGCATTATTTTCATGGTGATCACCACCATCCTCGGCGCGGGCCACATGCACATCCTTGCCGCCGCTCTCACAGGGGGCTGCCTCGGCTTCCTCGTGTGGAACTTTTACCCCGCCAAGGTCTTTATGGGGGACACCGGTTCGATGTTTCTCGGCGGCGCGGTTGTGGCGCTTGCGTTTGGCATTGACATGCCGATGCTCATCCTGCTCGCCGGCATCATCTACATTGTGGAGGCGCTCTCGGTTGTTCTGCAGGTGATCAGCTTCAAAACCACCGGAAAGCGCATTTTCAAAATGAGCCCGATTCATCACCACTTTGAGATGAGCGGCTGGAGCGAGATCAAAATTGTCACTGTATTCTCCCTGGTTACCGCGCTTTTCGGCGTCCTTGCGGTCTTCTCGGTACTCAGGATGTAACACACTCTCCGCTCTGAACCAGCGGAACTCTACCAATTCCAACAAGGGGGGATCGTATTGGCGGTAAAAAAACGCGTTCTGCCCGGCCGGGAGAAACAGGGGAAAA
>CBCSOX010000230.1:0-3829 GCA_965141735.1 uncultured Oscillospiraceae bacterium | reverse complement strand
CGACAGGCCTCCACGCTCCCGACGGTGTTGCGCATCATTTCACTCATATCAAACTGTTCGGAATACTCGGCCACCTGCTCGATGTCGACCGCACCGGAGAGGGAGGCGAACGCTGCATACCGATCAGGATAGCGCAGAGCTGCTTTGCAGGCGCCGTATCCTCCCATCGAGAGGCCGGCGATAAAGGTATCCTCCCGCTTGGACGACACTGGAAAATTGGCCTGCACAAAACGGGGAAGCTCTTCAGTCAGATAGGTGAAATAGGCGAGGCCGTGCGCCATGTCGGTGTAAAAGCTGTTTTCCCCAAACGGCAGCACCAGGGCGATCCCGCTGTCCTGCGCATACCGCTCGACATTGGTCTTGCGCAGCCAGCTCGTCTCATCTCCGTTCATTCCGTGCAGCAGGTAGAGAAGCTGGTGCGCCCGGCCGGTGGGATAAATTTCATCCAAGCTCATGTGGGCGACCGCCGCACTCGACGGAGACGGGAGGGACACCACCACTCTAGTAGTGGTACGCAGAATTTTTGAAAAGAAATTGCAGGTAAAAAGCGGCATAGAAAACACCCTCGATTCTAAAAACTTGACTTGCCCAGCCGGATTTGCTATAATGAAAAATAATTTATTTGAAAGGCGGGTGGACACTGTGGCAAACTATTTGAAAACGAACAAAACCAGGATCTCATTTCAGGGGCCCAGTTGTCCAGCCAGGCCATAACCGGCCGGTGCGGATCATTGGATGATTTCGAGCGCTTCTGAACATAGGAGTGCTCTTTTTTTATGCCCGAACAACTGGAAAAATATCGAAAATAAAAGGAGACATTTTTTGATTACTCTCAACGGAAAATACAACTCCGCCACCGTCTACACCGATGTTGTGGACGAAGCGTCGATTGCCCAGATTATCCAGCTGTGCAATCAGGAGTTTACAAAAGGCAGCCGTATCCGGCTGATGCCCGACGTGCACGCGGGCGCTGGCTGCACCGTCGGCACCACCATGACCATCACCGATAAGGTCGTCCCCAACCTCGTGGGGGTGGACATCGGCTGCGGCATGGAGACAGTGCGGCTCGAACAAAAGCACATGGAACTGCAAAAGCTCGACAAGCTCATCTACGAAAAAATTCCCTCTGGATTTTCCATTCGGGAAAAAGCGCACCCCTATTTTGAACAGATCGACCTCGCACAACTGCGCTGTTTTGACGCAATTGACCCGATCCGGGCAGAAAAAAGTCTCGGCACCCTCGGCGGGGGCAACCACTTCATCGAGGTGGACCGCGACGAAGATGGCTCCCTCTATTTGGTGGTCCACTCGGGAAGTCGCCGTCTCGGGCTGGAGGTCGCGAAGTACTACCAGAACGAGGGCTACGCCGCCCTCAACAAGAGCAGCCGGGCGGACATCCAACAGCTGACCGTGCAGCTCAAAGCGGAGGGAAGACAGCGGGAGATTGCCGCCGCAGTGAAAAAGCGCAAGCACACCAAACAGACCCAGATTCCCGCCCCGCTCGCCTATGTCGAGGGCAAACTGTTTGAGGATTACATCCACGACATGAAGCTGGTGCAGCAGTACGCCATGCTCAACCGCAGGGCAATGGTGCACGAAATCCTCAAGGGGATGAAACTCAAGGCAGCCGAGCAGTTCACCACAGTGCACAACTACATTGACACCGACCGGATGATCCTGCGCAAAGGCGCGGTGTCCGCCCAGGCCGGGGAAAAACTGCTGATCCCAATCAACATGCGGGACGGCAGCCTCATCTGTGTTGGAAAGGGCAACGTGGAGTGGAACTGTTCCGCCCCTCATGGAGCGGGGCGGCTGATGAGCCGGGCGGACGCCAAACAGAGCTTTACCGTCTCTCAATTCAAAAAGGAGATGGCGGAAATCTACACGACTTCGGTCAGCCGGGAGACGCTGGACGAATGCCCCATGGCCTATAAAAGGATGGAGGACATCGTGGACAACATCGGTCCGACGGCGGAAATCCTCAAAGTAATCCAGCCGATTTACAACTTTAAGGCGGGGGAAGAACGCTGAACCCGTATCCTATATTGTATCAAACCAGAGGAAAAATGTAAAGAAAAGGAGTGGTTGCGTGAAGGTGGTTCACACATCCGACTGGCACATCGGTCGGACATTGGGCGGCTACAGCCTTTTGGAGGATCAGGAATACTTTCTCAAACAGCTCGCTGCCTTCCTCGTGGAGCAGCGGGCAGACGCACTCATCGTCGCAGGGGATCTCTACGACCGGGCGGTCCCCTCAGCGCAGGCGGTCGCCCTGCTCGACCGTTTCTTGAGCGACGTTGTGCTGCAAAAAAAGATTCCGGTGTTGGCGATAGCGGGAAATCACGATTCCCCGGAGCGGCTCTCGTTTTCCAACCAGTTCCTCGAGCAGGGCGGCCTGTATTTGCAGGGGACGGTTAAACAGGGCGTCAAGCGGGTCGACCTGGGACCGGTGCATTTTTATCTGCTCCCCTATCTTGAGCCCGCTGCTGTGAGGCAGCTGTTCCCCGATGAGGATATCCGCAGTTTTGACCAGGCGGTGGAGGCAGTCGCCCGCCATTTTCTATACGATCAGTTGAGTGAAGAAAAAAATATACTGATTTCACACGGTTTTTGGATCAACCAGTCAAATTCTCCCGAAACCTCCACCGAATTCTCCGAGTCGGAACGATCGGTCGGCGGAAGCGATGCGGTGGATCTCAGCCGCTTTTCAATGTTTGATTATATCGCGCTCGGACATCTTCACGCGCCGCAGCAGGCCGCACCTAACGCGCGCTACAGCGGCTCCCCCCTCAAATACTCGGTCAGTGAAGCGAAACAAAAAAAATCAGTCACCCTGCTCGACATCGGAGAAAACGGCATCGCGGTTTCCGCTCACATCTTTGCGCCGCTGCGGGATGTGCGGGTGGTTGAGGGAACCCTCGCAGAGGTGGTAAAATCCCCGTCGGACGACTACGTCTTTGTCAACCTCACTGACCGGGAGTACCAACTCGACGCCATCGGCAGCCTGCGCGGGGCGTTTTCCCACATCCTTGGGCTTCAGTATGTCCGCATTCAGTACCACAACGCAGCCTCCGGCGCCGAGGCGGTGCTCAGCAAATCGCCACTCGAGCTGTTCGGCGAGTTCTATCAGAGCAGCACTGGGGAGCAAATGCAGCCGGAGCAGAAAAAACTCATCGGGCAGCTGCTCGACGAACTGGGAGGGTTGCAGCATGAAACTTCTAAACCTTAAACTGAGCGCCTTCGGTCCGTTTAAAAAAGAACAGCAGCTCGACTTCTCCTGCCTTGAGGGGGCGGATATCTTTTTGATCTCGGGAGACACTGGCGCGGGCAAGACCACCATCTTTGACGCGGTCTGCTTTGCGCTCTACGGTGAGGCGAGCGGCGGGCGCAAAAACACCCGCACCCTCAAAAGCGATTTTGCCCCGCCCTTCCAGCAGTGCTTTGTGGAACTCACCTTTGAATCCAACGGCAGGGTGTACCGCATCCGGCGCAGCCCGGAGCAGCTCAAGCCCAAGCGGGGGGGAGACTACACCACTGCGGCCCATAAGGCAGAACTGACCCTCCCCAGCGGAAAGGCGGTCACCAACCTCAAGCAGATCAAAGAGCTGATTGAAACCGAGATCATCGGCCTGGACTGTGGAAATTTCAGTAAAATCGTCATGCTTCCTCAGGGGCAGTTCCAAAAGCTGCTCACTGAAAAAAGCTCGGACAAAACCGCGACTTTTCGGGAAATTTTTGGTACTGAAATCTTTCAGAAACTGACTGGAAAGCTGTTTGAACGCACCCGGGCCACAGAGCAGCAAAACCAAACCCTGCTCGCACAGAACAT
>CBCSOX010000229.1:0-3833 GCA_965141735.1 uncultured Oscillospiraceae bacterium | reverse complement strand
GGGAGCAGCGCAAGCTTGAGCGGATCCGAGAAGCATATGAAAACGAAGTCGATACGCTGGAAGAATACAAAGCCAACAAGGAAAAAATCCTGACGGAAATCGAACGTCTGAACGCCCAGCTCACCCCCGCTCCCCCGATTGATCTGCGAAAAAAGTTCTTTGAAAAGAATAAGAACTCTGTTCAGAGGCTCAAAGACCCCACCATCTCGGAGAGCGAGAAAAACGAGATTCTCCGCTCATTTGTGGATCACATTGTCTTTGACCGGGCCAAGGGTACTGTGGATGTGTTTTATTATCTTTGAAACAGCGAATATGCTGTTGACAAATATAGCGTATTTGCTATAATAAAAGGTGTAAAGGAGATGAGCAAATGCCGGAACTTTGCAGATTTTACAACATTGTAATCAAGATGATTTATTCTGATAACGGACAGCACAACAAACCGCACTTTCACGTCTATTATGCCGAGTTTGAAGCATCCGTGGGGGTCGACGGCGAGCTGCTGGCGGGCAGCCTTCCTGTAAAGCAGCTGAAGCTGGTGCAGGCATGGGCCGCGATCCACGAAGAAGAGCTTTACAAAGCATGGAATATGGCTGTAAAAAATGAGCCGTTTGGTAAAATTGAGCCGTTGAGATAGGGAGGTATTGTTGATGTATATTGTTGATGGGATTGCTTACGCGGGAGATCCCGCCCCCATGATCAAAGTAAATGGGGTCCGTCCAATGAATGACCATAAGCTGTGGGTAAGATTCAGCACAGGGGAAG
The DNA here is from genome assembly GCA_965141735.1 of uncultured Oscillospiraceae bacterium. Taxonomy (GTDB): domain Bacteria; phylum Bacillota; class Clostridia; order Oscillospirales; family Ruminococcaceae; genus Massilioclostridium. The sequence continues at coordinate 3,068 of CBCSOX010000229.1, read as the reverse complement.
CAAAGATTTTTGACTTTAAGCCGCTTCTGAACCTCCCGGCGTTCGCTCCGCTCGCCGATCAATCCGTTTTCAATGCCGTTTACATTGATTATGGCGTTCCTGTTTGGAACGACGGTGACATTGATATAGCGCCCGAGCGGCTTTATCAGGAGGGCATCTCGGTTGGAGGTGTCACCAGTGCCTGAGTGCTGCGTCAGCATCATCGACGAATTGATCAAACAGCGGAAACTCAAAGGGATGACGCAGCAGGATTTGGCCCAAGCTGCCCATCTCACCCAGTCGGTCATCGCGCGGATGGAGAGCAAAAAGGTCATCCCGCAGCTGGATACCCTGCTGAAAGTGGTTTCAGCGCTCGGCTGCCATCTTGAAATTGTCCCCCGCAAGGCGGTGTAAGAGTAAAAATACCCGGTGCAAAACCTGCATCGGGTATTTTCATATCTATTTACAATGTGGTGGACCGGACGGCGAGCTAAGCGCTTCACAGCGCTACCTCTCACAGCGGTACTCAATGCCCTATAAAGAGGTAAAAGGCATCTTAACAGACATCGGTACAGAAGAATCTGTCCGCACAAGATCTCCCTGATGCAGTAAAAAGACCCCTTACCGTCCCGTGCGCAGAGTTTGGAGCCTTTCTCCAGTTTGACGGGTTTGTTCGAGACATTCTGAAACAATCAGGCAGAAATAGCTTTTATCTGGCTAGCGAATCGAACTTCTTCTACTGCTGCTTGGAGAGCCTGAGCAGCCCTAAAATCTGACGCTTGTAAGCGAGGAACTGCTCTGTCAGCAAAAACTCCTGTCCCCGCGGCCGGGGCTCAGCAATGTACAGCTCGTCGGTGATCTGCCCCGGCTGGCCGGTCATCACATAGATACGGTCGGAGAGCAGAAGCGCCTCGTCGATGTCGTGGGTGATGAACAGGGTGGACAGGTCAATCCTACCCATGACGTCGAGATACCAGCGGTGCATCTCTCCCTTTGTAATGGTGTCGAGTGCGCTGAACGGCTCATCGAGCAACGCAACCCCCTGGGAAGACAGATAAGTGCGCAGCAGCGCGGCCCGTTGGCGCATTCCGCCCGAGAGTTCTCCGGGATAGCACTTCTCCGTCCCCGCAAGGCCGAATTCTTCAAAATGCTCCGCCGCCCGAGCACGAGCGTTCTTTTTCCCCTCGCCGCGCAGCATGAGGGGGAGCGCGACATTGTCAAGCACCCTTCGGTAGGGCAGCAACAGGTCTTTTTGCAGCATATAGCTGATGTGCCCAGCCTGACCTGTGATATCCTCCCCCTGGAGCCACACCTTGCCCTGTTCGGGCAGCAGGAGACCGGAGAGGATGTTAAACAGCGTTGTCTTGCCCGCCCCGCTCACTCCGAGCAGGCAGACGATCTCCCGTTCGTGCAATTCAAGGGAGACGTCCCGGAGGATCCAGCGCTCTCCGTATCGTTTGGAAATGCCCTCTGCAACCAGTTTTTTCATAGCGTCCGCCTATCCTGCAAGATAATCATTGGTAAATCCAAAGTTTTCAGGAATTGCCCGTTCCACCAGCTCGTTTTCATTGAGCCAGCTGTAAAAGGCATTCCACCGGCTGGGATCGATAATCCCCCACTGTTCCGCTTCTGCCTTGTACTGACTGGCAATCCACTTCTGGCTGGCGACTGTGATGTCCCGATCGAGCTCCGGGGCTGCCTCGAGCAGAATATCTGCCGCTTCCTCCGGGTGGCTGATCGCATATTCATAGCCCTGCTCGACCGCCTTCAGGAACTTTTTCGCAGTTTCCGGCTTTTCACTCAAAAAGCTGTTGTTGGCAACCAGGATAGGGGTGTAGTAATCAAACGCGGGATTGAGGTCCCGGAAGGAGAAGTAATCGGTTTCAACGCCTTTGACTTCGGTAGCGATCCCGTCCCAGGCGTAGTAAATCCACACCGCGTCCACATCAGTCTGCAATCCCGCGATCACATCGTTAACTGTACTCGGCCTTAGATTCACTTTGCTGAAGTCTCCGCCGTCCCCTTCGACGACGTTTTGCAGCATCGCCTTTTCAATCGGGGCGTTCCAGGTCGCATAGGTCTTGCCCTCAAGCCCTTTGGGGCGGTCAATGCCGTTCCCTTTTAAGGAGATGATACCCGATGTGTTGTGCTGAAGAATCGCTGCAACCGCAGTGACGGGGAGCGGTTCCTCCGTGCCGAATGCAGGGGCAATGCTGTCCTGGAAATCCACACCGAACTGAGCGTTTCCGGATGCGACGAGCGAAGTAGCACCGTCTTCAGGGGGCTGGACGATGTTGACCTCAATCCCCGCCTCGTCAAAATAGCCCAGCTTCTGGGCAACGTACACCCCTGTGTGGTTGGTATTGGGTGTCCAGTCGAGAACAAAGGTGATCTTCTCCGCTTTGCCCTCCCCACCCTTGCCGCTGCCGCAGGCGGCGAACGAAACAAGCAGGGTCAGCGATAAAACGGCTGCAACAATTTTTTTGAACATACAATTATCCTTTCTTTTGTGTCTTGTTCCACGGCATCACACGTTTTTGCAGCAGCGAGACCCCTTTCATCAACACAAGGCTGATGATCGAGATCAAAAAGATCACCGCGAACATCTTGTCATACGCGTAGGATTTCTTCACCCGGATCATGTAGACACCAAGGCCGTTGTACCCGCCGAGCCATTCGGCGATGACCGCGCCGACGACTGAATAGGCCACCGCCACCCGCAGGCCGGCAAAAAAATGCCCCATTGAGGAGGGCAGCTTGATGTGGCGGAAAATCTGCCACCTGCCCGCCCCCATCGAACGCAGGAGGTTCACTGTGTCAGGGTCAGCTGTTCGGAATCCGTCGAGCAGCCCGACGGTGACCGGGAAAAAGCAGACGATGACCACCAGTGTCACTTTCGGAGCGATGTCGTAGCCCATCCAGAGCACGAGCAGCGGCGCAATTGCGATCGCGGGGATCGTTTGAGTGATGACGAGCAGCGGATAGACCGATTTGTGCAGAAAGGAAAACCGATCCATTAAAAACGCCACCACAAACGACAGGCCCACCCCGAGGGCGAGCCCGAAAAGCGCCTCAGAGAGGGTGGTTCC
>CBCSOX010000228.1:0-3901 GCA_965141735.1 uncultured Oscillospiraceae bacterium | reverse complement strand
GTTATGCAATTGATTTAGGCGAACACTTTATCAAGATCAGATTGAAACACCGAGTGATCACATAGATGCTGCCGCAATACGGCAGTCATCTCGTCCTGATCCATAGACGGGCACTGTGTGTCACTGGTTGGACGAAACAACGAAATGGGCCGCCTGGCTATAACACCAGGCGGCCCATTTCGTTCAAAGGGATTTTTTATCCATGCTGGGGTAGGGATTGTCTGCTCCTCTAGTCATCCCCGCGCAGGAGGTTTTCTGCGTAGTCCTTTAAGCTTGCGAACGAATTGACGCTGTCCGCCCGCGTGCTGATCTGATCCTGCACATAATCGGGCAGGGAATTAAAGTATTGGTCCGCGTTGTCGTTTTGTGCGATAAGGTTGTATAAATCTTTGTATTTCTTTGGCATGAATATCACCTCGCTGTTAGTATCTGCGCAGGTGAGGTGAATATTCTCAACAACTAGTTTTGCTGGGTGCTTTCGCCGGTCTGACCGGTGGGTACATCGGAGGGCTTAGGCTGGAGCTTGCTGTTTTGTTCCTCCTGTCTTTTGTAGCGGTAATAATCAGCCTCTGCGCAAGCCTGCTGCGCAGTTTGGTCGATCGCAACATTCTGTTGGGTGTTGGGCTCGTCAGCCAGATGCAGCTCGGTGATGTAGAGCGCCTCGACGCTCAGGCCGTAGGGCTGCAGCTCTCGATGGATCTCCTGTTTCATTTTCTCACTGATGGATTCCAGTCTGCTCAGCAGCTCCTCTGCAGAATATCGTGCAGTGGTCGCCTTAATGCCGGCCGGGACAGAGGGAAGGACCAGGGTGTTTTCCACCGATTTACCAAACGTCTGATAGACAAAGGCGCTTCGCTCCGGACGGATTCGGTAGCTCACCGAGACGGTGCCGCAAACCATCTGGTAGTCAGCGCACGCAGAGGTAAACGGCAGTTCGAGGCGGAGAATGTGGTTGTCCATGCTTACCACATCCTGTACAATGGGCAGTTTCCAGTGCAGACCTTCGGACAGCACCCTGCCATCCACTGCACCGCAGATGGTGACAACGCCGGAGCAGCCGGCTGGAACCAACACCAAGGATGAACCAACCAGCAGCAGAACGAGCAGCGCTGCTGCGGCTGCCACAACTTTTCCCTTCTTTCTATTCCCTAATATTGTATGCATAACGGGCACTCCCTCACTTGTTGTTATTCATAAGATGCATCTGTTGAATACGCGTTTATTATAGCATTTCTGTCGAAGAAAACACAAACACCGAAACCGTGCAAACCGGCCGGATTTTGTTCGGAAACAGCTGAAAAATGAAACTAAATAACCCACACATACTCTGTATAACTCCTAAATGCTCTAATATACTCTCGTATTCTTTTTGTTGATAACGGGGGTTCGAAGGGAACATATATCGAAAAATACTCATATAGTATCAGTAGCACAGTGAGAGAGGAGGCACGTTATGAGATCAACCCAAGCTGGTGCAGAGATGACACCGGAGCAGTACCGGGTGCTTGCAAGCTGTCAAAAAGTCTGGCACCGCAATGCGTTTTGGAGTTTTCTCTATTTGCAGAGCCGGCTATTCAGTTCCCCCAACAGCCCAGTCGTTCAGGACGATGTCCTCACCCTTGCCGATCAGTACGGATCTCTGCTGGGACAGTACTACGGTTATGACGCGGGCAGGTTGTTCTGCAACAATACATACGAATACCTTCGCACCTATGTCGAGTATGTCAACTCCATGGCGCAGGGGAACGGGGAGGAATCGGATGCCCATCTCAAGCTGTGGAATTCTAATGCGGAGCTAGTCATCAATCAGCTGTGTGAGCTCAATGCACACTGGAGAGAGCTGGAATGGCGCGGGATGCTCACCCAAGAGATGCAGATCTTAAAGGATGCGGCAGCGCGTTATCTGGAGGGGCAGTATGACGATCTCAGCTTTTTGTACGATGTGTACGCAAATATCGCTTCGGAGATCGCCGAATACATGGCTGTTGGGATGATCAAACAGTTTGTAATCCGCTGATTTTTTCTGAGACAGGGCTGCCAAACTTGGATGGCAGCCCTGTTTGTGTGTTTCCAGTTGGACTTTTACCGATTGAGACAGATCTGTTTCAGATTCATGATGGCTTTAGAAATAAATAGTGAGGTAATTTGTTTAACTAAGGATGTGCAAACGTACGATATCTCGAAATATAGTTTTGTGGAATCCGGCTCAGACATCGTCCTCAAAAAGAAAATTCCCGACCTTGAAATCCGCTATACCATGGAACATCAGACCCGCCTGCGGAGTCACCTGTCCACACCGGCGCGTTTTGCGCTGTGCATTCCTGCCTTCTATGAAGGCGGAAAGATCGGTCCGGTTGCATTCCAGATCTATGTGATCACTGGCTCGGAAGGGGAAAACGCCAACCTGATCGTTCAAAAAACGGATACCGGCCTGTCTCTAAGATCAATGACCAAGGCCGCCAGCAGCGGGTGATTCCACTGTCACCATCGACATGGGCGAACCCCCAAGTCTGTCAATTCACTTTTCCTCTCCGAGAACTACTACATCGGCATCGATGAAGTGAAAACAGTTGAAGTCCAATAGTTGCTCGACAGGGGACTTCGAGACCGCCGCTCCGAGACAATTTGTTTAGGCAGTCGGCATGATTTCGTTTGAGAGTGGCTGCGCGGAATATCCGCCTTTGCCTCGACAACGGCCTGAGGCCGAGATTTCAGGAAGCTGAAGCGTATTACACCCATGCATCGGAACTCGGCCCCGACAAGACAATCCCCCAGAGGGTTATTGACAAAGCGGCTCGTAGAGACCGACGAGTACAGCCAATGCCATCGAGAGCGTGCGCAATCGCTATGCAGCCGCTCTGGACCATGCGAAGAATGCAAAAACGGCGGTCTCGCTCTGCGCCCAGCAGGAAATCGACGCTGTTTTGGGCCAGTCCCATGACGGAGATCCACAAGCTCGGTCTGGCTGCGGGCGATAAATTCAAGCTGATTGAGGATTGCGCTCTTTACAACCAACTCGGCCTAGGCAAACACATGGACAGCGAACTTTATTCAGCCGTTCGCCCGTGCGGATACGGTCGTCAGAGACGGCAATGATATGCGGGATGAAGTGGATGAGGCGGATTCAAATCTGATCGCAGCGGCACAGGCTCTTGTTCTGCCCGGCGGCAAGGCGGCGCTTGAATTCGCAGGCAACACCGCGAACATCTAAGAAGACAACGATCTCTCCTCTATTTGGAGCGCATTTGCAGACGTCTTGAAAGAGGCAACTGCTGTGATTGAAAATGTAAACGCAGACAGAAAGATGTGGAAGCAGAGGTTGACACCCTGATCAGCGCGCTGCTCGACCTCCGGTATAAAGCGGACAAGAGTGTTCTAGAAAGCCTCGTCGTCAGCACAGTCAGCATCGACCTGAGTGGGTGCAAAACAGAGAAGTCAGCAGCTTTCAACGACTGGACCATGCAAACAGTGTGCTGGCAAATCAGGAGCTTTCGGAGCAGGATCAGGCACTTGTTGACGAAGTGGTCAACGACCTGAAAGAAGCAATTGCTGCACTCAATACGACCGGAACAGCACAGCAGTCAACGGCGCAAGCTCAGCCAAGATTATCAATGCTGTTTCAATCGGTATGACAGATGCAGCACTGCTGCTTCCAGACAGCTGTATCCTGATCAAGAAACGCAGCCACTGTTGAGACAGATAGCAAGCTAACACAAAAAGGACCTGCTGAAAAGCAGATCCTTTTTCTGTTTCTGTGGAAATGTCGTCGAATGTGGCTCCCCGCTTGAGCGGAAAAAGCGGCGTCTCAGCAAGACTAGAAATTCATTTGCTGTTTTATTTCTTGCAAAGCGTGTTTGAGTCCCTGACAGAGACATTGTTTTGTTTCAAATAGAACTCTTTT
>CBCSOX010000227.1:0-3944 GCA_965141735.1 uncultured Oscillospiraceae bacterium | reverse complement strand
AGGAGATCAACCACAACGCCGAGTGCTTTAAAAAGCAGATGTCCAAGTTCATCGATTTTTCGGACGGCAAGGCGCTCATCGTCAAAAACGGCGACTGGCTGCTCAACCTCAACTACATCGATTTTCTGCGCGACGTAGGCCGCTATTTCTCGGTTAACCAGATGCTGACCGCGGAGAGCGTGAAAAACCGCCTCGAACGCGGGCTGAGCTTTCTCGAATTCAACTATATGCTTATGCAGAGCTACGATTTTCTGCACCTCTACCAGACCATGGGGTGTACCATGGAGCTCGGAGGGGATGACCAGTGGTCCAACATCCTCAAGGGCATCGACCTCGTCCGCCGGGTGGAAGGAGAAGAGGTGTACGGCATGACCTTCACCCTGCTCACCACAAAAGAGGGCAAAAAGATGGGCAAGACCGCAAAGGGCGCGCTTTGGCTCGACGAAAACAAATGCTCCCCTTACGATTTCTTCCAGTACTGGAGAAATGTCAGTGACGACGACGTCATCAACTGCCTCAAGCTCATCACCTTCCTGCCGATTGAGGAAATCGAGGCAATGGAAAACTGGGAGGGCAGCCAGCTCAACAAGGCAAAAGAGATTCTCGCATTTGAAGTGACCAAGATGGTCCACGGCGAAGAAAAGGCAACCGAAGCGCTGGGCGCCGCACGGGCCCTCTTTACCACCAATTCTGACGATGCCAACATGCCGACTACTCAGCTTACGGAAAGCGATTTTAACGACGGCCAAATCGGCCTGCTCGACCTCATGGTCAAAACCAAGCTCTGCCCCTCCAAGGGAGAGGCGCGAAGACTCGTCCAGCAGGGTGGCGTGGCAATCGACGATGTGAAAGTCACCGACCCGGCCAAGGTCCTCACCGCGCAGGATTTTGAAAAAGGGCATGTGATCATCAAAAAGGGCAAAAAGGTTTTCCACAAGGCCTGCAAATAAATCCAAATTAGTAAAAAAGGCAAGGAGACAGCAACCCATTTCAGGGTTGCTGTCTCCTTGCCTTTTTTGTTGTAAGATTTTATATTACAACTAGATTCTGCACTTGGTTTCCCATTGCTTTTACATGCACCATTCCCAAAAAGCCCGTCAAAATCGCAAGCCATCTCAGTGCCCAAGTAGCGCTGGTCCTCCAGCTATTCTCAATTTTTTATTGACCTATGAGTCTTTCCAGTCGGCAGCGCCCCATCGCCTCCTTGATTGCAGCAAAAGAGGCGGAGCGAACATCCGCTTCTTTCGCTCGCACAAGGCCAATCATCCAGCGAGGCCGCCCGGTCTCAGCAATGAGCTTGGTGTGTCAGACCTGGTTCGGTTTTGGACACTCTCAGCGCAGGTATGGCCAAACTATTTTCTCACCGGATAGCACACTTCTGTGACCAGCTCTTCTGGATTGCGCGTCTCATAGGGACTGACATGGTAGATGCAAAAAGAATTTCCGTCAAATGCATAACCGTTATCGCGCACCCAATTCGCAACCGCCTGGTTGACCTCGGTGATCTGTGCATAGCTCCCCTTGTAGGTGCAGGAAGCCATGAGGATAGGATCGACTTTTTTAAAGACAACATGCTCGGTGTTTGGATAGCTGCCGGATACAGATTTCTGAATTTCTACGTCTACATCCTTTTCCTTGTGTTCCCCATCGTGGAACACTGCAAGGGTATAGCAGGGGCTGTCCGGCTGTAAATTCAGCGATGCAGTCTCTTTCATGAGGATGTTCCACAGGATTGCCTCCTGGTCATAGGCGGGGATAATTTGGCGCACGCTGGCAACCGTGCGGGCAGGCAGTTCTTTTAACGTGACATTGTAATTCATTTCAGTTCCATCCTTTCCAATCCGCTCCAGAGCGGTTTCAAGGAGCAGCAGACGGCGGGTTGCTTCCTCAGCCTGTTCTTTCAGCTCAACCCTCTTGAGTTTGAGATAGCCAGAGAACTCCTTTGGACTGTCACAAACGTTCAGTATCTCCCGGATCGCTGCCAGACCAAACCCCATGTCTTTGAGGGCGTTAATCCGTCCAGCCAGCGGAAGCTGATCCTCACTGTAATAGCGGTACCCAGTGAACCGGTCGGTACAGGCGGGCATCAGAAGGCCGATATCGTCATAATGCCGCAGCATACGAATGCTGATCCTTGCTAGTTTTGAAAAATCTCCGATTTTCAGCATAATTTTACCTCACATATATGTGTGTGTTTGAGCTCACCCTTAGTATACAGCATACCACAGTGTGAGAGTCAAGGGGCGTTTCCATCAATTGAACTAGTATCCTATTTCAACAAAGAATTCTTAAGGAATACGCCGTAGCTGAAGGGAGAGAGTCCGTCCAATGGAAATCTGGATTTTTGGCAGATCGTTATCAAAAGAAACAGCAAAGCCGCTTTCCCAACCTCATCCCAAGCAGCATCCTAGAAAGGGATAACACCAATCGCAGCCGGCAGGCTCACAGCAGAATCCAATGGGCTCCAGCAGTGTTCCGCCCAATCCCCGTCCTCCAAGCAGCTCTCTGCAATATTCGATGGTTTCCAAGCATAATATTCTTTCACCTTTGAGGGCAGTGTATCAAAAACAACAGCCGCCGGAGTGATCTATCCAGCGGCTGTTGTACTGTTTTATTCGTTAATTGATTTGTAGTGCGTTCCAATTGCATCTGCGCCGAGGATCGCAGCGTAAACCTGGTCCGCTGTGACGGGGAACGGCATGTTGTGGATGCTCTCCCCTTCCGCGGTAGCAGCCTGGGCCACTGCCCTAATTTCCTCCTCTTTCACCTCGGCAATCCCGAGGTCGGCGAGGGTGGTCGGCAGGCCGACGCTCATGCAGAAGGATAAAACTTCCTCGATCTGTTCAAGCGGAGCGTTCTGAAGGACAAGCTGGGTGAGCGTTCCAAACGCGACCTTTTCCCCATGGTAAAGGTGATGACACTGCGGGAGCACGGTGAACCCGTTGTGAATTGCGTGCGCACCCGACAGGCCGCCCGATTCAAAGCCAATCCCACTGAGGTAGGTGTTTGCCTCCACAATGTTTTCCACCGCTTTGGTGCACACCTTGCGCTCCACCGCAAGCTTTGCCTGCAAGCCGTCAGAGAGCAGGGTTTCGTAGCACAGCCGCGCAAGGGCGAGCGCCGCATTGGTCACCTGGCCGCCCGCACAGGTTCCAGCACCTGAATCGGCAACTGCCTGCGCTTCAAAATAGGTCGCGAGGGCATCCCCCATGCCAGAGACGAGCAGGCGGGCGGGCGCCTTGCTGATCAGCTCGGTGTCAAGCAGAACCAGATTCGGGTTGGCTGGGAGGAACAGATACTCGTCAAACACCCCGTCGTCGGTGTAGAGCACTGACAGGGCGCTGCACGGCGCGTCGGTGGAGGCAATTGTCGGGACAACAGCAACTGGAGTCTTTTTGTAATAGGCGACCGCTTTGGCTGTATCGAGAATCTTGCCTCCGCCGATGCCGACCACAGCGTCGCAATCCCGCTGTTCCATCAGGCTGATGAGCCGGTTGATTTCGGATTTGCTGCACTCGCCGTTGAACTCTTCATAGACGATGTCACAGCCAGAGCCTGCGAGCCCTTGCTCAATCGGCGCTTTGACCCGTTTGAGGCCGGAAGGACTCACAATACAAAAGAGTTTGCTTCCAAGCGCGCCGGCATAGCTGCCGAAATTGGAAAGCTCACCCTTTCCCTGAACATATTTGCTGGGGCTGATAATGATATTTGCCATGGTCAACATCTCCTTGCTTTACTTTGTCTAAATTTTAACATAGTATGCTGGCAATTGCAACCCCTTCTTTTTCAATTTACAAAAACAAAACATTTCTTCTTGCTTGATCTGAGAATCAATTGCAAATGCGGATTGGGCAGTTGACGAGTTGGCAAACAAGGGTTTGCACAGGCAGATAAATCTTATCCATTGCTTTAGATACATCAAACCACCCAGATCGTTCAAAAGC
>CBCSOX010000226.1:0-3949 GCA_965141735.1 uncultured Oscillospiraceae bacterium | reverse complement strand
AGATTAAAGCGGCATGTTGCCGTGTTTCTTCGGAAGCTTGGAGACGCGTTTGCCCGCGAGCATGTCCAGAGCGCTCGCAACGCTCATGCGGGTTTCCGCCGGGTCGATGACTGCATCGATGTGTCCGCCCTTGGCAGCTTCAAACGCAGAACCGAGGGTGCGCTTGTACTCTTCGGCAAGCTCTGCACGCGACTGGGTGAGGTTTTTGGTCTTTTTGAGCTTGTCGTGCCAGAACAGTTCGACCGAAGCCTCGGGATTGAGAGCGGAAACAGTTGCGTTCTCCCAGGCGAGGACGACGTCGGCGTTGGCGCCCTTGCCGGCGAGCGCAACATAGGCTGAGCCGTAAGCTGCGCCGGTGATCACGCTGACCTTGGCGGTTGTCGCCTCTGCGTAGGCGTGGGCGAGCTTCGCGATCTCACGGATGCCGCCCGCGAGCTCCGACTCTGCGGAGACGCGGAAGCCCTCTACGTCGACAAAGGTAACGACCGGGATGTTAAACGCGTCGCACAAACGGACAAAACGGGCAATTTTGCTCGCGCCGTGTGCACAAAGAGCGCCGTTTTCCTTGTCAGTCGCCACAAAGCCGGCGACATTGCCGTTGACAGTGGCCAGAGCAGTGACCGCACTGATGCCGAACTCTGCCTGGAGCTCGACCACGCTGCCGGAATCTGCAACCGCGGCGAGGATGTCGCGCGCGCTGCTGCCCGCAGCCGCTGCGGTGTCGGGTGCTGCAAAGTCAAACAGAGGAGCTGCCGAGAGATTGTTGGAAGGGAGCATGGAAAGGAGTTTTTTCACCTGTTCAATCGCCTTGTCGTCATTTTCTGCGACGAGGTGGGCAGTGCCCGACTTGGCGGCGGCCTGAGCGCTGTCCTTTGCGGTGTCTCCACTCGAAGCGAGGAAGAACTCCGCCTTTTTGGACATCACGACCAGGTCCGCGCTGCACGCCATCATGGCAGCGGTGCCGGCACAGGTGCCGAGGACGAGGGAAATCTGGGGAACAACGCCTGAAAGGTTGTTGACCGAAGCGAGCATCTCGCCATAAGCGGCGAGCGCGTCCACTCCTTCGGTGAGCTTTGCGCCGTTGGAATCGTAGATGCCGACGACCGGAGAGCCGGTCTTTGCAGCGAGCTCATACACCTTTTTGATCTTCTTGGAATGCGCCATGGTGACCGCGCCGGACGCGGCCTTAATGTCCTGGGAAAAGACATAAACCGGGTTGCCGTCCACATAACCGTAGCCAGTTACAACACCGCAGGACTCGCCGTTTGAAGCTGCAAACGCATCCAGCTCAACAAAGCTCTCCGGGTCCAAAAGAGCGGAAATTCTCTTTCTGGCAGGAGTCGTTTCGTCGATACTATTTCGGAAATCAGCAAGGGATTGCATTTTGATTTCTGAATTCATTTCTGTTCCTCCGTTTCTGTCGCCCTGACGCGGGAATGCCCCGGCACAAGGCTGCTATAGACTTAAAGCAGACAACAGCTGAAAAGAAAACGCCATTCTCCGCCATTTTAACTGTGATTCATTATACACCATTGTTATTAAAATAACAAGTATTTCCGATTCCCCGAAAAAATTTCTATCATTTGTATAAAAAACAACCAAAAATCTATCCATTTCGCCGCCAAGTAAACGAATATCCGTCCCGGAGTGCGGAACGGATGGTTTACTAGGACTTGTTTGAAGAGAGAGGAATGAACGGATTTTTTGCAAACAGCGGCAGACCGCAAGACAAGCGCACAGGAATTCATTCGGATTCCGAGTGTTTTTAACGCTGCAGATGCCCCTGTTTGTAGAAAAAGACGATGATTTCGATTTTTCAAACAGCCCTTAGCTGCGGACTGGTTTTTTGATGGCGGTGCGCAGCGCCTTGAGCTCCTCTGCGGTCAGGTCGCGGTGCGCGCCCGGTTTGAGCATCCCGAGCTTGATCGGTCCGAGGGAGGTGCGTTTGAGCCGGGCGACCTCAAGGCCGACCGCCTCCATCATTTTGCGGATCTGACGGTTGCGCCCCTCTCGGATGACCACCTCCATCACAACGCGGTTGGGCTCTTTGGTGAGGACGTGCACCTGCGCGGGCGACGTTTTGCGCCCGTCGATGACAACCCCTTCGGCGAGCCGGGCCGCCTGCTCATCGGTGATGTCGGGGCGGACGGTTACGCGGTAGGTTTTTGTCACGTGGCGGCTGGGGTGCATGATGTCGTTTGCGAGCCTTCCGTCGTTGGTGAAGAGCAGCAGGCCCTCCGAGTTGACGTCGAGCCGTCCGACCGGATAGAGCCGCTCGTCGATGTCGGCGACAAGGTCAGCCACACACCGCCTCCCCTTTTCGTCCGACATCGTCGTGACGTAGCCGCGGGGTTTGTGCAGCATGACATAGCGGTATTCGGGCCGCTTGGCGACGGTGATGCGCTCGTCGTCCACTGTGACGACGTCCTTGCGCGGGTCGGCCTTGTCGCCGACTTTGGCCGGGTGGCCGTTGACCTTGACGCGGCGCTCCTCAATGAGCTGTTCCGCCTTGCGGCGGGAGCAAAACCCGCTCTCTGCGATAATTTTTTGCAGTCTTATTTTTTCCAATTGTGATCCTCCATTTTGTCTATCCAAACGGGTGGCTCAGCCACCCTGCGATTTGATCGCCGATTCCCTTAAAAAAGAGTTTGCAGCGGTCGCCGAAACCGAGCTTGATCTCGGTGATGTACCGCTCCGAGTCCCCGTTCGCGAGCAGGGTTACCGTCGCCAGGCACTCGTCACCCAGCCAGTACTCGGCTTTGCCGACGACATCCCCCGCCTTGATGGGGGCGTAGTAGAATGCATTCAGGTGTATCCGCTTTTCGATGCTGCCGACATCCTCCGACAGCACGCCCGCCTGGGGCTGTTCGAGCGCAACGACGCCGAGCTTCTCCTGCGTTCCGCCCACAACATCGATGGCAAGGGCAGAAAAGTCGCAGTCCAGCTTGACCGGCTGGACGACGGAAAAGCCGTAGTCAAACATCGCTTTGTGGTCGCTCCAGTCACTGGGCGCGTTGAGGGTGACCGCAATGAGGCGTACCCCGTCCCGCTCTGCCGCTGACACGAGACAGCGGCCCGACTTTTTGGTAAAGCCGGTCTTCACCCCAATCGTCCCCTCGTACTCCTTGAGCAGACGGTTGTGATTGGTCATCCACCGGGTGTAGGGTGGGTTGCCGTATTCGAGTTTTGCCTGATAGGTCGAGCAGATTTCCCGGAACCCATCGTTTTGCAGGGCGGTGCGCGCGAGCTTCGCCATGTCCTCGGCAGTGGAATAGTGCTCCTCGTTGTCGAGTCCCGAAGGAGTGACAAAGTGCGAGTTTGCCATGCCGATCTCCTGGGCGCGCTCGTTCATTTTCTCCGCAAACGCCTCCGCAGAGCCCGCGAGCTTGACGGCGACGGCGTTGGCTGCGTCGTTGCCCGACTGGAGCAGCATGCCGTAGGCAAGGGTGCGCATGGTCACCTGGTCGCCCGCCTGGAGGCCCATCGAGGAGCCTTCCACCTTAATCGCGTTTTCATCAACTGTGAACCACTCGTCAAGGTTTCCGCTTTCCAAAGCAATCAGCGAGGTCATGATCTTGGTTGTGCTCGCCATCGGCAGCTTTTGCTGGGCGTTCTTCTCGTAAAGGATTTTTCCGGAATTCGCCTCAATTAAAATCGCCGCCTTCGCGGAAACACCCGGCTCGGCCTGCACCGGAGCCGGGACGCAGCCGAGCAGCAGCGACGAGACGAGCAGGGCGCATAAAAATCTTCTTTTTCGCATTCAACCACCTACAACTTGTCAGAATAGAACTCTATTCCAATGTATGCAGGCGAAAGGATGTCCAATTCGTTCTATTCCGCCGCCTCTTTGGGGGAAGGAGATTTTTTTGTTTTTTCCTTGCCAAAAATGCCGGACACCTTGTCGATGAGACCGGGAACCGCGTCAACGACCTTATCCGCCGTCGAGTTG
>CBCSOX010000225.1:0-3966 GCA_965141735.1 uncultured Oscillospiraceae bacterium | reverse complement strand
CGTCTCCGACGTTGTCGCCCACATTGTCCGCAATGACCGCCGGATTGCGGGGGTCATCCTCTGGGATTCCGATTTCTACCTTGCCGACCAGGTCCGCGCCCACGTCGGCAGCTTTGGTGAAAATGCCGCCGCCCACACGGGCGAACAGCGCCATGCAGGACGCGCCCATGCCAAAGGTGAGCATATTGGAGGTAATCGCCTCCATCATCACCGAAGCGTCAGCGATCGGCTGGACCGAGGTATACCAGAATTTGAGAAAGAAATACCACGCGGAGAGGTCGAGCAGGCCGAGGCCCACCACGACAAACCCCATCACCGAGCCCGCGGAAAAGGCCACGCGCAGCCCGTTGTTGAGGCTGTGCTGTGCGGCGAAAGCGGTGCGGTCGTTGGCCATGGTCGCCGTTTTCATCCCGATGTAGCCCGACAGGGCGGAAAAGAGACCGCCGGTGAGAAAGGCGAACGAGACAAAGATGTTGATGTAGCCGAACAGGGAAAGAATCAGCAGAATGAGAAACACCACAGCGAAAAAGATGCCGACCCCGATGTACTGCCGTTTGAGATAGGCGCTGGCCCCTTTGCGGATCGCCGTGGAAATTTTAATCATGAGTGGGGTACCTTCGGGTTGTTTGGATGTTTTTGCGAACTGGATGCCTGCAAAGACGAGTGCGAGGACAGAACCGATTGCTGCAAAGATAATGTAATCCATTGTAATCCCTCCAATATCACTTATATAGTTCTATTATACAACTTTTTTTCAAAAAGTAAATTATATTTAGAAAAGAATGCTCTATCTAATCTGGAGAATTTCGGGTATGATAGGACGGAAAAGGAGGCAATCTATGAAAAAAGTGCTGATTGTGATCGATTATCAAGCCGATTTTGTGGATGGACCGCTCGGTTTTCCCGCCGCTGCGGCGCTGGAGGGCCCGATCTGTGAAAAGATTCGCAAGGCCCACGCAGAGGGGACAGAGGTGATTTTCACCTTTGACACTCACACTCCCGACTACCTTTCCACTCAAGAGGGGAGAAATCTGCCGGTGGTGCACTGCGTCGAGGGCACCGCGGGCTGGGAGCTCTATGGGGAGGCCGCGCAGCTGCGTCAAGAGCGGGACATCTGTCTCTGTAAGCCGGGCTTTGGGTCGCTCGAGCTCGCCGAGCTCCTGCGGGACAGGCGGTATGAGGAGATCGAACTCGTGGGAGTCGTCTCGAACATCTGCGTGCTCTCCAATGCGGTTCTCGCCAAAGCTGCGCTTCCCGAAGCGCTCATTACAGTGGATGCTGCCTGCACCGCGAGCAACGACGCTGCACTGCATGAGAAGGCGCTCGACCTGATGGAATCGCTGCACATCCGGATAACCAACCGCATAGCAAAAACAACAGCCGTTTAGATGGCTGTTGCGAGCATGTCTTTTTATCGAATCTTTAGAGAAGAGGGCACCCTTGATCTATAATGTAAGGAAATGGTGTTTTTTGTCGAGCCATCCGACGCGCATATCGTCGGATGGCTCGTTTGTGGCTGGAACGTTTTTTAGCAGACATTAATCGTTTTGAAGGCTGGTGTTTATACTGTCCAAAGGAGTTCGGTTTTTGAAAGAGCTGACCAAAAAATCAGAGAAAATTACCAACCTGCAAAGGACGAAACAAAACAAGACTTGCCTCCCAGCGGGCAGCAGACGGCACCTGTTGTCCTCATCCAGGAGGATTTGAGCAGGACGGACTCGTCGCAATAGCGCAGTGCCTTGGTGGTTGTGTTGATTTTTGAGAATTCCCCGATTGGGTACAGCACTGTCGTTTTCTTTATTCACCCACTGCACGTATCCTACAGCCTCCCCCAACCGGAGTGGTAAGGACTTTTTAAAAACAATTTATCATACAATGGAATCATGCGCAATTTTTGACGCAAAATAAAGCGAAAGGCTGGTGAATTTATGTTTACGAAATTGTGTGATCAAAATAAAGTGTACAAAAACCTGCTGGGAGGGGAGTGGGTGGAGTCCGAGTCGGGAAAGCTGATTGAAATCACCTCTCCTGTGGACGGTTCTCTGATCGGCCGGGTGCAGGCGATGACCCAGAACGAAGTGGACCGCGCGGTGGAGAGCACCAAGGAGAGCCTGCCTCTCTGGGCGGAGATGCCGGTCTACGAGCGGGCAAACATCCTCTACCGGGCGGCCGATCTGCTCGAGGAGCAGTGCGGGGAGATTGCGGAAATCCTCATTATGGAGATCTCCAAGGACCGCAAATCAGCCGAATCCGAGGTGCTGCGCACTGCTGATTTTCTGCGCTACACCGCGGACATCGGCAAGAGCATGGAGGGGCAGGCGATCAGCGGGGAAAACTTCCCCGGCGGCTCGCGCAGCAAAATGTCCTATGTCACCCGGGTGCCGCTCGGGACGGTGCTTGCCATCTCCCCGTTTAACTACCCGGTCAACCTGTCGGTCTCCAAGATCGCGCCCGCCTTAGTCGGCGGAAACGCGGTTATCCTGAAGCCGCCGACCCAGGGGGCGGTGAGCGCGCTGCACCTGACCCAGGTGCTGAATCAAGCGGGGCTCCCCAAGGGGATCCTCAACACCGTGACCGGGCGCGGGGAGGAGATCGGGGACTACATTGTGCAGCACCCCGGCATCCAGTTCATCAATTTTACCGGCAGTACCCGGATCGGCAGGCACATCGCCCAAATCGCGGGGATGGTGCCGATGCTGCTCGAGCTGGGGGGCAAGGACGCGGCGATTGTGCTCGAGGACGCAGACCTCGACTTTGCGGCGGACAACATCGCAGCGGGTGCGTATTCCTATTCCGGTCAGCGCTGCACCGCGGTCAAGCGCATCCTCGTGCTCGACGCGGTGGCGGACGCCCTTGTTTACAAGCTCAAATCCCGCGTCGAGCAGCTCACTGTCGGCGACCCGCGGGAGGGGGCTATCATCACCCCGCTCATCGACCAAAAGTCGGCGGACTTTGTCCAGTCCCTCGTCGACGAGGCGTTGGACCAGGGCGCGAAGGTCGTCACCGGAAACCGCCGGGAGGGGAATTTGATCTATCCCACCTTGCTCGACCGGGTGACACCTGAGATGGACATCGCCTGGGAGGAGCCGTTCGGTCCCGTGCTTCCAGTGATCCGGGTACACAGCGCCGAAGAGGCGCTCGAGCTTGCCAACCGCTCGGAGTACGGCCTCCAGTCCTCGGTGTTCACCAGCGACATCAATCGGGCGTTTGACCTCGCCAACAAGCTCGAGGTGGGCACAGTGCAGATCAACAACAAGACAGAGCGCGGTCCCGACCACTTCCCCTTCCTCGGGGTGAAGTCCTCCGGCATGGGGACCCAGGGTGTCAAATACTCGATCGAGGCGATGACACGCCCCAAGGCAGTTGTGATCAATCTGGGCAGGCCTTGAAAATAGGATTGACAAGGCTCTGCGACCACTCTCAGCCTTTCTTGGTTTACAGATGGCGAAAGGATGAGCGTTGAGAATACAATGAAAACCCCCATTCGAGTTGAATACAATCCAAGACAAAAAAAACATTTCAATCAATACAGCGGCCCGGACGGAAAAAGCCCCGTCCGGGCCGCTTTTGTGATTTTGTCACTGAACAAATCTCCAATTTTGAATAGAATAATACTAGATCAAACGAAAGGAGAGCTTACAATGGCTGTTATTCATATCACAAAGGAGAATTTTGAAAAGGAGGTGCTGCGCAGCAGTGAACCGGTTCTGCTCGATTTCTGGGCACCCTGGTGCGGTCCCTGCCGGATGGTTTCCCCCATCGTGGACCAGGTATCCAACGAGGTGGATGCGAAGGTGTGCAAAATCAACATCGATGAGCAGCAAGAGCTCGCGTCCTCCTTCAACGTCATGAGCATCCCCACCTTAATGGTGATGCAGGACGGGGAAGTCGTCGACAGCTCAGTCGGTTTCCGCGGCAAGGAACAGATCAAACAGATGCTTGCGCAATCACGTTGACCCCCTTGCG
>CBCSOX010000224.1:0-3975 GCA_965141735.1 uncultured Oscillospiraceae bacterium | reverse complement strand
CGGGGCATGGGAATTTTAGAATACATCGCAAACGCGATGATCAGTCCCCGAATCAGCACCATGGCAGTTCCCCCTTGCACACCACTGGAATCCCGCACACCGCTTCAACGATCAGGTCCGCCGCCTGACCAATCCTTTGGTTGATCTGCCCTAGGCTGCGCAGATAATCCGCCGTCTCCCCTTGGTACTGCATCCCTTCTGAAAAAACCTCATTGGTTACAACTACCAAATTCTTATATTGCGCTGCAAGATGGGTCACCTGTCGGGCAATCTGTTCTGTGCTGAACCGCTCGTCTCCAAATGTACAATTTGCCACCAGGTTGGACATGCACTCAAGAAGCGCTGTGCTGTATCCCTCCGGCAGGTTACAGAGTCCGCCGTAACACTCAGCTGTATCAAAATCCTTGCCGGCGCGGAGCACGCGGTGGCGTTTAATCCGTCGTTTGCTCTCCTCGTCGAGCGGCTGCATGGTCGCGATATAGAGCCGCCTGCCCGTGGACAGCGAAACGGCAATTCGCTCAGCGAGCTCTGACTTGCCGCTTGCCGCGCCCCCTGTCACCAGAGCGATCACAGCTGACTCCTCCTGTTTTCCAAAGGGAGAATTGGTTGTATCCTCATCTGCATCCGATCACCTTTATCCAATCTTTAGCTCCGCGGCGAGCTCGAACCCGAGCCGCCCGGCATCTTTGCGATCACCCGACATGCTACTCATCCGATAAATCCCCTCCACTTCGTCCGCATAAAACCCGACAACCGACAGAGTTTCCCCCTTCACCTCCGCGTAGACAGCAATAGGGCCTGGCTCCTCTTCCAGCGCCCGGGCAAACTCCCGCTCACAAAATACCGCGTCCCAGCTGTCCCAACTGTGAAAGCACTCGAGAAGTCCTGCGTCAAACCCCTCCCGCGCCTGCACCGCCACAGCGGCATGCCCAGCGGCGGGCACGAGTTCTTCAACACAGAACAATTGTCCAATCCTCTGTTGCAGTCCAAACCACTCAAGATGAGCGGCGGGAAGGACGAGCGCCCCGTATTCTCCCTGATCCAGTCGGGTGAGCTGCTCCGTGACCGTCCCCCTCACCGGGGCGGTGATGCAGTCGGGGAATACCCTGTGCAGCTGTACCTGCTGCCGCCTCGAAATGCAGCCGATCGGCTTGCTGAAATCCGGCTGCTGCTTGCCCTGTGGAAATACCAGGGCATCCCGAACATCCTCCCGGGCGGAAATGGCGACAACCGGCAGATCGGGGTGAAGCTCGAGCGGTAAATCCAGCGCATGACACACCGCCAAATCAATTCTGCAGTCAATCAGCGCTTGTTCCAGTCTGCGTGCAATCAGTGCTGGCTCCTCGCCGTCCCCTGTGTTCTTGATCGGCACGACTTCAGCAGTCAGTTCAGGATGATAACAATGAAGGCTTTGGGCGAGCTGGTCGGCAAGGTTGCGGGATAGCTCGCTCTGAGCGCAGCCTATGTGAATTTTCTCCATTTTACTCCACCTGTTGCAATTCAGTCTCTCCATCCGGCAGCAAGCCCTGTTATTGTATTCATCAGTGCTACAGCACGAATTCAAACCAGCCGACAACAGCCTTTCGACGTGCTGGCCGAAAGGCTGTTGTACGGTTCCCTGCTGAATTCGGCAGACAGTTTGGCAAGCGCACCGGATGCCATTTTACATAAATCTTTCTTCATTGTACCATTCTCAACAGCGGTTGTCAACCAAAAACAGCGGTGCCTGAAGATGGCTCTGAGTCGCTGTGCCCTCTCCATTCAGGCAGGCTTGAAGCTGTCTGCGTTCGGGCTGCAGCTGTCCCCACAAAAGC
Organism: uncultured Oscillospiraceae bacterium; assembly: GCA_965141735.1. Classification (GTDB taxonomy): domain Bacteria; phylum Bacillota; class Clostridia; order Oscillospirales; family Ruminococcaceae; genus Massilioclostridium. Next base: position 2,161 of record CBCSOX010000224.1, on the reverse strand, counting down.
ACTCTGTGCACAAACTGCGATGCAGTGCAAACAGAAATTTGTGAAAAGATATGTCAGCGCTGAAGAGGAATCCATCTCATTTCAACCGTTTCCCTTACATTCTGTTCTCCGATATATACTGCCGACAAATTCAAGGCGTATGCCGCCTGATTTCTCACTCTTTCTCTTAAAGGAAAATCTTTTGCAGCCTGCTCAATGAAATACCCGTCATAAAAGACTTCCTGAAAATAAAGAAGCATTTCATTTTCTTTTTGCATGCAAAAAGCGCCTGTCTTTTTAAGACAGGCGCTTTCTCATCACTGGCTGTTATACATACTGCCAAAGATCTTCGTGGGGAGCTGCCAGAATCGAGCTGCCTGCGAACAGGCCCTGATCCTTTGCATACTGCGAGCCGTGCTCGACAGCAGCGGTGACATCGGCAATATCTCCTGTGACAATAATATAGCCTTTGCCGCCCATGCCGCGCGAGATGCTCATCTCAAGGATTTCAACCGCCGCCGCTTTCACTGCGGTGTCAGCCGCCTTAATCGCGCTTGTACCCGAGAAGGTTTCGACAACGCCGATTGCACCCTTCGCGGTATCCGCCACACCGCCGAACAGCGCCTTGATGACGGATTCCTCAATGCGGCCGAGAACGACCGAGTCGATGACATAGCTCGAATAGGTCTCACGGGCCCTGTCAATGGCGATCTGCACGTTCGAGAGCTGTCCGGTGACGATGATCTCGTACTTACCCGGGCAGGCGGTATGCGCTGAAATGAGTCTGATCTCAGCGGATTTGAGGATCTGGTCGCACGCCTCGATACCCTTGGCAATGCTCTTAAGTTCAATAACTCCAACTGTTTGTAACATCATTTTTCACCTCACACGCATTTGATCGTGACGACGCCGTTGGCAATCCCATCAACGATACCGTTCACTGCACAGTGGATATTAGCAGAGATTCCGTCTGCCGCCTGGCCGATCACATCACCCGGCTTCACAGCGTCCCCGAGATTAACAATGGGGGCTGCCGGGGCACCGACGTGCTGGCGCAGCGCATAAGAAGCATAGGTTGGCTGAAACGGCACATCGCCGCGGAATGCGGGGATGGTCTGGTCGTATTTTGCCACGCCGATTCTCTGCATAAACCGGGAGCTCGGAAGCATTCGGTTGTCCCGCTCGGGATCTGCCTCAAGGACAGCGTCGGGCGGCGCCTGGTAACGCAGGCGGTGCTTGCCGAGTTCTGCCTTGACCGCGGTGTACACCTTGCGGGGGCTGATGCCCTGACAGCAAGCGGTCAGCTCGCAGACGCCGCAGGCGCTGCAGGTGCTTGCCGCGAGATAATCCTCCGGATTATCCGTCAGGCGGGAGGACACGCTGCGCACAATCTTGTGCGGCTGCAGCGGGTAGCCGATGAGCGCCCTGGGGCACATCTCGCTGCACATGGTGCAGGAGCAGCAGTTGGACGCCGCGTGGGTGAGGGTGAATTTCATGCTGCCCAGCATGCTCGCCGTACAGGGGATGTTGTCGGGCAGAATGAGAAGTGATTTTGTGGTTTTGGTGATCACCGCAGTTGCGGGATCAACCGGCTTGCCCATGGCCGGGCCGCCGTCCACCACAATGTGGCCTTCCGGGACAGTCACGCCGAGGGTTTTGAAGACCTCTGCGATCGGGGTGCCGATCGGCACCTTGAACGTCACCTTGTTGTCCACTTCGCCGTTGATGGTCACCCATTTGTCAGTCACCGGGATGCCTTCCATCGCGTTGGCGACGTTGTAGAGGGTTTCCACGTTGTTGACGATTGCGCCGACGGTTCCGGGAAGCTGTCCGGGCGGGACAATTCTTCCGAGCACCTGGTAGATCATGATGATCTCGTCGCCCATCGGGTAGACGTCGGGCATCACAGAAACCGAGATGCTGCTCGTCAGCTTCTGCCCGTGCGTCCAGGAAAGGCGTTCGGCGGTGTGGTGTTTGACTGCCATGTAGCCGTTGGGAATGCCGCAGGCTTCCATCATAGCAGTGGCGCCCTTGAGCACCTTACCGAGCTCATTTTTGAGCAGGTAGTAGTCTGTATAAATCAGGGGTTCGCATTCTGCTGCGTTGATGACGAGCGAGTCAATGCCGTCGCGCAGCTTAAATGCGGTGGGGAAGCCAGCTCCTCCGGCCCCGACAACGCCAG
>CBCSOX010000223.1:0-4042 GCA_965141735.1 uncultured Oscillospiraceae bacterium | reverse complement strand
CTATTTGATTTTCTGCCGCGCGAATTTGCGACGACAACTTTTGCTCACCGCAATACCTTTGATCCAGCGACTTTGAAAGAGGAAAATCCTGACATTGTAGTTTATCAGATTGCAGAACGGTATACCGACCGGCTGCTCGATCACTTACCTGTATTGACCCAATCTTAAAAAGAGAGGTATCACATGAGACTAGATAAATATTTAAAGGTAACCCGCATCATCAAGCGGCGCACAGTGGCCAACGAGGCGTGCGACGCGGGGCGGATCGTGGTCAATGGCAAGCCCGCGCGGGCATCCTACGACGTAAAGGTCGGGGATGTCGTTGAAGTCAACCTCGGGCAGAAGCCGCTCAAAGTGAAGGTGCTCGCAGTGAGCGAACACGCGACCAAGGACAACGCCTCGGACAACTACCAGGTGATCGAATAGCATAATTTCCCCTCTGCTTGAATAAACATGGTACAAAAGCGAAGGAGTGTTTGTTCATGATTGAGGAGAAAAAAGCGAAAATGGCCCAGAATATTATTCTGGAGAACCGAAAGAGCCTGACGGTGTCGGGCGTCAAGGATGTGGACAGCTTTGACGAGCGAACAGTGGCGATGTTCACTGAGCTCGGGATGCTCACAGTGCGGGGCGGATCGCTGCACATCAACAAATTCAATATGGAAACGGGCGAGTTGGTATTGGAAGGGGAGGTTGATTCCCTGACCTACAGCGAGCAGGAGAAGCGCTCCGCTGGGAACCTCCTCTCCAAGCTCTTTAAATAAGGGGCCTGCCCATGGATATGATTGTGGCGCCCCCGACGTGGGTTTTCCTGTGGGCGGTGTTGCTCGGGGCTGCGCTCGGCGTCTGTTACGACGTCTTTCGCATTCTCCGCATTGCAATCCCATCGGGCAGGATTCTGGTTTTTTTCGAGGATCTCCTCTTTTTTCTCATTGTTGCGGCGGCGACGTTTGAGTTTTATCAGCTGACGACGGACGGGATCGTGCGCGGTTATGTGCTCATCGGGGAACTGCTGGGGTTTGCGCTGTATTACTTTACCCTTGGTGCATTAGTCTTCCGGGCGGCAACGGCGATCATCCATTTGATTAAACGAATTGTCGGATGGCTGGTCAAGATTGTTCTTTGGCCGTTTCGCAAATTGTTCGCCCCGCTGCTGCGCAAGCTGGTGCGCCAGATCAAAAAGCCCGCAGCCAGACTGAAAAAACTTTGTAAAAAGAGAAAAAATAGCTTGCAAAAAAAAGGTAACCTATTGTATAATCATTATAAGACGAAAAAAGCAGCGCCTGCAAACAGAAATGAGGGAAGCCCAAAATGGCGAAAAAAGCGCTCAAAAAGAAAAAAAGGCAAAAAAACATCATCTTCAAGATCGCATTGATTGTGTTCGCCGTTGCGGTCAGCACTGAGCTGATTTCCCTGCAGGTGAGCATTGCCTCGAAAAAGCGCGAGAACGAGACGATGGAGCAAAAAGTCGCCCAGCAGATGAAGGAAAATGAGGAGCTTCAGGCCCTCATCGACGGCGGGATGGACCCCGCCTACGCGGAGCGCATTGCACGCGAAAAGCTGGGGTATGTCGCGCCGAATGAACGGGTCTTTGTGGATGTAAACGGTGAGTAACAGAAATTTTTTACTTAATTTAAGGAGGCAGTCGAGTTTTTTATGCAACTTGATGTTGGAAAAATTGTAGAAGGTAAAGTGACAGGAATTACAAATTTTGGTGCGTTTATTGACCTCGGTGAGGGCAAAACCGGTATGGTGCACATTTCAGAAGTATCCGCCGGCTATGTCAAGGAGATCGCCGATCACCTCAAAGAGGGTGAACAGGTCAAAGTAAAGGTTCTCAAGGTGGGCGATGATGGAAAGATCAGCCTGTCCATCAAGCAGGCGCAACCCCAGGCCCCCCGCCCGGACGGCGCAAATCAGAACAACCGTCCCCCGAGACGCCCGCAGCAGCAGCGCGGTCCACGGGGAAACAGCGGTGGATTTGATCGTTCCCGCCACAACAGCAACGAACCGATGTCATTTGAGGATATGCTCAGCAAGTTTAAGCAGAACAGCGAAGAAAAAATGTCTGACATCAAACGCAACATCGACGGCAAACGCGGCTCCTACTCGAGAAGGGGCGGCGGCTCCAAATAAAAAACAGGCCCTGCCCGGGATACTCCCGGGCAGGGCCATTTTAGTGTGAGAGCTGCCGTCTAAAAGGGGTGGGCGCAGCGACCGCACTCTCTGTGGTGGGATAAAGCCAAAGCCTCAAGAGACATTCTCTCAGACAGAATGGGGCATGATCAAGCCACCAAACAAGGAGTCTTTTGTGGCCAATCGTGCAGCACAGAGCCTTCTCTTAGGATATATCAGATGGGTATGCAGGTATCCTATCGCGTTTGCCTCAAATGACCGAAAAATACTCAGATTCAATCAGCTGCAAAAAGCAATGCGGCAAATCAGATGAGATTTACATAAATGCATGGAGCAGAACGTAAAGTAGGAAAATCGAAACATTTGGGCAATTGCATTGTATGTCAGTGCAGTAGGGATCAATCCAGCCGCACAAAAATAGATCCGGAAAATAATCTGAGGCGGAAAGGATAGGATGACCCATCCAAGGGCAGCAGGGAATCACATTGCCACTAAGGTTTGAAAAAGGCCCCACCAGCTAAACTGGTGGTACTACATATGTGGGCAAAGCCGTATGCGACTGGCAGCGCCTCAGGGCGCACATTACCAACGACGCCTGCAAAGGCTTTACATCCGGTATCCGATTGCAAACAGACAATCCTGCCAGATTCGTTTCGCTCGGTTCACGCTCTAGGCTCAGCTTCTCGTATGCTTTCTCATCATGAGCCTTTGGCTAAAACCTTTTTTCAAATATACATTTGCCCATGCGCTGTTTTTCTTTCTCTGCATTTTCTACTCAACCCGAGAGCTTTTTCAGAACTCCCCGGCACAGCCGGGGGTTTTCATCTACAACAAAGTAAAAGCCAGCACCTACATAGCGCTGGCTTTTACTATGATCGAATAGACCTCTCGTCATGCCACTCCTCTTTTAGGAGCTGCTATTAGGCTGAAATACAGGGGGCTATTCCTGCTCAAATAGCTGGTTAATTCCGTCGGGGTCGGGGTTTTCATATTCATGGATAAAACCCTCAACCTGTTCTTTGTATTCCGGGGGAATCAGGACAAACCGGTCAACTGTGGCGCGGGGGGAATAATAGCTCCCCTCCAACACCGCGCGGTCTTCGTTGCGGTAAGGGATGTTGTTATCCTCGAGCACTTCGTTGAGCCAGAGGGGTTCGTCGAGTTCTTCCCGTCCAATTTCCTGCTGATAGACGGCGATCCAATTCTCCTGCGGTTTGTCCATTTTCTTTTCCTCCCCTTCATCCTCTGTATTCATAGTTTTTACTTTATTTTTTCACGATTCCATGCTAAAATAAAAGATACATTATTTCTCGTCGCTGAGCTTGTGTTCGCAGTTTTTGATCAGATTGAGCAGCGCGGACTTGTCCGCCGGGTACTCGCTGTCAAGCAGCTCCATGCTCACCGCCATTCGCTCGGGATGGGCAACCGGGTCAAGCTCTTTGGGGAGTGCGCTGTCGACAATGGCCCCCGCGGTCGCCTCGCTCACCGACATCGCTGCCTGCGCCTGGGCGTTGGCAAGCTCTTTGGGGAGGACAAACATCTCTTGGTTGTTTTTGCGGCTGGCGCGGAAGACGATGCGGAACATTCGGTAAACCGCCATGGTTAAGAAGGAGGAGACCTCCCCGATGAGGCCTTTGTTTTCCGACTTAATCAGCAGGTCGTAGAGAATGTTGAGCGAGCTCATGAGAAGCTTTTTGTTGTAAATCGCCGAGAGGGTTTTCGGATTGGGCCGTTCCTTGGACTCAGCCGGTTCCGGCAGCTCCTCCACCGTGAGTGTGGTTCCTTTTCGTTCAGGGGAGCGGCCGAGCAGAAAGTCGCACGAAACGTCGTAAAAATCAGCCGCGCGGATGACAAACGCGAGGCCGCACTCCCGGATTCCTTTCTCATAGTGGGACAGAAGCGCCTG
>CBCSOX010000222.1:0-4064 GCA_965141735.1 uncultured Oscillospiraceae bacterium | reverse complement strand
AGCGTCTTGGCAACATAAATTGCTGTCGGGCCGTCCGCTCCGCCGATGATCGCAATTGCACCCGCCTCCGACATGCTGTAGAACGGGAGGAATGCCGCGACGATAAAGGTGAAGAAGATACCTGCCTGAGCCGCCGCACCGAGCAGGAAGCTCTTGGGATTGGCGATGAGGGGCCCAAAGTCGGTCATCGCGCCGATGCCGAGGAAGATGAGCGGCGGGTAAATCCCCAGCTTTACGCCGAGATAGAGAATGTCGAGCAGTCCGCCGTCGTGCAGCACCTGACCGTAGTCAATACTCGTTCCCTGGAAGAACTCAGAGTGAAACATCTCTGCACCGGGCAGATTGGTCAGCAGCATGCCGAACGCGATGGGGAGTAGGAGCAGGGGCTCGAACTGCCTGCCGATCGCGAGGTAAATGAGAACGCCGGAAATGATAAACATAATCAGCGTTTTGAAATCGATTCCAGCAAATCCGGATTCAAGCGCCAGATTTTTAATGGTATCGACAAACATATTGATAATTTCCATTTTACACCTCCGTTGGATTTAAGCCGGTCCGGGCTTACGGTTGAGAGAATCTAGAAAGGTCTTGTGTTTTCCGTAACGCCCGCCATATTCCACGCCGGACGGCTATCCTTTGCGCGCTTGATGCTTCTGATCGCAACCGGACGGTCGCTGCCGAGCATTGCCGCGATGGCGGCGGAGATCACGGCGACGGTTTCACCCGTTACGCCTTCTTCCACAACGGGAGCCGGGGCCTGCGGTGCAGCTGGAGCCTTTGGCGCCTGCGCCGGGGATTTGGTCTGCTTTCCGGTTACCCTTTTCATGATGGCGCCCATGACCCACATGCAGAAAATCAGAATAACCAGCGCGGCAAACACAACGGCAAGGCCGGTGAATGTCAGGCCAATAATCAATGCTACATCCATGTATCGACACTCCTTTTTGATAAAATATTTTGCCGGTATTTATGAAAAATCCGAAATCTTTTTTATTATACAATAAAATTCATTATTTTTCAATGTTTGGGCTGGGTGTTTTTTCACCAAATTTGAGGAATTTATTGTGTATAACTTTGACACATTTTTGACAACCTAACTTTTGTCCCCAAATTCCGTACAAAAATCCCGCTGTCCCCCTTTGGTTTGACGAAATGCAAAGAAACCGTTATAATGGAAAAAAACAGATCGCTCAAAGGAGATTCACATGATGTTTAACGATATGGAAACCACCCTCAATACCCTGAAAGAATTTGCCCTTAAATACGGGGGAAAGCTGCTGTTCTGCCTGATTGTCTTTCTCATTGGTCGAATTTTGTGCAAGGCACTGATCAAGATCACCAAAAAAGGGATGAACAAGGCGGGCACCGGCGAAGGAGTGATCAACCTCGTCACCATTCTCATCAAGGCTGTATTTTATATTGTGATCGCTCTTGTCGTGCTCGATGCGTTTGACGTGCCGACCACCTCATTTGTCGCGCTCTTCTCCGCAATCGGCCTTGCCATCAGCCTTGCCGTCAAGGACACCCTCGCAAATTTCGCTGAGGGCCTGATGCTCCTCATCACCAAGCCGTTTAAGCTCGGTGACTATATTGAAACCGAAGGCGTTCAGGGCACTGTCCAGCGGATTGAGCTCGTCTACACCCGGCTGCTCACAGTGGACAACAAGGTTGTGCTCATTCCCAACGGTGAGATCTCAGGCGCACGAATCACCAACTATTCTGCCGAGCCGACCAGGAGGCTTGACCTGGTGTTCTCAATCGGCTACAGCGATGACATCGACCGCGCCAAACAGGTCATTGAGCAAATAGTGGACAACCATCCCTATGCGCTCAAGGAACCAGCCCCATTTATCCGCGTTATCGAACACGGTGCGAGTTCCATTGACATCGCAGCCCGCATCTGGGTCGCAACCGAGCATTATTGGGACCTCAATTTTGACATGAAGGAAATGGTCAAGGCAGAGTTTGACCGCCATGGGATCAACATTCCCTATCCGCACATGGACATTAACATTCTAAAAAACGGCACAGACCACTAGCGTATCCTCTTTCCGAATATGCCTTCAATGCCTCTCTTGGGTCTCCAGCTGTCGTGAATGGCGTCTCGCAGTTGGATGTCCCTCAAGAAGATAGCCCCATTGAATTACTATTTCCCAAATTTGGCAGTCTATCATAGAAGCTGCGTGGCTTTTATTTTTGATGGTACAATACGGAACATATTTTAAAACAGGGCGCAAAACTCGGACGTATTACGGCATGCACTGTTTCAAGTTGAGAGCATTACAGCGCACAAGACTCTGCATTCCGATGGATCGTTTTACAGACAGACCCCCTCGCTCGATGCGAGGGGGTCTGTCTGTTGTTTCGTTTTGCTCACTGCGTATCCTGCGATCTCTGTCGCTATTGCCAACGGTAACATCCCAGCGTCTTCTGTTTCGCAAAGCCGCGGCCTGTGTTCATTGTACTGTCGCCTTTGACTAGGGGCATATAAATCCCTGCTTTCCTGTTGACCAGATGGTAAGCCCTTCTTTTAAGGCCATCACTATTTACTTCGCCTGTGCTACGACGAAGAATGAAACAAAAATTCACAGAAATCGTACCGCTGTTGACAACAATGATACGATACGAACCTATTTTTTTCATCTTCATTTTGCTTCTTCTCTCCATCTCCCAATTCTATGGATAGGGATCTGAGACAGTGGCATAACATTCACTCCCCCTCATCCATTTTATTTCTACAGTGTTCAACCAAAGCAAAGGAATTCACCAATCTTTTTTTATTTATGTATCTTCAAAATTTGTAAATTGACATGGGCATCAAAAACAAGGTGAAGCGGGGTTTAAAATCCCAGCCTTTACTTCTCACTCAAAAGCATGAGCAAAAGGTAGACCGCAGTGATGAGCAGAGTAAAGTTCCCTTTGATGCAGAGCAGGCCTCCCACAAAGAGAAGGAGAAAAACAGTCAGGTAGGAAACCACGAGACTGAGAACTCTCGAGACCGTATAGGGAAACAGGCAGCTAAAGAGCAGGCGGATCAGCTTCCCCCCATCAAGGGAGTGGATAGGCAGAAGATTAAAGGCCCCCAGGCAGAGATGGACCGCTGCGACAAACGGCATGGTTCGCTGCAGCAAAACCGCAGTGATAAAATTCACTGCACACCCGGCAGAGAGTATAATAAATTCCTTCCACACACAGATCCCGCACCCGCCCCGCACCAGGCGAATGCCAGAGAGCTCGAACGACAACAGACGCGGTTTGTTGTGTAAAATAAAAAAAGCCAGGACATGCCCGGTTTCATGCAGTAAGGATGCAGTCAGCGCCCAAAAAGCAGTTCCTGACCGATCCAGAAAAAGAATCATTGTCAGGACGGCGAAAAACCAAAAGGTGAACCGGACGCGCATCCCAAATATTTTAAATTCAACCATTGTACAGCTCCGGGAACAGGGTGAGCGGATCGGCGCGCCGGCCGTTTTGCTCCACTTCAAAATGCAGATGATATCCGGTTGAGTTCCCCGTACTCCCCACCTTTGCAATCTTTTTTCCCGTCTTGACCTTGTCCCCCTGCTTGACGAGCAGTTTGCTGCAATGTGCGTAGCGCGTCACAAGCCCCTGATCGTGTTCAATTGTGATGTAGTTGCCGTAGTCCTCGTTGTAATCAGCGGCTGTCACCTTACCTGCGGCAGCCGCTTTTACAACGGTTCCCTCTTCGGCTGCGATGTCAACCCCCATGTGAAAATCATCGCTCCCTGAAACCGGATGGGAACGGTATCCGAACATCGAGGTGACTGTCCCAGTCAGAGGCACTGTCTTTTTTCCGGTAAAGACCACCGGCGCATAGGTTGCGCTGTCAGGCGGCTCAGAGGAGGTGCCGCTCACAGTATTCTCCTCCCCTCCCGCACCACTCGCCGCATCCGAGGAGGTGTCTGCCTGACTGGAAGCAGCGTCCGAGTTGGACGGGTCTGAGGAAGCTGGACCGCTGGATGTCTCCGAGTTTTGCGAATCTGTGCCCCGCGAAATGGGTTTTAACTGGCCGACAAAATTTGAGATTGCCTGCTGGGCCTCAT
>CBCSOX010000221.1:0-4085 GCA_965141735.1 uncultured Oscillospiraceae bacterium | reverse complement strand
TTCGAGCACGTCGTGTATCGTCTTGCCTTTATATTTTACTTCCAATGTCTCCCGATTATACCTCTGGCCCTTGCAAACTTCGCAGGGAACAAAGATATCGGGCAGAAAATGCATCTCAATTTTGACAATGCCGTCGCCCTGGCAGGCCTCGCACCGGCCCCCGCGCACGTTAAAGCTGAACCGGCCGGCGCTGTAGCCGCGCATCTTGGCGTCCGCTGTCTGCGCGAAAATCTCCCGGATGTCGTTGAATAATCCGGTGTAGGTGCCGGGGTTGGAGCGCGGCGTCCGCCCGATTGGACTCTGGTCGATGTCGATGACCTTGTCGAGGTATTCGAGGCCGAGCATCTCGGAAAATTTACCCGCTTTGAGCCGCGCGCGGTTGAGCTTGGCGGCGAGGTATTTGTAGAGGATGCTGTTGACCAGGGAGGATTTTCCCGAGCCCGACACCCCGGTCACACAGGTAAACGTCCCGAGCGGAATCGAGACATCGATGTTTTTGAGGTTGTTTTCAGCGCACCCCTTGACGGTGAGGAAGTTGCCGTTGCCCTCCCGCCGGGCGGAGGGGAGCTCAATCTTCCTCCTGCCCGAGAGGTACTGGCCGGTCACCGAATCCTCGCAGGCAATCAGGTCGTCGACTGTGCCGGAAAAGACCACCTTACCGCCGTGGATGCCGGGGCCGGGCCCGATGTCGACGATGTAGTCGGCGGCGCGCATCGTGTCCTCGTCGTGCTCGACAACAATGAGGGTGTTGCCGATGTCGCGCAAATGCTTGAGGGTGGCGATGAGCTTGTCGTTGTCCCGCTGGTGCAGGCCAATGCTCGGCTCGTCGAGGATGTAGAGCACCCCGACAAGGGAGGAGCCGATCTGGGTCGCGAGCCGAATGCGCTGGCTCTCCCCACCCGACAGGGTGCCCGAGGCGCGGGAGAGGGTGAGATAGTCGAGCCCGACGCTGCGCAGAAATTCCAGCCGTTCCCGGATTTCCTTGAGCACCGCGTCGGCAATCATGTGGTCGCGCTCGCTCAGCTCGAGGTGGTCGAGGAAGTCGAGCATCCCATTGATGCTCAGGTTGGTCAGGTCGGTGATGTTTTCCTCCCCCACCGTGACAGCGAGCGCCTGCTTTTTGAGCCGCTTTCCGTGGCAGCTCGGGCAGTTGACGCTGCTCATATAGTTGGCGATTTCCTCTTTGGAATACTCGCTGTTGCTCTCCTTATAACGCCGCTCCAGGTTGTTGATGATCCCCTCAAACGGCGCGTTGTAGCTGCCGGTGCCGTAGTCGTTGGTGCGGGTCATCCTGATTTTTTCCCCTTTGGTGCCGTAAAGGATGACGTCGACCGCTTTCTTGGGCAGGTCCTTGAACGGGGTGTCGAGCGAAAAGCCGTAGTGCTTGGAGAGGCCCTCAAAGTACATGTTGGCAATCGTCCCTTTGTCTCCGAACGACCAGCCGCTCGCCTTGATCGCCCCCTGTGCAATCGAAAGATCTTTGTTGGGGACGATCAGGTCGGGGTCGACCTCCATAAAGGTGCCGATGCCGGTACACTTTTCGCAGGCGCCGTAGGGATTGTTGAACGAAAACATCCGGGGAGAGAGCTCCTCAATGCTCACCCCGTGCTCGGGGCAGGCGTAGTTTTGGGAGAAGAGGATTTCCTCCCCGCCGATCACGTCGATGATCACAAGGCCGCCCGACAGGTTGGAGGCGATCTCAAGGCTGTCGGTCAAGCGGGATTTGATCTCCGGCTTGATGACCAGCCGGTCGACGACAATTTCAATGTTGTGCTTTTTGTTTTTCTCCAGCTTGATGCTTTCGGAGAGGTCGTAGAGGTTGCCGTCCACCCGGACGCGGACAAAGCCGCTCTTGCGGGCCGCCTCAAACTCCTTGACATGCTCCCCTTTGCGGCCGCGGACGACCGGCGCGAGAATCTGTGTCTTACTCCCTTCGGGCAGGCTGAGCACCTGATCGACGATCTGGTCCACCGTCTGCTGCTTGATCTCCCGGCCGCAGACCGGGCAGTGCGGGATGCCGATGCGGGCGTAGAGCAAACGGAGGTAGTCATAGATTTCGGTCACGGTGCCGACGGTGGAACGGGGGTTTTTGGAGGTTGTCTTCTGGTCGATCGAAATCGCGGGGGAAAGGCCCTCGATGTCGTCGACGTCCGGCTTCTCCATCTGCCCGAGGAACTGCCGGGCATAGGAGGAGAGGCTCTCGACATACCGTCGCTGCCCGTCGGCGTAGATGGTGTCAAACGCGAGGGAGGACTTTCCCGAGCCGGACAGGCCGGTGAAGACGATAAACTGGTCGCGCGGGATTTCCAGGTCGATGTTTTTCAGGTTGTGTTCGCGGGCGCCGCGAATCGTAATCTTATTCTTTCCCAATTGATCAAATCCTTTATCTAACTGTTTTTTATCTCTTCAATGCGGTCGCGCAGGTAGATGGCGTGCTCAAACTCAAGCAGCTTGGCCGCGTTTTTCATCTCGGCGGTCAGCTTTTTGATCAGCTCCTGTTTCTCCTCGCGGCTGAGCTTTTTCTGTTTCTTCCCCTTTCCCTTGCCCTTTCCGGCATCCGGAGACTTGGAGGAAATTTCAAGAATTTCGTGCACGTTTTTGTGAATGGTCTTGGGGACAATCCCGTGCTCCTCGTTGTAGCGCATCTGGATTTCACGGCGGCGCATCGTCTCGGTGATCGCACGTTCCATCGAGCCGGTCACTTCGTCGGCATACATGATGACCTGTCCGTGCTCGTTGCGGGCGGCGCGCCCGATCGTCTGGATGAGGGAGGTCTCGGAGCGAAGAAATCCCTCCTTGTCCGCATCGAGGATACAGACGAGCGAAACCTCGGGGATGTCGAGCCCCTCGCGCAGCAGGTTGATGCCGATGAGCACATCAAATTCGCCGAGCCGGAGATCCCGAATGATCTCCATTCGCTCGATGGTGTCGACATCGCTGTGGAGGTAACGCACCCTTACTCCCATCCCGTCGAGAAAGTCGGTGAGATCCTCGGCCATTTTCTTGGTCAGAGTTGTGACGAGCACCCGCTCCCCCTTTTCGGTGCGCTGGTTGATCTCGGAGAGCAGATCCTCGATCTGCCCTTCGATCGGCTTGACGACGATTTCGGGGTCGAGCAGCCCAGTCGGACGGATGACCTGTTCGACTGTCTGAACGCTGTGTTCCTTTTCAAACGGGCCGGGCGTGGCGCTCACAAAGACCGCTTGGTTGATCTTGGAGTAAAACTCATCGAAGTTGAGCGGGCGGTTGTCGTAGGCGGAAGGGAGGCGGAACCCGTAATCAATAAGGGTCTTTTTGCGGGCGTGGTCGCCGAAAAACATTCCCCGCACCTGGGGGAGCATGACGTGGGACTCGTCCACAAACAGCAGAAAATCATCTGGAAAGTGGTCGAGCAGGGTGTAGGGAACCGCGCCGGGCTTGCGCCCCGAGAGCACGCGGGAATAGTTTTCAATCCCCTTGCAGAACCCGATTTCCTCGAGCATCTCCAGGTCGTACATGGTGCGCTGCTTGATGCGCTGCGCCTCGAGCAGCATCTCGTTTTCGGTAAAATACTTTACCCGCTCGTTGAGCTCGTCCTCAAGTTTGACCACTGCCTCGTGCATCTTGTCGGGCGGCACGATGTAGTGAGAAGAGGGATAGATCGCAACATGGGCGACCCGTTCCTTCACTTCACCGGTGAGCGCGTTGATCATGCTGATGCGATCGATCTCATCCCCGAAAAACTCCACCCGGATGGCGGTGTCGGAGGAATAGGCGGGAAAGATCTCAACGACATCTCCCCGCACCCGGACCTTGTTTCGGGTAAAATTGATGTCGTTTCGTTCATATTGAATGGAAATCAGCTTGCTGAGCAGCTCGTCCCGCGGCTTTTCCATCCCCTCGCGCAGCGAAATGACCATGCTGCGGTAGTCGATCGGGCTGCCCAAGCTGTAGATACAGGAGACGCTCGCCACGATGATGACGTCCCGCCGCTCCGCCAAGGCGCAGGTCGCCGAGTGCCGCAGCTTGTCGATTTCATCGTTGATGGCGCTGTCCTTTTCAATGTAGGTGTCGGTGCTTGGAACATAGGCCTCCGGTTGGTAATA
>CBCSOX010000220.1:0-4153 GCA_965141735.1 uncultured Oscillospiraceae bacterium | reverse complement strand
CGCAAGAGCTTTTTGAGTTGAAGAGCAAAGAAAATTGTGATAAAATAAATGAATATTCAATGCCACACCACGATTATGGAGGAAAACATGGAAAATCCAATGGAAATGACAGTAAAACGCAAACAGACTCCACAGGAAAAATACCAGGCGGTGATCCTTGCGGCGATTGCCTTTTTGATCTTCTCCGCCCTGTTCGACCTGCGCAAGCAGATGGGCTATTTTGGCATCATTGCCTTTGCCGCGGCGATTGCGCTGGTCGTCGGGATGATCTTTTACCTGCTGCGGTTTATCATCGACTACCACTACAGGCTCGAGGACGGGGTGCTCACCGTCACCCGCATCACCAACAAGAAAAAAACCGAGGAGATGGCGCGCATCAGCCTCAACCACATCGATGACACCTATCCCTTTGACCTGGAAAAATACGAGCAGGCGCTCTACGACCGGGTCATGCTCGCCTGTGAGATCAAGACCAATCCCAACAACCGGGCGATTGAGTACACCCAGGCCGGCGAGCGCATTCTGCTCGTCATCACCCCCACCCCTGAATTCGACCGGGCGATCACCGGCGAGCCGGAGCCCCAGCCGGAAGGGGAGGAACTGCCGCAGGAGCTACCCGGGGAGGATGCCGCTCAAACAAGCGGGCAGGACGAGGCGTAATGCGCACCGGGATTGATCTGGTGGAGATCGGGCGCATCCGGGCATCCATTCAAAACCCCCGCTTTGTTCCGCGGGTATTCACCTCCGCGGAACAGGAGTTCCTCATGAAGAGAAACGACCCGGCCCCCGGGCTGGCCGCGAATTTCGCGGCCAAGGAGGCGTTTGCCAAGGCGCTCGGAACCGGGGTGCGCGGGATGAAACTCAACGAAATCGGGGTGCTGCGGGATGAGCTCGGCGCCCCTTATTTTGAGCTGTCCGGCGGGGCGGCCCGGGCGGCTGAGGGGCTCTCCCTCTCGGTCAGCCTCTCCCACACCGGGGATGTCGCCGCCGCCTTTGTGCTGGCATATAGTAAGAAAGGAGACTTTTGAGTCATGGAACTGAAAAAAATCGCAAGCTTTCAGGTCGACCACACCAAGCTCGACATCGGCATGTATCTGTCACGAATGGACGGGGACATCATGACCTACGACGTTCGGCTTGTCAAACCCAACGGGGGGACCTATCTTTCCCCCGCATCGATGCACACCATTGAGCACCTGTTTGCCACCTATGCTCGCAGCACCAGCGAATCCAAACACGTCATCTATGTGGGTCCAATGGGCTGCCGCACCGGATTCTATTTCATTGCCCGGGGAATTTCCCACATGCAGGCAATCGAACTGGTGCGCGAGTCCCTCACCTTTGTGCGGGACTATGAGGGGGAGATTCCGGGCGCAACCGAGGTGGAATGCGGCAACTACCGGGAGCATGATCTCGCTGCCGCAAAGGAAGATGTTGTTTCCATTGTGAATATATTACAGAATTATACCCCCGAACAGTTGGTCTATAAAGTGTAAATCCAACAAAATCTTCGTATAATCTTATACAGGATCAACAAAGTTCTGTACCATTTTGTAAACAAACCGAACCTTTGTCTTGCTTTTTCGCGGTTATGATGTATAATGAATACATGCTTGTAACTGATTTGTAATAACTTGTTACAGGTTAGCAAGAATTACAAATCACTGTGAATTCCATGCAAAGGAGATGGTGTCAATGGCTCTGAAAGACTGCAAGAACACCGAGCAATCGGTCTCGCAGCCAGAAGAGGGAGCACAAAAGGACACACAGGGACAATCATTGACTCGATGTCTCACATATATCGCGAGGTCGACTGAGCTGCTCTTTCAAAAAATGCTCGGCTTTTTGAAAAAGCCCTACAAGCGCACCTCGCGCCGCGTCAAAAACCGTTCACTTCGGCTGTTTCAGCGGGCTGGCTTCTTCGCAGAACGCTGCTACGCAGTGCTCACCACCCCTTACCGCTGCTGCAAACGGTTTGGTGCGCAGCTCGGTGAGATCCAGGGGGGCAAAGCAAAAACTGCCGCTTGTTTCCGCTTCGCCGGACACGTGCTCAAACGGAGCAAGCGCGGCATTTTAACCCTGCTCAACTACCTGATGCCGGTCGCTGCGGTTGCCGCGCTCATTTTGGTGGTGCACAACTTTACCAGCGTCGATTACGCGATTGCCGTCAGCCACGATGGCCAGGTCATCGGCTATATCGAACATGAAACCACCTTTGATGAAGCCCAGGCGATGATTCAGCAGCAGATTGTGTATGTGGACAGCGAACAGACCTTTGACGTCACGCCGGAATTTTCCCTTGCAGAGGTACAGAATCCGGGGGAGGTCATCGATGAAACCCAACTCGCCAACAAACTGATCAGCTGCTCCAACGAGGCGATCACCCAGGCGAGCGGCCTGTATGTAGACGGCAAGTTCTATGGGGCGACCACAGACCGCACCTCGCTCGACAACACCCTCAACTCGATCCTCGAACAGAACAAAGAGGCGACCGGGGCGAGCGACGTGGCGTTTATGAATGAAATTTCCATCAAAGACGGCCTCTATCTCAACTCGAGCGTCGTCGGCAGCGAAGAACTCACCTCGCTGCTCACCTCCGACGTGGAAGGGGAGCAGATCTACACGGTGGAACAGGGCGACAGCATGACGCTCATCGCCAACAAAACAGATGTCAAATACAGCGAGCTCAAAGCGCTCAACCCGGAGGTTGACCCGGATAACATCCAGATTGGTCAGCCGATCCTGATTGCAAACTCCCAGCCGTTCCTCAGCGTCAAGGCGACCAAAGAGATCTCCTATCAGGAGCAAGTTCCACACCAGTCGATTCAGCAGGAAGATGCGAGCCTAGACAAGGGTGTGACTAAAATTACACAGCAGGGAGTCGACGGCGTCAACTGGGTTGCAGCAACGCTCGAACTGGTCAACGGCATAGAGGTCAACCGCACGATCAAGAGGACAGAAATTGCACAGGAACCGGTCAGCGAGATCAAACTCGTCGGTACTAAGGTAGAGGCTAAAAAACCGGCCAGTTCCTCTTCCTCCAGAGGCGATGAAAGTGCCGCCGTACTCCCAGTCTCGAGCGGCAACGGAACAGGCATCGGGTTTATTCACCCGCTCGCCGGCGGACAGATTAGCTGCGGCTACAGCAGCGGGCATCCGGCCATTGACTGGCGCGCTCCCGCAGGAACCAATATTTACGCGGCGGCTTCCGGCAGGGTCATCCTCGCAAAAACCTATTCGACCTATGGAAAATGCGTCATCATCGACCATGGAAACGGCGTACAGACCCTTTACGCCCATCAGAGCAAGATCAATGTCCAGGCAGGCCAGCAGGTCAGCCAGGGTCAGGTCATCGGCTTTGTCGGCAGTACCGGATATTCAACCGGCAACCATCTGCACTTCGAAGTCCGCGTCAACAACGTCAAGAGAAATCCTCTTAGTTATGTAAATTGATCAATGAGAAGCACCCCGCGCAGGATACCCTGCGCGGGGTGCTTTGTTGACTCGTTTACAGTTGTTGCCCCGCCCTCATTGCGCCGGAAAAATCGGTTTTTATCAAACCAACCGCACCCGCGCCTGTGGTTCAGGGCGCTAGTCCGGTGATCAAATCAGCGATTTCAGCAAATACAGGGCCGGCAGAACCGTTTCCCGAAGTGCCGTTTTCCACAAGGACCGTCACGATATACTCCGGCTCCTCTGCGGGGAAAAACCCGGAAAACCAGGTCTGATAGAGTTCGTTCCCCTCACTGTCAAACTTACCGGTCTGCGCGGTCGCGGATTTTCCGCCCGCTGTGGTCAGAGAGGGTTTCATGTCGTTCTTTTTCTGCTCCGAGACCGCCCGGGTGAGAAATTCTTTGAGCGTCTGCGCCGTGCTCTCGCTCATCGCTGCAATGGGGGCGGGGAGCGCATTCTGTTCGGTCAGGGTTGTCCCATCCTCTGTGACACCTTTGACCAGACTGGGGGTCACAGCTTTTCCATCGTTGATGACGCTGAACACCAGCTCACTCACCTGTAGAGGGGTGGCGAGCAGGCCGCCCTGTCCAAAACTGAAGTTCGCCACCTCGCCTGGATTGAACAGCTCATCCAAGGTGGGCAGGTACCCTTTTGCAGAGGTAATTCCGTCTGCAAGGGGAAACTCCTTGCCAAAACCCAT
>CBCSOX010000219.1:0-4186 GCA_965141735.1 uncultured Oscillospiraceae bacterium | reverse complement strand
TGACCTGCTGCGCGACCTCGGGTTTAAGGTGATTCCGCGCTATAACACCTTTGAGGACCCTCAGCAGGTGCTCGACGAAATCGCGTCAATCGGCGACCGGAGGGGGGAGTACCCCTTTGACATCGACGGCGCAGTGGTCAAGGTCGACGATTTTGCGGAGCGGGAGATTCTCGGTGCAGGGGCGAAATACCCCAAATGGGCGATGGCCTTCAAATACCCGCCCGAGGAAAAGGAGACAGTGCTCAAGCGGATCGACGTCAATGTCGGACGCACCGGAGCACTCACCCCAGTCGCGCTGTTTGACCCGATCACCCTCGCAGGCACAACGGTTTCCCGGGCCGTACTGCACAACCAGGACTTTATCACCGAAAAGGACATTCGCATCGGCGACACCATTGTGGTGCGCAAGGCGGGGGATATCATCCCCGAGGTCGTTTCGGTTGCCAAGCACGCCGAACAGAGCGAACCATTTTTGCTGCCCGAACACTGCCCGGTGTGCGGCAGCGAGGTGGTGCGGGAGGAGGACGAGGCCGCGGTGCGGTGTGAAAACCCCGAGTGCCCCGCGACCCGGCTGCGCAACATCATCCACTTTGCCTCCCGCGGTGCGATGAACATCGATGGACTGGGCACCGCCAACATCACCGCGCTCATCGAAAACGGGCTGATCAAGTCGAGCGCAGACCTTTACTACCTCAAGCGAGAGGACCTGCTGAACCTCGAGCGGTTTGCCGACAAGTCGGTGGACAACCTGCTGTCCTCTATTGAAAAATCCAAGGGGAACGAGCTGTGGCGGCTGCTCTTCGGCCTCGGCATCCGCGGGGTGGGGCAGAGCGTCGCAAAACTCTTGTGTGAAAAATACGGGAGCATTGACGAGCTGATGGCCGCGCCCGCAGAGGAGATTGACGAGATCTACGGTGTGGGCGGGGTGATCGCTCAAAACATCGTGCAGTATTTTGCGCTGCCACATTCCCGCCATCTCATCGAACGGTTCCAGGCCGCGGGGGTTAACCCGACTGCAGTCCCGGTCCAGAAAGGCGACAAGCTCGCAGGTCTCACCTTTGTCATCACAGGCACCCTGCCGACGATGAAGCGGGAGGAGGCCAAGGCGCTCATCGAACAAAACGGCGGCAAGGCGACCGGCAGCGTCTCGAAGAAAACGAGCTATTTGCTCGCTGGGGAGGAAGCGGGGAGCAAGCTGACCAAAGCGCAGTCCCTCGGCGTCCCCGTGTTGGATGAGGAGCAGTTTTTAAACATGCTGCAATAAGGGGGAATCCCCGCTCTTTCGGAACCGCCATGGGAATCCCATCGAATCACTAACAGATATCGGCCTGAAAATGTGGCGTGCTGCGCGGATGAACGCAATCAAGACAGGTTACCCGGATTGGCTGCCAGTCACCTCAGCAGGGTTAGGGGAATAGATACCAGGCCCCAACAAATTTGCTACACCAAAGGACTGCAAAATGCTGCAACGCGGTCGGGGCGCCCGATGAAAACAGCTTAGCTGTACAATTGCTTGGCGGCAAGGTCCTTTGGGACCGGCGTCCTGCGAACGCCCATCTTCAGTGGAATACAATTCTTAGAATTGATCAAATAGGAGGAAGTACAATGGAAATTGACATCAGACACATCGCAAAGCTTGCCCGTCTGAAAATTACGGACGAAGAACTGCCCAGGTTTGAAAAAGAGATGGCGGACATCGTCGGCATGGTGGAAAACCTGCCCGACCTGCCCGACAGCGGCGCGCTGATCGACCCCGACCATCCGATGACGATGCGGCAGGACGAGGCGGAAAATACCTTCCGCCGCGACGAGCTGCTGAAAAATGCCCCGCAGGTCCAGGCGGGCTGTGTCGTCGTCCCGAGAATTGTTGAATAAGGAGGATTTCTGATGGAACTGTATCAACTCTCAGCCGCCGAGCTCCACGACAAACTGGTCAGCAAGGAATGCTCCGCCGCTGAAATTACAACCTCCGTCTTTGACCGCATCCGCGCGGTGGACGGCAAGGTCAAGGCCTACAACACCCTCTGTGAAGAGCAGGCGCTCGCCCAGGCAAAGGCGGTCGACCAGAAGATTGCGGAAGGGGAGGAGATCGCCCCCCTCGCCGGCATTCCGATCGGCGTGAAGGACAACATCTGCACCAAAGGGGTGCGCACCACCTGCGCCTCAAAAATGCTTGAGAACTTTGTCCCCCCTTACAATGCGACGGTAATGGAGAAATTTGAGGCGTCCGGCGCGGTGCTCACCGGCAAACTCAACATGGACGAGTTTGCAATGGGCTCTTCAACAGAAACCTCTTATCTGAATCAGACCGCGAACCCGCACAACCTCGACTGCGTCCCCGGCGGCTCGTCGGGCGGCAGCGCGGCGGCGGTTGCGGCGGGGGAGTGCGTGGCTGCCCTGGGGTCGGACACCGGCGGCTCGATCCGCCAGCCCGCCTCGTTCTGCGGTATTGTCGGCCTCAAGCCTACATACGGCAGCGTCTCCCGGTACGGGCTGGTGGCGTTCGCCTCTTCGCTCGACCAGATCGGTCCGATGGGACGGACGGTGAAGGATGTGGCCGCCCTCTACTCGGTCATCTGCGGCCAGGACAACCGCGATGCGACGAGCGAGTACCGCTCCTACCCCAACTTTGCGGACAACCTCGGCGCTAATTTAAAAGGGTTGAAAGTCGCGCTCCCCAAAGAGTACTTTGGAGAGGGGATTGATCCGGCTGTCAAGCAGTCGGTGTTGGACGCGGCAAAGCTGCTCGAACAAAACGGCGCGACCCTCACCGAGATTTCACTGCCCGGCACTGAGTATGCGCTGAGCGCCTATTACATCATCTCCTCGGCGGAGGCGTCCTCCAACCTCGCCCGGTTTGACGGGGTAAAATACGGATACCGCACCCCCGACTACGACGGGCTCATCGACATGTACGAAAAAACCCGCAGCGAGGGCTTTGGCGACGAGGTCAAGCGCCGCATCATGCTCGGCACCTTTGTGCTCAGCTCGGGCTATTACGACGCCTATTACAAGCGCGCCAAGCTCCTCCAGCGCCAGATCACCAGCGAATTTGCACAGAGCTTTCAGGAGTACGACGTCATTCTCACCCCCACCGTGCCGACGACTGCGTTCAAATTCGGCGAGAACACCAGCGACCCGCTCAAAATGTACGCGGGCGACATCTGCACCGTCACCGTCAACATCGCCGGCCTTCCCGGCCTGAGCGTCCCCTGCGGCAAGGATGCGGACGGAATGCCGATCGGCGTCCAGCTCATCGGCGACCACTTCTCAGAGCAAAAGCTGCTCGGCGTTGCGCACAGCTATGAACAACTTGTCGGCGGATTCGGCGAAATCCCCGTGATCAGATAAAGGAGGGGAACCAATGAGCTATCAAATGGTTGTCGGTCTTGAGGTTCATGCGGAGCTCTCGACCAAGTCAAAAATCTACTGTTCCTGTAAAAATGAATTCGGCCTTGAGGTCAACTCGGTCTGCTGCCCGGTCTGCATGGGAATGCCGGGCACCCTCCCGACCCTCAATGAGAAGGTTGTGGAATATGCAATTAAGATGGGGCACGCACTTCACTGCGACATCCACCCCATCTCCAAGCAGGACCGCAAAAACTATTTTTATCCCGATCTGCCCAAGGCGTACCAGATTTCCCAGTTCGACATCCCGCTGTGCGAAAACGGCTATCTCGACATCATGGTGGAGGGGGAGACCAAGCGCATCGGGGTGACGCGAATTCACATCGAGGAGGACGCGGGCAAGCTGCTGCACGACGACAGCTTTGCGGGGTCACTCGTCGACTTCAACCGCTGCGGGGTTCCGCTCATCGAAATCGTGTCCGAGCCGGACATGCGCTCGAGCGCAGAGGCAAAGGCTTACCTTGAGACGATCAAATCCTACCTGCTTTATCTCGGCATTTCAGACGCCAAAATGCAGGAGGGATCGATCCGCTGTGACGTCAACGTCTCGGTGTGCAACCCTGACGGCAGCTTTGGCACCCGGTGCGAGATGAAGAACGTCAACACCTTCAGCGGCGCGGTGCGGGCGATTGAATACGAGT
Source organism: uncultured Oscillospiraceae bacterium (assembly GCA_965141735.1). Lineage (GTDB taxonomy): Bacteria > Bacillota > Clostridia > Oscillospirales > Ruminococcaceae > Massilioclostridium. Next base: position 137 of record CBCSOX010000219.1, on the reverse strand, counting down.
TCAGGCGCCAGATTGAGGTGATTGAAGCGGGCGGTACCATCCAGCAGGAAACCCGCCGCTGGGACGACGCCAAGGGCATTACCGTCTCGCTGCGCTCCAAGGAGGACGCGCACGACTACCGCTATTTCCCTGAGCCC
>CBCSOX010000218.1:0-4186 GCA_965141735.1 uncultured Oscillospiraceae bacterium | reverse complement strand
CTCCGATGTTTTCTGCATTTCGACCCCCGGAGTCCGGTGGTTCGACCACCTCCTCCTGGCCGCAGCAGGTCTTTGGCCTCGAAGAACTCCCGGAGCCCTATCAGCCCTACATCCAGGACTGGATGAACAGAGGGATGCCGGTGACCAATGCGACCTTTATCCCGTATCTCAACTCCAAAACTCAGGAACGGGGGGAATACGTAATCACCTGGCATGAGGACAAGATCATGCTCCTCTCACCGACTCCACTCGGGGGAATCAAACAGACTATCATCTGCAACCGGGATATTCTCTATATGGACTACCACACCTTTCTCCTTGACTGTTGCATCACCCTGTACTACCTTGAGATGGGAAGGCGCACCCAGGTGCAGTTTCACTACAACTCAGTCATGGAGCGGGTGTTTATCCCCATCCTCAACATCGCCCTGCAGCAGCCGGTGGATTACGAGAAAAAAATCCTCCAGCATGAAAACCCCTTCTGCGAGGCCCTCAAGGAAAAAAGCCCGCTGATGTTTAACTACGGCAAACTCGCCTACCGGCTCGACCCAGTGATGTTCTACTATTTCTGGGAGTGCCAGCCGATCAAGCGGACGTCGGATAAAAACGAATTCTTTGTCTCGCTGATGCCATCGGGCAGCGTGATCATCGACTCCCGCGACCACGACAGCATCAACGCATCTTACCTGCCCTGGCGGGAAATCCGCAACGTCCAGCTCATTATTGACCGGTTTTACCGCATTCAGTGCGAAGTGCACCCCGGGCGCATCTTCACCATTCCTGTGCGCAAACCAAAGCTTCAGCGGGCCAGGGAATTTGTCTCTCTGTGGCAGCAGGAACTCACGATTCGAAAATAAAAAAGCTTTCTGGGGAACCCTTCTGTTCCCAGAGCTGTTTTGTGAAATCGCTGCCGCGAGGCAGAACAAATACGCCGAAAATCCCCCCACCGGCCTGAGCAAAGTGCTGTTCAGACCGATGGGGGGAACCTTTTTACTCCTCCTGCAATCACAACGCTGTTGTAGCATCCACTAAAATTTGGGGAATCTCCCACCTTCTAGCTTTGTTTTTCAACTGCATTGGATTTTCGTTTACAAAATACCTCTGACCGCTGTTCCCCTTATGGAGGGTCGATGCCGTATGGAGCGGGCAGAGAGACGCCCCACAGTGTTTGCGCACAACGTGTGGTTCAAGCAAGAATATGCTGAACATCAAATCCCTTGAACTGTGAAACGCCCGATATCCATAGCATAACAAACAGCAGCTCATGCAAATGCACTGGTCCCTTCTTGATATGGGCGGCATTGATCCCTGGGCAGTCAATTCTTTTTTCTGAAAAAGAATTGACAAACAATACTATGTATTGTATAATATTATGCAGTAGGAGGTGTTCTGATGGATGTCCAAATCAAAAAGGGCCTTCTCGAGGTGTGCGTGCTCGCAATCCTTCGCCGTGAAGATTCCTACGGCTATCAAATTATCCGCGATATCTCCAGCTGTATTGAAATCTCGGAATCAACCCTTTACCCTATTTTAAAGCGGCTTGAAAAAGACAGCTGCCTGAAAACCTATGCGGTGGAGCACAACGGCCGTCTGCGAAAATACTACAGCATTCTGCCCGCCGGGCGGGAGCGCATCGCGGCGTTTATCCAAGAATGGCCCGAAATCATGCGTGTCTACGACTTTATTGTTCAGGAGGAAAAAGATGAATAAACAACAATTTCTCAACAAACTGGGGTCGCTCATCGCGGTGCTGCCTCTCTCCGAGCGGTCCAAGGCCCTGCAGTTTTATGCTGAAATCATCGACGACCGGGTTGAAGCAGGCGAAAAGGAAGAAGAGGTAATCGCAGGGCTCGGGGACATCAATGAACTCGCGCGAAAAATATTTGCCGAAAATCCGCCCCGCCGCTCCACTGCCTCCAAGGTGTGGATTACAATTGCCCTCATCCTCGGCAGCCCCCTCTGGCTCTCGCTCGGGCTCACCGTCGCAATCCTCATCCTTTCCCTTTATATCGTCGCCTGGTCGGTGCTCATCAGCCTGTACGCCGTGGTGCTCAGCCTGCTCATCATTTTTGTCGTGGGTTTTTTCTCCACCTTTTTCTTTTTGTTCCACAGTCCGCTGGCCGGATTCTTCCAGATCGGCGCCAGCCTCTTCTGCGGCGGGCTCGGCATCTTTGCAGCGTTTGGTGTTGTCGCCCTCACAAAGCTGCTGATTAAGGCAACCTCCAAGCTGAGTTCCAAACTGGTCGGTGTTTGGAATCGAAGGGTGGTGCGCCGACATGAATAAACTCAAAAACCTGCTCGCACTCGGCGGAATCCTCTGCGTTGCCGGATTCCTTGTCAAAACAATGCTCCTGAGATCGAACGGAAAACTGCTCCGTTCCCACAGCAGAAAGGCGGTATACTATGTCTAAAACAAAACTATTCCTGACGATTGCGGGTGCGCTTTGTGCGGTGGGACTGGTGCTGAGCGCAGTCTCGTTTTCCTGCATGGGATTTGATGTCGAAAAAATATCAGCCTCCCCCCGGCTGGAGGATAAGTCTTACTCAGTCAATGCCCAGGAAATCACCGAAATCAACATCCACTCCGAAAACCTCAAAATCAGACTCACCCCCACCAGTGGGTCGGAGATCCAGGTGCACTATTCAGAAGGCGAGCGGTACAGTTGTGAGATTTCAGCAGAAAATGGGATGCTCTCGGTTGATTTTAAAAGCAGGGAGCGCTGGTTTGATACCTTCCGCTACGGCATCTTCAAAGATTTTGATTTTGTCGACCGGCAGATCCTCGTTGAGGTTCCCGCTGACTATTCCGGTGCGGTCAGCCTGCGCAACGAAAACGCCTCGATTCGGGTCAATGATGTTTCGCTTAAAAATCTCGAATGCCAAACGTCCAACAGTGCGATTGAAATTAAAAACTCCACAGCGGAAAAGGTCTCCGCTATTACGAGCAACGGCAGCGTGCGCCTCACCGGGATAACTTCAGCCGGCAAACTGATCGCGAAAAACAGCAACGGCGCAATCCGGCTGACCAATGTCCAGGCAGCAGATGCCACAGTCAACACTTCCAATGGCAGCGTCTCACTTGAAGATACAGAAATTGCCACACTCAACACATCGAATTCGAATGGTAAAATCTCACTGAGAAATGTGGATGCAAGCGAATCTCTCAGCGCAGTGACCAGCAACGGCTCCATTCAGGTCGACCGGCTGTCCGGAACCGATCTCAGCCTGCGCACCAGCAATGGAAAAGTCTCGGGGACGATTGCCGGAAAAGAGAGCGATTACGGCATTATTGCAAACACCACCAATGGCAGCAACAACCTTGAGGGCCGGATTGCCAAATCGGACAAAACCCTCACCATCGCCAACAGCAACGGGGGCATACACATCACCTTTACTGAACAATAACGCAACAACCTGCCTTGAGCGTGTCGACAAAGTCGACACTTTGGGAAAGGGGAACCCCCCTTTCCCAACCGCCCCCAGAAAATGCCGAAAATCCAACATTTTCTGTCAAAAAATCCGACGCACATGTCGCCGGATTTTTTTTCATTTCTTTGCTTCATAACAGTTTCTCGACAGTCTGAAGGCAGGCACGATTGTGCCTGCCTTTTTCTGTTTCTCTCTATCAGACGAACAAGTTATCCAGCTGAATGTAATCAATAGAATAGTAAACCGCTGCTTTGGATTTCCCACTCAGTTATAGAGGTTTCACAACCGCCTGTATTGTCTGATCAAATAGTCTTTTCTTCCTCCGCATGACAGATATTTTTTCAGCAATCCCCTGGCTCTGTCACCAAATAGCTGACGGATTTTGTTACGCGGACAAAGCCTGCTGTTGCAGTCAGCACTTGGGACGCAGAATGCGGACAACGCGCGCAAAGGCCTACGTTCGGAAACTGGTTTCAGGCCGGCAGTTCCCATACCAGTTGGTGTGGTGCATTTGCTACTCGGCCTTTCCTAGCCAAATCCTATCGTTTTGTGCTGCACACGCTGCTTGTTTTGCGTCACAGCATTTCGGGCGCTTCCCGGCCCAGCCGGCGGTATTGAATCAACAAAAAAGAGCTGTGCACGCCTATTCTCGGCGTGCACAGCTCTTTTCAAAGCAGGCTGACTTATGCGTTGTCAACAGTGCTCATGTGCTCGATGAGCATAAGAACCTTGTTGCTGTAACCCCACTCGTTATCGT
>CBCSOX010000217.1:0-4226 GCA_965141735.1 uncultured Oscillospiraceae bacterium | reverse complement strand
ACCAGACGGTACTGACCAAAGCGATCAACATCTGTCTGGAGTGCATTGGAATTGGCTAAGCTGTTTTCCGCACTCAAAAAACGCGCGAGGCTGTGCGTTCAGGTAGCTGTGGCCGCCCTCACCAACGGCTACCTCATTGGTTTTGTCAAAGGAAAAATCTTCACTGGAAAAACTAAGCAGCTCTGTGTTCCCGGACTCAACTGCTATTCCTGTCCCGGCGCGCTCGGCTCCTGCCCGATTGGTTCGCTGCAGGCGACGCTCGGGAGCCGGGATTACAAATTCGCCTTTTACGTTGTCGGCTTTCTCATGATCGTCGGCGCACTGGTCGGGCGGTTCGTGTGCGGCTGGCTCTGCCCGTTCGGCCTGATTCAGGACTTGCTGTACAAAATTCCATTCGTCAAAAAGCTGCGCAAGCTCCCAGGGGACCGGTGGCTCAAATGGATCAAGTACATCCTGCTCGCCGGCTTTGTCATCCTGCTCCCTCTTTTCGCGGTGGACATCATCGGCCAGGGACAGCCGTGGTTCTGCAAGTACATCTGCCCTGCGGGCACACTCGAAGGCGGAATTCCACTTGTGCTGCTCAACAAAGAATTGCAGGCGGCAATCGGGTGGCTGTTTGCCTGGAAAAACCTCCTACTCGTTCTGCTGATTCTTCTCTCCATCCTGGTCTACCGTCCGTTCTGCCGCTACCTCTGCCCGCTCGGCGCAATTTACGGGCTGTTTAACCCCATTGCGTTTTACCGCTACAAGGTGGACAAGGAAAAATGTACGGGATGCAAAGCCTGCCAGAAAACCTGCAAGCTGGATATCCCGGTTTATCAAAAGCCCAACAGCATGGACTGCATCCGCTGCGGCGCCTGCAAGCGAGCTTGTCCGCACCATGCGATCAGCTCGACCATAGAAAAGAGGAAATAAAAATGTTCTATGATGTGATCTCACTCCTGATCCCGTTTCTCGGCTTTGCCGTTTCCCTCGCGCTCTTCGCCTGCTGCATACTGCTGCTGATCAAGCGCACCCAAATTGTCACATCGCTGCTTTACCTTGTTCTTGCCGTTTCATACAGTGCCGTACTGTTCAAAAGCCTTGCCAGACAGAGCACCGGGTATGTCTGCGCCCTGCCGCAAACCAATACCACGCTGCTCTATCTCATAGTAATTGTTCTTTTTTTGTTCTTTATCGTCGATCGGGTCAAATTGCTTCGGTCGCTCTATCCCAGCGGAAAGCAGAAAGGGCCGTACTAAACCAGGCACTGGGGCGCATCTATACAGCCGCCAGTGCTGCGCTTACCTTTCGCTATTTCTGGCCGGGCGCGGCACTCAAAAACCTCCGTTTCCTTTTTGAGAAACGGAGGTTTTTTTACTTAATATGAGAGCTTACCGGCCTGCCGAAGAATCGAGTTTCAGCCAAACAATCAGCACTGTGACCCCAGCCTGATACTAACCGTTCAATGGGCATCACTCTTGCTCGCTTGTGCATCCCGCACAATGCGTTTGTTTCTGATTTACCTAGTCAAAACAATACTTGACAGTTTTTCAATGCTGCTGTCCGACAGCTCACAGAGGCAGAGAATCGCATCCTGCCGCGCACTGAGAGCATCGGTTTGCAGCGTTGTTTGAAAAAAGCTGTTGAGAAGCAGATAACGGGTATAGAGCTGATTGGCAATCTGAGCGCCCTGCGGAGTAAACCGGACTGTGCCGTAGTACTCTTTGTCAATCAGTTCCTCCTCATAAAGGGCTTTGAGCATTTTGGAGGTGCTTGGCCGTTTGACCATCAGAGCATTCGCGATGTCCTTGGAATGCACCTGGTTGCCCTGCTCCCCCAATTCATAGATGGCCAGCAGGTATCTTTTTTTAGCGGATGACAGCAACTGCATCCCTCCCGGTTTGTTTTTGTAAACGGCAGCCATAGTATATCCCTAGTTTTCATCCCCGCTGCGCGAACCGGCGTCCGGAGAACAGCCGACACAGTGAGAGCAGTGTCCCGCGCAACCTGCTTGGCCCTGGTGCGCAGGGCAGGAGGATTTCTCAGAACAACCTGAACAGCTCCCTTTGCGGACCAGATGATAGATTGCCAAACCAAATAATACTGCCAGTACAACGCAGATAACAATTGTCGGTGCGTTCATACAAATTCCTCCTTACCGATGCTGGATAGATTAAGCGCTAGCCCCTGCGCGGCGCAGCGAGCGGCTTCTGGTTTTATTCCCAGGACGGAACAACAGGAAAATCAGAAGAGCGAGAACCAGAATGGCAGCCACTGTGCCGATGCCGAAGGAGAGGCCGCCGGTGAGCAGCCCGCCGATTTGGTTGATCATGAGGGCGGCTGCGTATGCGAGCACTGTCTGGTAGCCGATGGCAAACCAAGTCCATTTTGCACTCGCCATTTCGCGGCGAATCGCGCCGATTGCAGCAAAACAGGGTGCGCACAGCAGGTTAAAGACGAGGAAGGAGAGCGCCGCAGCCCCGTAGGGGAACATGGCGGAAATCTGGGCGAGCAGCCCGGGATCGCTCTCAGCCACGTCGCCACCGAGACCGAACAGGACGCCAAAGGTGCCGACGACATTTTCCTTCGCAACGAGTCCGGAGACGGTTGCGACAGCCGCCTGCCAGTTCCCGAAGCCGAGCGGTGCAAAAATCGGTGCGATCAAGCGTCCGACTGCCGCAAGCATACTTTCCGTCTCCTCCACCATGCCGAAGCCTTCAGAGGTGAAGCCAAAGCTCGAGAGGAACCAGATCAGGCCGCAGGCGACGAAGATGACGGTACCAGCTTTGATGATAAACGCCTTGCCGCGCTCCCACATGTGGATGAGCACCCCCTTGGGCGCTGGGAAGTGGTACTGCGGCAGCTCCATGACAAAGGGAGCAGGGTCGCCCGCAAACATCTTTGTTTTCTTGAGGATAATTCCTGAAAGTACAACCGCGATAATGCCGAGGAAGTACATGGCCGGCGCCATCCAGAAAATCGAAGGGAACATCGCTCCCCCAATGAGCGCGATGACGGGAAGTTTAGCGCCGCAGGGGATAAAGGTGGTGGTCATCACCGTCATGCGGCGGTCCTTTTCGTTCTCAATCGTTTTTGTGGCCATGATGCCGGGAACGCCGCAGCCGGAGGAGATCAGCATCGGGATAAAGCTCTTGCCCGAGAGGCCGAATTTACGGAAAATGCGGTCCATGATGAATGCGACGCGCGCCATGTAGCCGCAGTCCTCGAGAATCGAGAGGAAGAAAAAGAGGAGTAACATCTGGGGAACAAAGCCGAGCACCGCGCCGACGCCGCCGATGATGCCGTCGACCACCAGGCCGTTCAGCCAGTCCGCCGCGCCGATTGTCTCAAGCCAGCCGCCCACTGCGGGCTGAATCCATTCACCAAAGAAGGTGTCGTTGGTCCAGTCGGTCACAATCGTCCCGATCCAGCTGACCGAGATGAAGTAGACGACAAACATCACCGCCGCAAAAATCGGCAGGGCAAGCCAGCGGTTGGTGACGATCCGGTCAATCTTATCCGAAGTGGTCATGCCCTTGCTGCGTTTGTTCACGCAGGATTTCATGAGTTTTGCGATGTATTCATACCGCTCGTTGGTGATGATGCTCTCGGAATCGTCGTCAAGCTCCTCTTCCAGTGCAGTTGTAATCCGTTCAATCGGCTGCAGGTTTCTCCCCTCAGCCTCAAACTGCTCAAGCACCTTTTCGTCCCGTTCAAACAGCTTGATCGCATACCAGCGGCGGTTTTTTTCCATCTCCGGCGCAGCGGCTGCTATCGCGTCAAGCGCCTGTTCCACCTGTTTGCTGAACTCGTGCTTTGGCTGCGCCGCAGATCCTGCTTTTGCAAGCGCAATTGCTTTCTCTGCCGCCTGCATCGAACCTTTTCCCTTGAGCGCGGATGCTTCGACGACCTCACAGCCGAGCATCTGCCCCAGCTTGTGGGTGTTGATCTTGTCGCCGTTTTTCGCAACCAAATCGATCATGTTGACTGCGAGAACGACTGGGATGCCAAGCTCGAGAATCTGTGTGGTCAGATAGAGGTTTCTCTCAAGGTTGGTGCCGTCGACCAGGTTGATCACTGCATCCGGCTTCTCGTTCAAGAGATAGTCCCGGCTGACAACCTCCTCAAGGGTGTAGGGGGAAAGGGAGTAAATGCCGGGCAGATCGGTGATGATGACGTCTTTGTGCCCGCGCAGTTTTCCTTCCTTCTTCTCAACAGTTACGCCCGGCCAGTTGCCAACGTAT
>CBCSOX010000216.1:0-4242 GCA_965141735.1 uncultured Oscillospiraceae bacterium | reverse complement strand
GGAAGAACGAGGTGATGAATTTGCCCGAGCCGTCCGGCTCGTCGCCGCCCGAGAAGCCGCCGGGGATCATGATGATCTGCGCTTGTTTGACAAGCTCAGTGAACGCGGCGACTGATTCCTGAATCCCTTGACTCGAGAGGTTGTTGATGACAAACACATCCGCCTGTGCGCCCGCTGCCTCAAACTGGCGCGCGGTGTCGTATTCGCAGTTGGTGCCGGGGAACACCGGGATGACGACGCGGGGCTTCGCCACTTTAATCGAAGGAGAAACCCGCGTTTCAGCGTTGAAGCGGATCGGGGCAACCGCCTCGTCTTTGGTTTTGATGAGCGCCGGGAAAACGGGCTCGAGTTTCTGCTCATAGGCGTTTCTCAGCTTGTCCAGAGAAATCGTCACATCACCGCAGAGGATTTCCGGTTTTTCGGTGATTTCACCGATCACATGGACCCCTTCGCACTCCTCTGTGAGCTCGAGGACAAAGCCGCCGTACACCGGGTTGAAGAGCAGGGTGTCGTTGACCGCTGTGGTGAAGGCAAAGCCGAGCGAATTGCCAAAGCCCATCTTGGCAACTGCTTCCGCCACGCCGCCGAACGAGAGCGCCCAGGCGGAGACCACTTTTTTCTCTTCAATGAACTTCTGCACGGTCCCCAACACCTGGTTCACGCTGTCGTAATCCGGCGCGCCGTTGCTGAACAGGGTAGGGGTAATTAGGCCGACCTTGTGCCCGGCCTGTTTGAATTCCGTCGATACAATTTCCCGCGCGTCCGCGACCGACACTGCGAACGAGGTGAGCGTCGGGGGGACGTCGATGTCCTCAAAGGTTCCGCTCATCGAGTCCTTGCCGCCGATTGCGCCCATGCCGAGCCCGAGCTGCGCCTTGTACGCGCCGAGCAGGGCGGACATCGGCTTGCCCCAGCGTTTGGGGTCGTTTTTGGTGCGCTCAAAGTATTCCTGGAAGGTGAGCCAGCACTTCTCTGTCTTGCCGCCCGCCGCGATGACCTTTGCCACCGATTCGATCACCGCATACTGCGCCCCGTAGTAGGGGTTTTGGGAGCTGATGTGCGGGTTGAAGCCCCACGCCATGAGGGAGGCGGTGTTGGTCTCTCCGCCAAGCACCGGGAGTTTGGCTGCCATCGCCTGGTTTTCGGTCAGCTGGTTTTTGCCGCCGTACGGCATGAGCACTGTGCCCGCGCCGATCGTCGCGTCAAACCGCTCGACAAGCCCCTTCTGGGAGCAGACGTTGAGGTCGGAGAGGTGTTCGATCCAGTCCTGTTCGGTGTTACTGCGCTGGTTGACCGGGGAAACCGGGCCGCTCTCGATCGTTACGTCGGTGTGTTTTTCCGCGCCGTTGGAGTTGAGGAATTCGCGGGAGAGGTCGACGATCTGTTTGCCCCTCCAGGTCATCTTCAGCCGCGGGGACTCGGTGACCACCGCGACTTTGGTCGCGAGCAGGTTTTCCTTGGCAGCCTCCGCCATAAACTTTTCGGTGTCCTCCGCCCGGATGACGACCGCCATTCTCTCCTGGGATTCCGAGATCGCGAGCTCGGTCCCGTCAAGGCCCTCGTATTTCTTCGGCACTGCGTCGAGGTCGATTTCAAGCCCGTCCGCCAGCTCGCCGATCGCGACCGACACGCCGCCCGCGCCAAAGTCGTTGCAGCGTTTGATCATGGTGGTGACAGCCGGATTGCGGAAAAGGCGCTGGAGCTTTCTCTCCTCCGGCGCGTTGCCCTTTTGCACCTCTGCGCCGCAGCTCTCGAGCGACTGGGCGGTGTGGGATTTCGAGGAGCCTGTCGCGCCGCCGCAGCCGTCGCGCCCGGTTTTTCCGCCGAGCAGGATGATCACGTCGGAGGGGGAGGGGACTTCCCGCACCACGTTCTCCGCCGGAGCCGCGCCGACGACCGCGCCGATCTCCATCCGTTTGGCGACGTAGCCGGGGTGGTAGAGCTCGCTCACGTGGCCGGTCGCGAGGCCGATCTGGTTGCCGTAGGAGCTGTAACCGTTGGCCGCGGTGGTGACAATCTTCCTCTGCGGCAGCTTGCCGGGAATCGTCTGATCAAACGGGGCCAGCGGGTCGGCGGCGCCGGTGACCCGCATCGCCTGGTAGACATAGGAGCGCCCAGACAGCGGGTCGCGGATCGCGCCGCCGAGGCAGGTCGCCGCGCCGCCGAAGGGTTCGATCTCGGTCGGGTGGTTGTGGGTCTCGTTTTTGAACATGAGCAGCCAGTCCTGCTGCTCGCCGTTTACGTCCGCCTTGATCCGGACCGAGCAGGCGTTGATCTCCTCCGACTCGTCGAGGTCGACGAGAATCCCGTCCCGCTTGAGCTTTTTCGCCGCGATTGTCGCCAGGTCCATCAGGCAGAGCGGCTTTTCGGTGCGCCCGAGCTCTTCCCGCACCTTAAGGTAGTCCTCATAGGTCGCCTTGATCTCCGGGTCCTCAATCTGGGCGCTGTCGATCTTGGTGGCAAAGGTGGTGTGGCGGCAGTGATCCGACCAGTAGGTGTCGATCATGCGGATTTCGGTGATCGTCGGCGCGCGGTGCTCGGTGTCGCGGAAGTACTCCTGACAAAAGCAGATGTCGTCGAGGTCCATCGCAAGGCCGTAGCGGGTGATGAACTCTGCAAGCTCCTCCTTGGAGAGCTCACAGAAGCCGTCGAGGACTGCGACGTCCTGCGGCACATCGTATTTCATGTTGAGTGTTTCACAGGGCTCGAGGGAGGCTTCCCGGCTCTCCACCGGGTTGATGACATAGTGTTTGATCGCCACAAATTCAGCCGGTGCCACGTCGTCTTTGACGACGTAAAGCTGTGCGGTTTTGACCGCCGGGCGCAGGCCGTGGGTGAGAATCTGGATACACTGGGCGCAGGAGTCCGCGCGCTGGTCAAACTGGCCGGGCAGCGGTTCGATTGCGAACAGCTGCTCATCCTCCGCGAGAACGGGCAGCTCTGCGCTGGTATTGTCCACCTGCGGCTCGGAGAAGATGGTATGTTTCGCAAGCTCGAATTCCTCCTGCGAAATGCCCTCGACGTCATAGCGGTTGATCACCCGCACCGACGTGAGACCGGAAATGCCGAGAACCGTTTTGAGGTCGTTCAGGATGCCCTGCGCCTCAACTGCGAATTCCGGCTTTTTTTCTACATAAATTCGAAAAACTGACATGGAACACTCTCCTTAGCTGTTATAGAAGTTTGCCTAAGCATTTTTCTTCGACTATAGATTCAATTTTAACACATTTTATCTGGCCGCACAAGGCTTCCCCTGATTTCACCAGGACCGGGGTGTAATTTTTGGTGTACCCGTGGAAATACCCGTCCTGTTCCGTCTCAAACAGCACTTCTTCAGTCCGCCCGAGTTGGGTTTCGAGAAAGGCGCGGCGGGTTCGGTCGGTGAGCCGGGCCATCTCGGCGGCGCGCTGCTGCTTGACTCCGCCTCCGATCTGCGGCATCCGCGCGGCGGCGGTGCCTTCCCGCACCGAGTAGGGGAAGACGTGCGCCTTGGCGAGCCCGACCCGCTCCGCAAATGAGAGCGACTGGGCGAACTCCTCCTCCGTTTCCCCGGGGAATCCCACCATAATGTCGGTGGTGATCGAGGGGTTGTCGAACGCGGCGCGGATATCCTGCACAATTCTGAGGTATTCGGCGCTGTCGTAGTGGCGGTTCATCCGCTTGAGGGTCGCGTCGCACCCGCTCTGAAGGGAGAGATGGAACTGGGGGCAGAATTTTTCCAGCGACGCCAACATCTGAATGTCCTCCCCGGTGAGCAGTTCGGGCTCGAGGGAGCCCAGGCGCACCCGCTCGATGCCGTCGACCGAGCAGGCGAGCCGCACCGCGTCGATGAGCCGGGTGTTCTCCAAATCGCGGCCGTAGGAGGAGAGGTTGATGCCCACAAGCACCACCTCTTTATAGCCGTTTACCGCGAGCTCCCGCAGTTCCTCTCCGAGCTCCGCCATCTGCTTGGAGCGCACCGGCCCCCGCGCCTTGGGAATAATGCAGTAGGTGCAGTAACGGTCGCAGCCGTCCTCGATCTTGACAAAGGCGCGGGTGCGCTCCAGAAAGCTGCCGGCGCTCATCTGCTCAAAGCCCTCGTCCCGGCTGTGCGGGGTGATGCGCACGATGCGCTCCCCCTTTTGCAGGTACTCGTTGACGTAGTCCAGCACCTTTTTCTTCTCCCCCGCGCCGACCAGCACGTCCACCTCGTCCAGCTTCTGGGCCTCCTCCGGGAAAGCCTGCGGAAAACATCCGGTCATC
>CBCSOX010000215.1:0-4253 GCA_965141735.1 uncultured Oscillospiraceae bacterium | reverse complement strand
TGTCACACTGTCGATGGTGGAGATACAGTTGAGCAGGGTCGTCTTACCGCTGCCCGATGCGCCCATAATGCCAATGTACTCCCCGGGTGCGACGGAAAAGCTGATGTTGTCAATCGCCTTGGTGATGTTTCCTTTGTTGCCGTAATATTTTTGGATGTTCTCCACCCGTAAAACTGGTTCCATCTCAAAGTTCCTCCTGTCGGTGTTTGTTTGACTACCCTTAGTTTACCACAGGAACAGAACAGCTGCCAGTTTTTTGGCTTACAAATCACTTACAGTTTTGTCACCTTGTGCTGTTAAAGTCAAGATCACTCCTAAGAGGGGTAAGCTTGAAAAAGCCCTATCAGGGCTTAATAGAAGTCAGCGCCTAAAAGACGCTGACTGTCACTTTGTTCAAACCATGGTGGCAGGACTACTTGCCAGTTTATATCCTCCTTTTGGCTCAAACTATCTTCTATCTGATCCTGTTTTTCCTGTTCTCGAATATATTTTTGGACGATTGTAGTATTCAGCCAGACTGTACTGACACAGTAGCCGGTCGCCTAAAAATTACTATTCTCAAATTACTATTTGAGATTTGCATGTCTCTCGATTATCATCTTCGCACTTTTCCCTTTGAAGTATCTCATGACTTGTGACACACTGTATTTTGGTGGAATACTCACCAATAGGTGGATATAGTTAGTCATCATATGCCCTTCTATAATTCCTATTCCCTTCCATTTGCATAAATTTTCGATCCTATTTCGTATATCCTGCCGCAGTTCCTAGCAGATGATTTTGCTCCGATATTTCGGAGCAAAATCGATGTGGTACTTGCATACCCCATTTTGTATGTGCTAAACTGCACTTCCTTTCTGTTTTTGTTTTGATGGCTTGAACTCTCATCCTTACTACAGAAAGAAAGTCGCTTTTGCTTAAGCACTCGTCTTACCCGCACAGCGGGTGGTTTTTATGGCAAAGAGCTTCGCTCCTCGCTAAAGCTATAAAATCAGATCTCAATCGCGTAATCTGCGCAATCCCACCGAAAAGCATTGGCTTTGGGCAGAAATACAAGGATCTGCCCGCTCCATCACACGAGTGGCAAGTGTTTCATCAGCTCTCCGACCATTTTCCCGCTTGGGTACGCCTCCTTTTCTTTGACTCTTTACTTGCACCAAAAGCGAACAAGGTTTCTTCTGCCAGCACAGCGAATTGTTCAATGCAAAACACAATGCAATTTGTCAGCTTGGCGAGCCGATTGCTCGCTGCCCTGCATTGGGCGGACCTCACCGCTCTCCATCTCAACTTTCTCCGTTATTTCCCATGCGCACTGTATTTTGATTGTTGTTCCCTGCGAAAGCCGTATCGCTAAAACAGCGGACGACCAGCGCCCACCGCACTTGTTCACTTAAAGCAACTGTATTCACTCTAAAAGCTCCCGTCTGGGGAAGCGAAGCTCCACCTCGGTGAAGCGACCCTCCTCGGAGCGGACGGAGAGCCCAAGCCCCAGCTTGCCGCACAGCTTTTTACACAGGTACAGCCCCATGCCGGTCGATTTGGCATAGCTGCGCCCATTTTGGCCGGTAAATCCCTTTTCAAACACCCGGCTGAGATCCTGCGCCGGGATGCCGGTCCCGTTGTCCCGAATTTTCAGGGAAACGCCGTTCTCCCCCTGTTCCCCGGTGATGGAAATCCGACAACCCTCCCGGCGGTATTTGACCGCGTTGCTCAAGATCTGTCCCAAAATAAAATCTGTCCACTTGACGTCGGTATACACAGTGCAGTCAAGTCCCTGCAGATCAAAGCTCACCCGGGCTGCGATCAGCGACTTGGCGTGCCTGCGGATCACCGAATTGACAATCTCCTTGAGCAGAGCCCCCTTAATCAGGTAATCCTTTTCCACATTGCTGCTGCGGGAGTAGTACAGGGCCTGTTCGACGAACTGATCGATGCGGTCGATCTCTTCCCCAATACTGGCTGTCAGGGGGGACGGGTTGTTTTCAATCAACAGCTTGCCCGACGCGATTGGGGTCTTGACCTCGTGCACCCAGGTCTCAATGTATTCGCGGTACTCCCGCGAGGCACACTCGTATTCGGATATCCGGTCGTTCATCGATTTGGCGGAACGTTTGAGGGCGTCATACCACAGTTTTCCCTCCTCAAAGGGCGGCTCGCCGATCAACTCGCAGAGCAGGTATTTCTGATCCAGCGTGTCTAAATGCCTGCGCAGCTGGCTGTAATAGCTGCGTTTGGGCAGGTATTCAAGGGTGAGCCCAGCCAGAAGGGCAGCTGTGTACAGGGTCAGAATGTAAAAAATCGTCGATCCATCGAGCCGCATGGCAGAGAGCAGCATTCCGGTGAAAAAAAGGAGAAACAAATGGATGACCAGCAGCCCGAGCTTTCCCTTTAAAAAGGACCAGAGACTCATACCATGTACCCCCGGCCCCGCTTTGTCACCAGATATCCGGTGATTCCAATCCCCTCGAGCTTTTTGCGCAGCCGGTTGATGTTCACCGTCAGAGTATTGTCGTCCACAAACTCGTCCGACTGCCACAGGTCGTTCATCAGCTCGTCTCGGGAGAGGATGCAGCCACTGTTTGTCATCAGCAGGTGCAGGATGCGCAGCTCGTTCTTGGTCAGCTCCGCTTGGCGCGCCCCGTTCGAGACAATGCTTGTCGCGAGGTCGAGCGATACTCCGTTGTGAGACACCACCTTGGCGGAACGGTTGTTGTATGCCCGGTTGAGCACCGAGTTGATCCGCGCCAGCAGGATCTGGGTATTGTACGGCTTGGTGATAAAATCGTCCGCACCGAGATTCATGCTCATCAGTTCATCCACATCGCTGTCCCGGCTGGTCACGATGATGATCGGCAGGTCGGACACCTTGCGCAGTTCCCGGCAGATGTGATAGCCGTCAAACACCGGCAGGTTGATGTCGAGCAGCAGCAGCTCAGCGCCGCTTTTGAGGACCGTATCCAGCATATTGGTAAAATCATCTGAGGAACAACAGCTGTTCCCGTATTTTTCAAGCAGCGTTGTGAGCTCCTCCCTGATTTTCTGATCGTCCTCCACAAGAAATATCCTCGCCATAAAATCGCCTCCTGCCCTCAGTATAACACAAAATCGGGGCGGCAACAACTGGTCACATCCTCCAGTACAGGTAGCCGCGGCGCTGCATCTCCTGCTGGTCAAAGATTCCCTTGACATCGATGAGCGCCCTTTTTTCGCAGCGAAACAGCAGATCCAATTGCTCGGGGGTGAGCTGACAATACTCCCTGTGTCGGACTGCGACAACCAGCACATCCAGGTCTTGCAAAAGGGCAAACGGGGTCAGTTCAATCCCGTACACCCGCCGCACCAGGGCAGGATCGGCCTGGGGATCGGCAACGACCGGTTGGATGCCAAGCGCCCGGAGATGTTCAATCACCTCCATCACCCCGGTGTTGCGAATGTCCGCGACATCTTCTTTAAAAGTAAATCCTGCGACTGCGACACGGGCGCTTGAGGGAGTCAAGCCGAGCTGTTCAATCCGTTCCGAGGTGCGCAGCGCTACCCGTGCGGGCGCGACCAGGTTGCTCCTCCTGGCCTCTTCAAGTACCCTGAGCCTGCATCCATACCGCTGCGCGCAGTCAAGAAGGTAGAGCGAGTCCACCCCGATGCAATGCCCGCCGACAAGCCCGGGCTGATAGGGGGAATAGTTCCACTTGGTCGACGCGGCCTCTACAACAGCATGGGTATCGATGTTCATTGCCTCCATCAGAGCAGAGAGCTCGTTGATCAAGCCGATGTTTACATCCCGCTGCACATTTTCAAACATTTTGGCAGCCTCTGCAACCATGATATTGGACGCCTGATAAACACCTGCGGGGATGACCCGGCCGTACACCTGACTGAGAAGTCCGGCGGTGCGGGCATCCATCCCCGAGACTACTTTAACAACCTCTTCAATGCGGTGGACCGGGTCCCCAGGGTTGACGCGCTCGGGCGAGTAGCCCACAAAAAAGTCCACGCCGCACCGCAGCCCTGAAGCGCGTTCGAGAATGGGAACGCAGACCGTCTCGGTGGTTCCGGGATAAACAGTTGACTCGTACACCACGACCGATCCGCGGCGCAGCCGCGCCCCCACCGTTTCGCTCGCCCGGATCAGACAGGAGAGGTCCGGTTTGCGGTCTGCACCCGCCGGAGTGGGCACAGCGATAATGAAAAAGCGCGCGCATTTTAAGTCGTCCGCCCGTCCGGTTCAATTCCTCTTTCATTTTTTCTTTCAGATG
>CBCSOX010000214.1:0-4259 GCA_965141735.1 uncultured Oscillospiraceae bacterium | reverse complement strand
TGTACTCATCCATCAGATCAAATTTTGCCTGAATGCTGCGCACATCCTCAAACCAGACCACATGTTTTCGCTTGCGATTGTCCCAGTATTCAAAAAAGGGCGTCTGTGCAGTGGGGTCGAACTGGATCTGAGCACCCTCCCTCCCCGCCACTTCAACCGCATACTGGTTCCCGATTGTCACCGCACGTGTGGTGTCCCGCTCATAGGGGAGAACCCAATCGTAGCCATAGTTAGGAATTCCCATGAGGATTTTGTCTGCCGGAATCTGGAAAACTGCGTACTCAACCACCTCTCGCACTCGGTTGATCGGTGCAACCGCCATGGGTGGGCCGTAGGTATAGCCCCACTCATAGGTCATGAGCAGCACGGTGTCCGAAATTGCGCCAATTGAGGCGTAGTCGTGTGCCTCGTAGAGCAGGCCACGCTGGACGGAGGATGTTTTGGGCGCAAGGTCAGTGTTGAGGAAAAATCCGTTTGCGTGCAGCCGCTGGGCGGCGTAACTGAGGAAGGAGAGATACGCCCCTCTGTCCGAGGGATTGATGTACTCAAAGTCCATGTCCATTCCAAGATAGCCTTTTTCGATCATCAGGGAAATGATGCGGTCAAACAGCCTGCTTTGCAGCTCCCGGCTTTGGAACAGCCTGCGCGCGCGTTCCCCGCTGAAGGTCCCGTCCTCGGTGATGGAGGAGAGAAGCATCACGGGAGCGGCTTTGTACTCATAGGCGAGGTTGATGAGGGGCTGATCGTCCACTGGAATCAAATTGCCGTCAGGCGTAAACCCATAGCCAAAGATCGTCAAATAGGTGAGATAGGGGAGCGTTCTGCGCAGGACATCTCGGCGGATGTTGGGATATGCGTAGGCGTTGACCGCAATTTCACGTTGTTTCTCCCCCTGAAAGCTCACAGCGATGGTCTGCCCCGGAATCAGGGTGGGCTGATTAATCAGGCTGGGGTTATTTTGCAGCAGGGTTAGAATCGGAACAGAAAGCGCCTGGGAGATGGAGCTGAGGGTATCACCTGGGCGGATGGTGTAGACTGTTTCGGGGACAAGGACGAGAAGTGCCTGGCCGATCACAAGATCACGCGGGTTGTCAATTGCATTGTCACTGATGATCCGGTCGGGGGATGCCCCATAAATTTGGGCGATTTTCCACACAGTATCGCCAGGCCGGACAATATGGATCGTCATTTGTAACACCGCCTCTATCTGATTTCCTTTTCCCATACTTATGCGGCAGGGGGCGGTTGCATGCGTTTTATCTTGCGAAAGAACAGGATTTGTCATCTGGTTTGCCGATCAAAATGAACAGGCAAAGGGCATCAAATGCATAAAATGTACTCTGTTTGAGAGGCGGGATGGATCTTTTGGAGCAAATGAATCATCTGTTGGGGAGGAAAATCCCTGTTTATCGAATTGTCTTTCACAGCTTTGATACCTGCTCCCTCCTTACGAAGTCAAGTCGTTTTGAGTGAGACGCAGGTGTTTGCACAGTGGAGCCTTGCAACACCGTTTACCGGCTAAACAGGAAAAAGGGCAGAAAAATGCCGCTTCTCGGGGGAAAGAAGCGGCAAAAGAGAAAAGGAGAGAAAATGAAAAAGAAGTGTCCTGAGAGTTCCCGGGGGAGGGGATTCCCTTTGGACTGTCTTTATTTTATCAGGCAATTGTGTTCAAAAGGTGTGAAAAAGATGAAGGATTCTCATAAAGAAAATGAAAGAATCGTGTAGAATTTATGAGGAGTTTATGGGAGGGCGTTATGGCGTGCTGCGCCTAATTTGTTGGATTGGGTCCTGTACTGTCGGGGGGAGAGGCCGTATTTCTGCTTAAAAATCTTGTAAAAATGGCTGACATCGCTGTAGCCCACAATCTCGACGACCTGTTCGACCGGGAGGTCGGAGGCGCTGAGATAACGACAGGCGTTTTCTAGCTTTTTGTTGTGGACAATCGACGCAAAGCTTTGATTTAAGTGGGTTTTGATGATTCTCGACACATAGCTGGGAGAGTAGTTGAAATGCCCTGCGACCGAGGTCAACGTGACGCTGGAGTAGTTGTTTTCAATGTAATCGAGAATTTCGGAGATGTTGGAGCTGCTCTCGGGGAGTGGACTTTCGCCCTGCAGGGTAATTTGAAACAGCCGGGAAAGCTCGGAAAACAACTCAATGAGCTTGGCGATGATCATATTTTGGGAAAACAGCTTTTGATCGAAATGCTCTCGGACAATGCCGTGAACCAGGCTGACAAGTTCCTCATTGCAGTGGAACACCAAATAGGGCTTTTTTTGATGGATGTTGTAAATAGAATCGAGAAAGAAGCGGGAAACAGCACTCTCCTCTGAAAACATCCGAAGGAAAATCTTTTCCACCAGCGACCGCTTAATCAAGATGTTGAATACAATATCGGTTTTTTCCCGAATGTAGCAGGAGTGTACGGCGCGGGGGGAGAGGAGAACCAGCGTGTTCTCTTTCTGCTCAATGGCCTGGTTTTCCACAGTGTTGTAAAACTGCCCCTTGTAGACATAGCTCATTTCAAAAAAATCGTGGTTGTGCGGATGGCTCGGCGGCCCGAAAGGCACGTAGCGGTAATCGTGCAGGGTCACGATCGCCTCTGCATCGGTTGTGAACCACTCGTCGTCCGAGATGGTGTGGTAGCCCTGCGTCCGGTGTTCCTGGAACTTTTTTGAAAAGGTATCGTTCCTTTGGGCAAAGCGCCGGGAATAGAAGTCCGCCTGTTTTTGTGCGAGTTCAAAGTAATGCACCATGTCGATCTGCATGGGACCCCTCCTTTTTTGTAAACTCCTTCATTCTATAGAATAACTAAAAATAAAATAAAAATCAAGGGTATAGTGGTGATGAGTCATAAAAACAATAAAAAGTGTGCAAAAAAACCACTGATATTTCATGGATCTATTGTGGTATTATGAACTTACCCACTCAGATGTGAGCAACTGTAAAAAGAGAGAGGAGTATTGTATGAAACGATTGAAAAAAGGCTTGGCCGCCCTGATTGCGGCCCTGCTCGCCGCATCGTCTCTGATGACTGCGCTGTCGGTTTCCGCACAGCCGGCGGAACCGAGCCAGTTTGCCACCGAATTTGCTTCCCCCACAGACAACCAGGCAAAGCTCAAAGCCAGGTACTGGATGCCGGGTGCGTGGGCAGCTTCGAGCCAGGAGGGGCTTGACGAGATCCACCGTGAGCTAAAAGAGATTGCAGATGCCGGATACGGCGGGATTGAGCTTGCCGATGTGCGCAGCTTGACCAAAACGGAACAGCAAACTCTTGAGGAGGGCAACGAAAACGGCAGCTATCTCTATGGATCCAAAAACTGGCAGATCGTGCTGCAGACCGTCCTGGAAGCAGCCAAGGAAAACGGACTCCAGGTCGACTTGACGCTGAGCGCCTACTGGCCGGTGGCCTCGAATGAGATC
This sequence comes from uncultured Oscillospiraceae bacterium, assembly GCA_965141735.1. GTDB lineage: Bacteria > Bacillota > Clostridia > Oscillospirales > Ruminococcaceae > Massilioclostridium. The sequence continues at coordinate 836 of CBCSOX010000214.1, read as the reverse complement.
ACCCCGAATGACGACGCGGCGGCAAAGGAGCTGACCTACGGGATTCAAAAGCTCGCCCCGGGCGAGAGCTACTCCGGCGTGATCAGCCCGGTGAGCGTCACCAACAATTTTGACGTGATTGAAAACGAACTCCAGGGCGTCTACGCCGCCAAGCTCGAAAGCGAGGGCACCACCAAGGTCATTCAAGGAATGTTTAACTCCAACCCGGTCGACCGCGTTCAGTACACCCTCGACGCGGACTCCTATGAAAACCTGACCGAGACGGAGGCTGTCAACAAAGACACCGCTGCGGTCACCTTTACCAACAACACCGAGGACACCTATGTCCTCATCACGGTGTACAGCCGCGGAACTGGTCAGAACATCGACGGATCCTACCAGTACATGGATTACACCGACAAGACCGAAGGCACCGGAAAATCCTGCTGGGTCGTGGACCATCTCTCGCAGGACGGCGCTGAGATCATCACAAGTTATCTCGACAACACCCTGTTTAACGATGAGATCAAAGCACTGCTCAAAGAGGTCGGCGGCTACTTCTTCGAGGATTCGCTCGAACTCAAGGGCCTGACCCCCTGGTCGGCGCATATGCTCGACGAGTTCGAGTCCAACTGCGGCTACCAGGTCAGCGATTACCTGCCCTTTGTCATGGGGCTTGACAAATCGGAGAACTATCAGGACAAGCAGGCGATCTTTATCCTGGATGAGGATGAGGGCAAACAGGTTGACCGCCTGCGCGCGGACTATGTCGACACCCTCAGCGATATGATCATCGACAACCGCATCCAGACTTTCTCCAACTGGGCAAACGAGACTTATGGAATGGGTTATCGCAT
>CBCSOX010000213.1:0-4264 GCA_965141735.1 uncultured Oscillospiraceae bacterium | reverse complement strand
GTATCTGTGGATATATCTATGATGAAGAAAAGATGGGCATCCCGTGGGAGGAGCTGGACAAAAGCTGGACCTGCCCGGTGTGCACCGCGCCGCGGGAAGTCTATGAGCGGGTTGGCGCACCGACCGAACCGGTCCCCGCCCCTGTCGCACCCGAACAGCCCACAGGCCTTGAATACCCCGCTGAGTTTTTCCAAACCAGCAGCGACGCCGAGCGCCATATGGCGGCGATTCATCAAATGGCTGTCAGCGGCCGTTCCATCATCGAGCCGATGGGCACCCGCCTTCCTATCATTTCTTGGGATGACATTCTCCTCCTCGGCGCGCAGCTCAATCCCCTCCCGCTCAGCGAACACGCGACGGTGAGCACGACCACCGTCATCGGCAAGCATGCCAAAAAGCCGATGGTGCTGGAAAATCCGGTCTATGTTTCCCACATGTCGTACGGCGCTCTCTCCAGAGAGATGAAACTCGCGCTCGCCAAAGGCTCTGCCAAGGCCAAAACCGCGATGTGCAGCGGAGAGGGCGGCATTCTCCCCGAGGAAATGGAAGCCTCCTACAAATACATCTTTGAATATGTGCCCAATCTCTACAGCGTCACCCCGCACAACCTGCGCCGCGCCGACGCGATTGAAATCAAGATTGGCCAGGGCACCAAGCCGGGGATGGGCGGTCATCTGCCGGGGGAAAAGGTGACGCCCGAAATCGCCGCCGTGCGGGGCAAGCCGGTGGGGCAGGATATCATCAGCCCCTCCTATTTTGAGGACATCCGCTCCAAGGAAGATCTCAAAAATCTCGTCACTCAACTGCGCGAGCAGTCGGAGGGCCGACCGGTCGGCGTCAAAATCGCCGCGGGGCACATTGAATGGGATTTGGAATTCATCGCCCACGCAAAGCCGGACTTCATCACAATCGACGGACGCGGCGGCGCGACCGGCGCAAGCCCCAAAATGCTCAAGGATGCTAGCTCTGTCCCCACGATCTTTGCGCTGCACCGCGCCAAAAAATATCTGGACGCCCACGGTCTCAACATCGACCTGGTGATCACGGGCGGGCTGCGCGTCTCCTCCGACTTTGCCAAAGCGCTCGCCATGGGGGCGGACGCGATCGCCATCGCCTCCTCTGCACTCATGGCGGCTGCCTGCCAGCAGTACCGGGTCTGCGACACCGGGAACTGCCCGGTCGGCTGCGCGACACAGGACCCCGAGCTGCGCAAACGGCTGCACATCGACAACAGCGCTCAAAGGCTCGCCAACTTCCTCAACGTATCGCGCGAGGAGCTCAAGACCTTTGCCCGGATTTCAGGTCACAGCGACATCCACGACCTGAGCATTGACGACCTGTGCACCACCAATTCAGAAATTTCCAATCACACCAACATCCCGCATGTCTGAGCGGCTGAGGAATTGCGTATGAAAAAACAAGTCCGCCTGTACAACGTCCTGTTTCCGGTCTGGTTCCTCTTTTTGCTTCCCACCGCCTGGCTGATCGTAGTGCCTGCAAACTTTGTCATCGACAGCGCGATCCTGCTCATCGCCCTCAAACTGCTCGAACACGAGCTCAAAACCGGTTACAAAAAGGCGATCCTCAAAGTCTGGCTGTTCGGGTTTCTCTCCGACATCATCGGCTCGATTCTGCTGCTTGGCGCCACCTTTCTTCACCCGAACGAGTGGTGGGAGAAAACGATTTCGAGTGCAATTTCTTTCAATCCGTTCAGCAATTTCTGGGCGTTTGGCATTACCCTGCTCTGCGTTGCGGCCGCCGGGCTGTGCATTTACCTGTTCAATTACAAAATCTCATTCAACAAGCTGGACCTTACAAAAGGGCAGCGAAAAAAAGCCGCGCTCGCCTTTGCGGTGCTCACCGCGCCCTATTTGTTTTTCCTCCCCTCCTCCCTGCTGTACTCCTGATTCGGGGCGATATCAGTGATTGTAACTTGGATATACGTCGGTCAGTGATCTCACTACACACCTGTAAAGGGACGGCAACTATAGTCAAATCGGATTTCCAGTCCTCCATTTTATCTCAATATACACTCGTAAGGAACGGCGACACTTTTTTGTACCGTTCATAAAGGCTATAACCGTGGATTGAAATTCCAAGGCTGTAGATTTTTTCGGAAAGAACGTCAGTTGGCACCCCCCAAGGGGAGCGTAGATCAAAATTTTCCCTGCCAGATAAAAAAGACAAGTTTATGTCGCTCCTCTCATGGAGTCCAGTCGAAGGACTGCAAAACGCCTGTGGAAACTGTTGGACACAGTTTCCACAGGCGTTTTGTACGATTACGCACCTAGCCCTTGACGCAGTGCCTAAAACCGAAGTTTCATGCGTTTGTTCTTCGGCTGTAACGGTGCGCTACGCGTCCAGGGACACCGCCGCTTTGAAGCCAAAGATACCGGCTGAGGGTCTCTGCGCCCAAACTCAGGGGCAGTTCCTCAACCGGTCCCATCTGGTCAGCACCAGCACTCCAATACCAGCTGGCGCTGAATGTTTTCACAGCTGACAGGCCGAGAAAAATCCGCTACAGCTTTCTGTTCTTGTGGCGCAGATAGCCGTCGACGATTTCATAGCTCTTGTCCGGGCTGCAGCCGTTTGATCCGTATTAAATAATAGACGATCTGCCGGATACAGACCGGAAGCAAAACCACCATGAGGACGCCGATGATGCAGAGCAGGCCTGCCCGCTCCTGCGCCGCCCCTGCGCGCTCAAGCCCCCAGCTAAGAGGAGCGGAGAGGATGAGAAACAGAGCGACCAGACCGACAATCAGCCGCAGGACCCTCTCGTACTCTCCTTCGGAAAAAACAGCTTCCTCTTCCTCTTGAAGTCCCTTCCTGTCCTTGCGGAATGCCCGCCGTACTAAGTTCATGGGGGAGGAAAGTTCAAACAAAACGAGTAAAAGTAGAATGCAGAGAAAAACTCCGATCACTTTAACAGTGGAGAGGTTTTCAAAAAACGCTCCGATTGGAACCTGGTTAAAATAAAGCACCAGCGAGACCAGCGTGACAAAGAAAAACACGACCCAGTAGGAGATCCTGGGATGAAGCTGTTTGCTTCTCCTGTACCGGATGCTGAGAATCTGGTTCGTCAGCAACCCCAGGATGTAGAGCGCGGCGATCATCCAAAGCAGCATAGCCTACACCTCCTCTTCAGCAGTGATATAGCGTGAAAACTTCTGATTGACCCACAGGACAAACCTGCTTTTGAGCAGGACGATGTCGTCCGGAGCCATCTGTTCCGCCGGTTTTCCGTCGATCTCGGCATAGTTGTAGGGGGCGCGGCGCATCACTTCGTAATATTCCCGCGGCACTATCCTCGCGTAATTGAGCTGGCAGAGAATCGACAGGAGCACCGAGTACTCTTTTACCTGATCGAACCCCGCGCAAAGGGAATACCCCTGTTCAAGCGCCGCTTCGGTCGCACGGAAGGAACGGACAAAGGAATATAGCCGCCCGACCAGGCTCGCCACCGAGTTTCGGTCCTCCCCTTCCCCACTGAACATGAGGGAGGATAGGATGAGCTCGCTGAACGCCTCCTCCCCCGCGTGCTGTACATCGGAAACCTTTTTGACCGAGAGGATGGAGGAATGCCGTTTGAGAATAATTGCAAACAGAACGGTGAGCAGGTCGACCAGCGCGGCGAGTGTCAGGCAGAGGGCGGCCATCGGAGCGGTCTTTGGCGTAGTGAGGTTTTTCACCGGCAGGACGTACATGTCATAAATTCGGAACTCCTCGGCCTGTGGGTTAAGCTGCTGATCCGCTGGGGCGATGTTGTTGATGCGGGTGACCGCGTCCTGAACCTCGGAATCCAGCTGCGCCTTGAGGTCGAACATCGCACGGTTCTGATTGTGCTGCTGCGCAAGCCCCTCCTTGACCTCCTCATATTTGCGCATGAGCGGCTCCTCGCTGCTCTGGAGCTGGGAGCTGAGCCGTTTTAAATCGCTGAGGATTTCGGTGGAGGACGCCTCCTCCCCGCCGGAGAGACTGACGAGCTCGGACACCAGGGTGGACACAGTTTCAAACTGTTTGCTCTCGAGGTCCGGACTGTCGAGCAGGGCGACCATTGCGCTGCGGATTGACTCCATCCGGCTGGTGAAATCCTCCCCGGGTGCATCGGGCCGGGCGAGGGAGGCAAGGCTTGCAACAGTGGATTCAATCGTCTGCTGTTTGCTGCGCGCGTCGCCGAGCGCCTGGGCAAACGTCTGTTGATCCTCATAGCCGTAACGGGCGAGAATGTCCTTGATGTTGTTGGCATACTCGAGACTGCTGT